>CAZFVV010000100.1:0-18528 GCA_964522165.1 uncultured Calditrichaceae bacterium
TATTAGCCGAAAACATCCTGCAGGACGTTTCCGAAAGCGAAGTATAAAAGAACCATATCTCAAACCAAACCACTCCGAGCCGCCGCATCTACCTCCCCGCCGCGGGACACGATGCCCGGCCGATCCCGGCGCACCCGTCGGGGCAGGGTAAGCCCGGAAACGGGCCTGCCTTCCGTGCTTGAAAAGGAGCCGACCCATGAAAATCGCCATACACCCCGTTGAAATTCCGCCCAATGGCCGCCACCAACCGCCTGCCGAAGATATCTTGATCGATAATTTCGACCGCCGGATCACCTACGTGCGCTTGTCCGTAACCGACCGCTGCAACCTCCGCTGCGTGTACTGCATGCCGGAACAGGGCGTTCCCTTCCTCGCCCGAGACCAGATTCTTTCTTATGAAGAAATGGAACGGATTCTCCGCCTGTTGGCCGGCATGGGCGTCAACAAAGTGCGCATTACCGGCGGGGAGCCTTTCGTGCGCAAAGGGTTGATGGATTTCCTGCGCCGGGTACACGCTATCGAAGGCATTCAGGCCATCCATATTACCACCAACGGGGTGCTGACCGCCCCGCACGTGCCGGAGCTGAAGCGATTGGGCGTCAAATCCATCAACCTGAGCATAGATACCCTGGACCGGGAACGGTTTTTACAAATGACCCGCCGGGATGAACTGGAGCGGGTGCTGGCTTGTTTTCATACCATCCTCGCTCATGATATTCCCCTGAAGATCAACATGGTGCTGATGGAGGGGCAGAACGCGGAAGATATTATACCCATGTCGCGCCTGGGCCGCGACTACCCCGTGGAGGTGCGCTACATCGAAGAAATGCCTTTCAACGGCGCCGACGGGGGCCGGCAAAAATTATTCTGGAACTATAAACGGATACTGGAGAGGCTGCGAAACGAATACCCGGACCTCTATCCGTTGGCATCGGAAGCGAGCTCCACCTCGATGAATTTCCGGGTTCCCGGGCATAAAGGCGCACTGGGGATCATTGCCGGATTCAGCCGCACCTTTTGCGGCAGTTGCAACCGCATTCGCGTTACCGCCCGGGGAACCCTGCAAACCTGCCTCTACGGGGAAGGGGTTTTAGACTTAAAAACCCTGCTGCGCAGCGGGGCCACGGATGAAGAAATCAAAAACCTGTTCCGGCAGTGCATCGGGCGGCGCTTCAAAGACGGCTGGGAGGCGGAAAAGCGGCGCAGCCGGCCGTTGGACGTCTCCCAGTCTATGGCCCTGATCGGGGGGTAGAAAGGGAGGGAAGGAGTGCAAAATTTATTTTGCACTTACGCTAATACTACAACGAGACTTGTCATTCTGAAGGAGCGAAGCAACTGAAGAATCCCCTTTTGCGCTCCATTTATGACTGGAAAACTGAGATTCTTCGCTCCATCCGGACGCTCAGAATGACTAAAAAGGCATAACTCTCGTTGTAGTACTAACAGTGCAGAATAAATTCTGCACTCCTCAGCCATTTAACCATGCACCTGCACAAGATTAAAAGATTTCGGAGATGCGCATGATCGACGTCAGTCCCAAATTCAACACCTTGCGCTACGCGATGGCCAAAGGAACGCTCATCGCCAAACCGGAAACGATTCACAGGGTAATCGATCGCACCGTGCCCAAGGGGGACGTGCTGGAAGTGGCCCGCGCCGCCGGCATCAACGCCGCCAAACGCTGTTCCGAATGGATGGTGTTCTGCCACAACCTCCCCTTAGACTGGATCGACCTGAAATTTGAATTCGAAGAAGATCGCATCAAAGTGTTCGCGGAAGCGAAGGCGATCTGGAAAACCGGGGTGGAAATGGAGGCGCTGGCCGCGGTGGCCGGGGCGCTGCTGAACATGTACGACATGCTTAAACCGCTGGATGAAGACCTGGCTATCAGCGATATCAAGCTGGTGAAAAAAAAGGGCGGAAAGAGCAGTTTCCGGGATGGCTTTGCAGAACCGCTGCGCGCCGCGGTGCTGGTAATCTCCGACTCCACCTTTGCCGGGCAGCGGGAGGATAAATCCGGCAAGATCATCCAACAATTTTTAGAAAAACAGGAAGTGAGCGTGGCGGTGTACGAGGTGCTGCCGGATGAAAAAGAACAAATCCGGGAGCGCTTGATCCAACTGGCGGACCAGGAAAAGATCGATCTGCTGTTTACCACCGGCGGCACCGGGTTAGGCCCCCGCGACGTTACCCCGGAAGCCACCCGGGAAGTCATCCACAAGGAAATTCCCGGCATTGCGGAGGCGATGCGCAAGCACGGCAAAGAGCGCACCCCCTACGCCATGCTCTCCCGGGAAGTGAGCGGCCTGCGCGGCAACTGCCTCATCGTCAACCTGCCGGGCAGCTCCAAAGGCGCGCAGGAAAGCATGGAAGCGCTTTTTCCCGGGCTGCTGCACGCTTTCCCGATGATGCGCGGGTTTGGGCACTAAAACAGTGTTATCGTAAGAAGGCGCCCAGGTTTGTAAGTGTTCAAATTGACGCCGTGGCCGGGCGGAACAGCATTTTTTCCCGGAATTTCGCCCTCACCGCGCCCGCAGGGGCCAGGGTCTCTCCGAAGGGTTGTTTTCTCCCGTAATATGCCTTGACGGGCACCAGGTAGCGATCCGGAATTCCCGATTCGGCGATTTCCCGGGCGGCTTCCAGGGTGAGACACCCGGAAATTATCTGTTTATCCCGGCACCAGGCCGCGGGTATATGAATATAATTTTCCGTCATGCCATCTCCTTATGGATGATTCTCCAAAGGCCGTTTCCCATCGTTTTTCTGCGCTTTTCATTTCCCTCGAATTTTACTACTTGGAATTTGCAGTTTCGTTTCGGACACTTTAAGGGAGTATTTCATAATCGTATAAACAGCCTGGTTGTCTAAACCGGTTCCGGAAGAGGTTTGAAACGGGGGCCAAAATGGATCAAAGCAGAATTATCAGAGATATTGTGATCATTGGCGGGGGGCCGGCGGGGATGAGCGCGGCGCTGGTTGCCGCCGGAAACGGGGTGGACACCCTGCTGTTAGAGGGCGCCGAACAACTTGGCGGGCAGGTTTTCCGGCAAATCGACGACCCGGTGCCGGATTTGCTCGGGCACTTTACCATCCCCGGGAAAGACCTGGTGAAAAAATTCGTGGCGCACCTTCAGCAGCAACAGGTCGAGTATCGCACCGGCGTTCGGGTGCTCCGGGTATCGCAGCAACCAACGCATTTAACCCTGGGAACCGGGGAAGGCGGCGAAATTCGCGCCCGCCGGGTGCTGCTGGCTACCGGGGCAGCGCCCCGCGCGCTGAAGGCGCCCGGGGAATACCTTGCCGAGAGCGGTTCGGCGCGCAAAGACATCGAGCGATTCCGGGGAAAACGAGTGGTCATCGTGGGCGGTGGGGACGAAGCCGCGGAGACCGCGGTGCGGCTGGCCGAAGCCGGGGCGCAGGTGCAAATGCTCCTGCGCGCAGAATTGCGGGCGCGGCGGAGATTCCGTTCCCGCCTGCTGGAAACCCCCGGCATCGACGTTTTGGCCGGGGAGCAGGTGGCCGCCTTAGTAGGGAAGGAGCGGCTGGAGGCGGTAAAGCTGATCTCCGGGAAATTGCTGACCGCGGAGGCCTGCTTTATTCGCATCGGGGTGGAGGTGCAGTTGCCGGAGATCCATCCTCCCCTCGCCCGCCACCCTGATGGCCGGGTGCTCGTGGATGAGACCGGCAGAACCTCCGTAAAGGGTATTTTCGCCGCCGGGGACCTGACCGTTCCCCCGGAGCGCCGCTACATCTCGGTGGCCATCGGCCAGGGAACCGCGGCGGCAAGAATGGTAGAGGCGGAGTTGGAGGAAGAGGAGCAGGGGCAGTAAGCAGGAGTCAGTAAGCAACCGGATGTTCGACATTGCCCACTGCCCCTGGTTACTGCGCCTGCTCCTGCCACCGCCCCTGTTACTGTTCCTCCGGTAGAGGCCGGTAGAGCAGAAGAGTATTGCCGAGTATTTGCACCAGCTCCGAGCGGCTTTTGCGACAGAGGATATCGGCGACCTCCTGTTTATCCAGGGGGCAGTTTTCCTGCAATTTAATTTTGACCAGCTCTTTGGTGTTGAAAGAATTTTCCAATGCTTTCAGAGTACCTTCGGAAATACCCTCTTTGCCAACCCAGATTTCCGTTCTGAGCTGGTTGCCCTGCGCCCGCAGGGCTCTTTTCTCTTTTCCGCCAAGCATTCAAACCTTTCCTTTTTCTTTATGAGCGGCAAATATAGACACGATCCCGATTTCAATGCAAGGGCTAAACGGCGCGTGAAACTTTGTGTCGAATAGCCCCCACTGCCGGATAATTCCACATCAAAAATTCATTCATCAATATTCCGGCTTGAGAGGATTTTTGCTCCCGCTTTCTCTACGAGTGAAGAGGCAGGGATGGCGAGACGTGTTCACCAGGGATAAAGGTTGAATGAAGATTACAAAACCATGAGGAATTCGATAGAATGGCGCTCCGCAATCCGGCAACTGAGAAGATTTTGTGCGTTGATAACGCGGAAATGCTGAATTTCCTGAAAACCTCTTATTGGAAGAGCAAGATAGATGACAGCCCCTTCTCCGAAATTACCCTCCGGCTTAAAAACCTGGCCCCTGACCGGGCGCAGATTTTCCAGGCCAAATTGAATGACTACTATTTTGAATGCGGGTGCGGCATGGGTTCCGTATTCCTCGCCCTTGCCATCCTGTTCCTGATTATTTTGCCGTTCGTTTCCGGGATGAGCTATTTTCCGCTAAGCTGGAAAAACTTTGCCGCCGGGTTGGGCATCATCCTTGGAGGCGCGCTCGTGGGAAAGCTGTTAGGATTAGCCCGCTCTTACCTGAAATTAATTCGCGTCATTTCTCAAATGCGCTCATCACTCCGGGCAAGCGGAGCCTGAGCTTCAACCCTTACATCAAAATTCAATACGAGGTAAATACCATGGCACAGGTTTGCAAAGAATATAAAAAACTGGTCGAAGAAAAGGTCGAGAAACCCATCGACGAATGGGTTGAAAAGACCGTGCAACGCTGCAAGCAGCGGAAGTGCAAATGGTGGTGCGCCTGCTGCAATAAATGGTTCTGCTGGCTGGAAACCATCTTCGTACTGGTAGTGCGCTGGGTGGTGGTCACAGTGATCAAGTGGGTCACTTACGTGATTTGCGAGGTGGTAACGTTTGCCTTGAATTTTCTGGCCACGTTTATCGGGCTGATCCTCTCCATCCCCATCCTGGGACGGCTGATAAACTGGATCTGGAAGCTCATTCTGGAGATCGTCTGGACCATCATCGGCATCCTGGACATCATCGCCGGGATATTTGGGATTAAGCTTCCCAAAAAGCTGCGGCTCTGCATCCTCATTCTCAGCGACAAAGAGCGGGCCATGGCCACCGCGGAGAGCCTCCAAAAATCCATTGAATCCGCGAAGCAAATCTACAAAAAAGAAGCTAACGTCAAGATCAAAGTTTCCCATATTGAAACCTTGAAAGACTCCCCGGAGAACGCGCTGGATACCCACTGCGACGCTGGGGCTTTGGGCGATGACCTCTGGACTGCCGGAACCTATTTTGAGAACAACAGCAACGTTCACTGCTTCGACAGCGCCTTTTTGCGATTGATCGGCTACGCCGCGCCGGTGGTCGTTTTCGTGGTTCGCGACGTGGAGGGCAAAAGAGGGTGTTCCCTGGGGCCGCTGGTGGATTACGTTACCGTCGAAGGTCCGGACGGGTTCTGTCTCGCCCATGAGGTTGGGCACGCCTGCTCGCTCTGGCATTACGACGATGATCCGGACAACCTGATGTTCCCCAGTTGCGGGGGAACAAAATTGAAAAAGTGGCAATGGATCATTCTCCGGCGCTCCCGCCACGTTACCTACTTGTAGCCTAAAAGCCGACTCAGGGCGTCGAAGCGGGCAGGGGGGTCACCCTCCCTGCACCGGCGTTGCCAGGGCCATTCCGGTCACCCGCTTCGCTCCCTGTTCTTTCAGCACCCGGGCGCATTCGTTCATGGTCGCCCCGGTGGTAACCACGTCATCCACCAGGATCACCGCGCGATCCGCCAGGGGGATTTCTTCCCCAACCGCAAAAGCATTTTTGACGTTGAGTTTCCGTCTCATGCGATTCAAGCGGGTTTGAGTGGCGGTATAGCGCCGGCGCACCAGCAGATTTTCAACAATTTCATTTTCAAGATTTTCAAACATACCCCGGGCAATCAGCGCGCTCTGGTTATACTCCCGCTCTTTCGTTCGCAGGGGGTGAAGCGGCACCGGCAGCACCAACGCTTCGCCGGCGGATTGCAACCGCCTCGATAAAATATGCCCGGCATACGCGCCCAGGCGCATCCCCTGCCGGGGCATTTTTTGATACTTGATGGAGTGCAAAAGCGCCCGGATAACCTCGCTGAATTCGAATGCGATCCACAAATCGTCGAGGTAGCAGGGGTGCAGCCGGTTGAGGATGTGGATTTGCGGGAAATCTTCCGGCAAAGGGGTGAGGGAGTTCAGGCAGTTTGGGCAAATGAGCGGGAGGGCGGTGGGCGATTCCAGGATGGCCTGGCAGCCCAGGCAGAGCGGCGGGAAAAACAAATCCGCCAAAAACCGGCCCCATCGTTTAAACGGGAGGGTGAAATCCGTTCTCATCATCTATGGAAAGGATATGTTTTCGAACGTTACCAGGTTGAACCTTGACCATCAATCCCGTAAACCCTTCTCCCCAATCTCCTCCAAAACCCGCGCCGGCGTGATCTCCCGCATACATTTGAAATGCCCCTTCGGGCAGGACGCCCGCCCGATGTGCGAGCAAGGGCGGCAGCCCAGCCCGGCGTTTTCTAACACCCGGGCATTGGGGTTGAGGGGGAAGAATCCCAGTTCCTGCACTGTGGAGCCGAAAATGGCCATTTGGGGAATTTGGAACGCCGCCGCGGCGTGCATCAGGCCGGAGTCGTTGCTGATAAACAGGGGTGCCCGGCGCATCACCGCGAAGGTTTCTAACAGGGAAAGCTCCCCGGCGCGGCTTTGCTGGATTTCGTTCCCGGTGCGGCGCTGGATTTCTTTGATGGTCTGCAACTCATCCGGCCCGCCCACCAACAAGGTGCGCCAGCCCCGTTGCCGGTAAATTTCCCGGATCAATTGCGCGTAAAAGGCCGGGGGCCAGCGTTTGGTAAAGTGCCGCGCCCCGGGGGCCATCACCACCCGGAAATTCTCCCGGCTTAGCTCCTGCCAGATTGCCCGCCCTTTTTCTTCAGTATTCGGGGGGAGATGCAGCTCCGGGCGCAGGTCCTCCCGGGAAAGGCCCAGCGGCGCGGCGGCGCGGAGGTACTTCTCCGCCGCGGAAAGGGGGTGGCCGTACAACCGCCGGTATAAATTGATCTTGAACTTGACCAACAAAAAGCGCGGAAGCTGGTTTTTCTGGATTTTGTACACCGGGGGATGATTTGGGAAGTTTCGCAGAAAAACGCTGCGAAAGTTGCAGTGCAAATCCAGGATGGCATTGTATCCCGCTTCCCGGAGGCGCGCTTTCATGGCTTTTAGCCCTGCCCGCCCCCGGCTGGCGTCCAATTCCAGAATATTGGATAAATGCGGATTGTAGCGCACCAGCTCCGCGTATTCCCGGCGGATCAAAAAATCGATCTGCGCCGCGGGAAAGCGCTCCCGCAGTTGCCGCACCAGCGGCGAAGTAAGAATTACGTCCCCGATGGAGCTCAGGCGGATGATTAAAAATTTGGCGTCTTCCATGTAAGTAAGAAGTGAGAAGTGGCAAGTGAAAAGTTACAAGCGGCAAGTGAAAAGTTGCAGGTGGAAATTAAGAGGTGAAAAAGTCTATCTCGTTACGAAATAACTCCTTTGGAGGAAGGTGGGTCAGAAGTTGTAACGTCCACTTCTCACTTGCCACTTCTTACTTCTCACTCTCTTCCGCCAGGGAGGTAAATTTCTCCTTCACGCCGGCGGAAAGGTAGGTTTGCAGGGAGTCGCCGCTATCCTGGAAAATAATCAACCCCTGCAATTCCGGGTGAGATTCAATGAATTCCTTCCCCCGCTCGCGCCCCATTACAAAAACGGCGGTCGAAAACCCGTCCGCGGTAATGGCGTCGGGGGCGATGATGGAGACCGCCGCCACGCCATCGGCGGGATAGCCGGTTTGCGGATTCAGAATATGATGGTAGCGCCGCCCGTTCTCTATAAAATAGAACTGATAATCGCCGGAAGTAGAAACCCCGCAACTGCGCCCTAGGGGAAATTGTCCCCAGAACTGCCCTTCCCGGCGGGGATGGCGCACAAAAATCTGGATGTCTTCTTCATGGTTCCACTCGATGCCGAGGTTGCCTCCTGCGTCGATGATGAAATTCCGCAGCCCCTGCCCGCGCAATACTCGCCGGGCCATTTCCACCGCAAATCCCTTGCTGATGCCGCCCAAATCCAGTTCCGCGCCCGCGGGCAGAAAGAGGCGCTGGGAGTCAACTTCCACCTTTTGGTATCCCACCCTGGCCAGCGCCTGCCGGATGCTCTCTTGCGCGGGCACTGCGGCGCTGTCGGTATCGAAACGCCAGAGCCGGAACACCGGCCAGAGGGTGAAATCGAACGCGCCCCCGGTTTCCTGCGCCACTTCCATTGCCCGGGAGAGCAAATCGTTAAAATGGCGATCCGGGAGAACTTCCCGGGCTTCGCCGCTGCGCCGGTTGAGCGCGCCCACGGTGGAGGCGGAATCGTAGGGATTGGTCATCGCTTCCACTTGCCGGATGGCGTCGAACCCGGCGCCGATCGCCCGGTTGACGGCCGCGGGGTCCATATCCACATCATAGCTGGTGATGGTCACGTAAGTGCCCAGCAGGATTTGCCGCTGCGAGACTGGCTCGCGGTAGGAGTCGCCGCAGCCGGCGAGGAGCAGGGTAACGATGAGTATGGCGCAGAGCGCAGAGCGCATGGCGCAAAGCGAAGAGAGCGGAGCGCGGAAAACGGAGATTAACCCCGCGCCGCCTGCTTCTGGCGCTCTGCGCCATGCGCTTTGCCACGCTATTTTCCGTAACCGGGATGCGGTATTCATAGTTCAGTTCTTTCGAGTTAAGACGAATTCAGCCAGGGCCTCCAGGGATTCCCGGGCGGGAGACGCCGGCAGGGGCGCCAGCGCTTCGATGGCCGCTTCTTTGATGCCGTTGGCGCGCTCCCGGGCTTTTTCCAATCCCCGGCGCTCCTTTACCAGTTGAAGAATGTACTGAAGCTCTTTCCTGCCCGCGCCGTTTTTAATGATCTTTACAACCTTTTTGCGCTCTTTTTCGGGGGATTCCCGCAGGGCGTACAACAGCGGCAGGGTGATTTTCTTCTCTTCCAGGTCGGCCAGAGCCGGTTTGCCTAAGATGCCGCTGTTTCCTTCGTAATCTAATAAATCATCTTTGATCTGGAAAGCCAGCCCCAAATTTTCCCCGAAATTCTTCAAAGCCTGGCGGTATTCCGGCGGGGCGTTCACGGTCAAAGCGCCTAACTCGCAGCAGGCGGAGATCAGGGAGGCGGTTTTATCGCCGATCATGCGGAAATAATCGCCCTCGGTAATATCCAGCTTGCGGGCCTTTTGCAGCTCGAACATAGCCCCTTTGATGAGGCGCTTCGCCACCGTGGCCACGGTATTCATGATCTCCAGGCTGCCGGTTTCCGTGGCGGCGATGAGGGATTTGGAGAGCAGGTAATCGCCCATCAGGATGGCCAGCTTGTTCTTCCAGACTTTGTGGATGGTGCGGAAACCGCGCCGCAGCTCGGAATCATCTAACACGTCGTCGTGAACCAGGGAGGCGGTGTGCAGCAATTCCACCACCGCGGCGGTGGCATAAGTTGCGGGGAGCGCCTCTCCCACGGTGCGGGCGGAGACGATCAGCAGCGCCGGGCGGAATTGCTTGCCTTTGTGTTTCACGATATATTTAGCGATCTGGTCCACAATCTTCACGTCCGAGCGCATGATCTCCGCAAAATGCGCATCGAATTTTTTGAGATCGCTTTCAAAAGGTTCGAAAATTTTGAGCGTACCCTTCACTGGTTCCTTTTTAAGTTGCTTCTATCCTTTTCACTACTCGTATCCCACCTTGCCGGGACAATCTTTTCCATTTTTCACTTTTCACTTCATCCCTCATCCGTTATCCTTTATCCTCCCCCCTACTCCGTCTCCAAAGGCTTTTCCAGAGAAGCTTCCTCCGCCAATTCCGGTTGTTTAGCCGATTTTTCCACCCATTTCACGATGAAGATGGAAGCTTCGTAGAGAATGGTCAGGGGAATGCCCAGAATGATCTGGGTGATCGGGTCGGGCGGCGTCAAAACCGCAGCGACGATGAAAATCAGCACAATGGCGTGGCGGCGATATTTGCGCATGAAAACCGCGGTAATGATTCCCGCTTTAGCTAAAAAATAACACAACACCGGAAGCTCGAAAACCACTCCGAACAGGAAAATCATTCGCAGCGCAAAACCGATATAGAAATCGATGGCGATATTCGCCACGATGTTAGCCGGCGCCAAACCGATGAAAAAATTCAGCACAAAGGGCAGCAGGATGAAATAGGCGAATGATAGTCCCAGGGCAAAGAGCAGCGTGGAGGAAAAAATCAAGGGAAGAAAATAGCGCCGCTCTTCGGTTTTCAATCCCGGGGAAACAAACTGCCAGATTTGCATGAGAATATAGGGCAGCGCCATCATCAGCCCCCCGAAGAACCCGATCTCCAAATAGACCACCAGAATGCCCTGCACCTTCAGAAACTGGAATTCCAGGGGCGGGGTAAGCCGGCTGGCCGGGTAGGTGAGAACATTCAAAATGTATTTGGCGACGGAAAAACAGGCGATCATTCCCACCCCCAGGGCTAAGAGGGATTTGATCAGCCTCTGCCGCAGTTCCTCAAGATGCTCGAGAAAAGGCATTTCCTGGTCGTGGCTTTCTTTTTTCGGCATAAGAATTACGCCTCTCCATGCGCGTTTCCGGTTTCTCCGATAAAACTTAACCATCCAATTTACAGGATTCGGAAAAGAAAAAGAAGTGCTTGTTTTATTTTGGCCTTGAAGAACGAATTTCGCCGATAACCCTATAACATCAACAAAAAGGATTTAACTTGACAATGTCACATTTAACCGCAGAGGCCGCAAAGAACGCTGAGAAATATAGTTTTTTTTATAAATATCTCTCTGCGAACTCCGCGTTCTCTGCGGTAAAACCTGAAATGTGACATTGTCGAATTAAACAGCGTGAAAAAATTTGTTACCAACCGGTGGGAAGTTTGAAATGCCAATCATTCCAATCTCATTCTTCATGCGGTAGTTTTTGAGGACGCAACTCAACCGGGCAAAATCGCACCTGGCGCGAATAAAACGTCTTTCCTTTAACCGTACCAGATGGTATATTTTGCGGCTTTTATTCGATCAGGAGGCTGAAATGAAAATTTTCGTGCATGCGGCGACAAAGGATTTCTCAAGTGAGTACTGCGCCCTGCGGCGCTACCGGCAGGCGGTTTGGCTCTGCCTGGCGGCGATCATGGTTTGCGGCGTTCCGCTTCAATCCCAGGAGCAGGCGCGCCCGCTTTCTGCTAATGGAACCGATCCCACGGAAGCGCGCTCCCGCTTCGAAGCGAATGTCGGAAGGGTTGACCTCCTTTCCGCGGGCTATATTTTCGAATTATCTGCCGGGGGAGATTTTGCATTCTCCCGCTGGAGCAGTGTTGGGGTTTCTGCGCCGCTGGTTTACGCCGATTTTCCTTCCGGCACTACCACCGAGATCGGCGATATTATCTTCAACGCCCTGGCCTCTGTAATTCAGAAACCCCGGGAATCGGTATTTCGCTCCCTGGCGATCGGCGCGGATTTTATTTTGAATAACGGGGACGTAAACGCGGGTACCGGCTTCGGGCAAAACATTATTGCGCCCTACCTGGCAGCCTCCTTTTATCCCGGCGAAGGATTCATGCTGACTCCTCTTATCAAAGAGCTTATTTCCCTGGAGGAAGATGAGAACGGCCGCAACGTTCATGATCTCAGCCTGCGCTTGCTGACGGTGTTCAGCTTCGAAACCGGTTTCTGGCTGAACCTGACCCCGGAATTAATTGTTGATTTGAACGGCGACCAGAAGAACCTCTATACCCTTCGCGCGACGTTCGGCAAGATGGTTAATAAGAATGTGGGGTTTGCGGGTGACGTTGTTTACCAGATCGCCGGGGAAAAACGCTTTGACTACCTGGCCCGGCTGAATATGCGCTATTTGTTTCAATAAAAGATTAAGCGTGCCTTATCACATAAGGTAGGCGCAGCACAACTTGCACATTTTACCTCGGCATATTAAGAACTATACTGCAAACGGGCATAAATTTCGCTTTTACGCAGGCTAAGGCTACGAAGTTCTTAGTCTCAGCCCCAGAAGAAAAGCGCAATTTGTGGCCGCGCGAAGTATAAATGGCGCGGACAAGAAAAAAGCCGGGAGTGCGACTCCAAAGCACTCCCGGCTTTCGCTGAAGGATCATACCGGTAAAATGCCGGTTTCCCGGATAGCGATGAAGTATATGGACGAGATCGCCGGCCCGGAATGGGAATTAAATAATCCCCTTCAACCGCTCGATCTCCGCCGCCAGGGCGGCCCGGTCCAGGTCGGAAGCAACGGTCGTCAGCGGAAATGCGGGATTCAGGACTTTCACCTCCGCCAGGCTCTGGGTGAAATTGCCCAGCAGATAGTAATTTTCCGCTTTCAGCAGGCGCAAATCCTTTACGTCCAGGGGCAGGGCATGGGTGAAGGCCCAGGCCGCGTTCAAGGCAAGCGCCTGGACGGCCTTTTCGTTGGATTCTTCATAATGCTTTTGGGCGTTGAGCACGAAGGCCCAGCCGGCGGCAATATCCGCGGTGGTGTCGAACAAACAGTAGCAGATGTGAAACTGCCGGGTCGCCTGCTCTAAACTGTCCAACTTGAAGTAACTCCACCCCAGCCCATTGTACACTTCTACCTCCAAGGGATTCTTCTCCCAGGCCCGGTCGAATCTGTCCCGGGCGGTCAGGTATTGGCCCTGTTCGAACGCCGCCCAGCCTTGCTGGATCAACTCTTCCAGGGTATATTCAGTTTCTTCCGGCGGAATCACCGAACCTTTTTTGCATCCCCAGGCAAACAGCAGCACGGCCAGGCCGGCCAGGTATATCCACAGGTTTCTTCGCATCGGTTTCACTCCTTTATTGATGATCGCGATTTTCAATCTTCGCGCCGGGACTTCCCCTGCCCAAACCGCTTTAGAGAAGGCAGGGGAAAGTGTCCGGCGATTTATACTGAACAGGTACACGTTGAAACTGTTAGTTTTTGGGTATAAGGTATAGGGTATAAGGAAAACTATTTTTTCTCCCCCATACCCTATGCCTTATATTCGTGGTTCAAAACTGCCTCTGCCAGCCTACCGCAGTAACAGCAGTTTCCGGGTTTGCACCGTTTGCCCGGCCTCACCCGAAGGGCTGGCCAGTGACTCCTTCGGAGATGCCCACAAGTGATAGAAATACACCCCGCTGGCCAGGGCATTGCCCCGCTCATCGGTTCCGTTCCATTCCACACGATGGGCGCCGGCCAACTGAAAGCCGCTCGCCAGGGTTTTGACCTTTTGCCCTAAGAGGTTGTAAATCGCCAATTCCACGCCGCCGTCCTGCGGCAGGTCGTATTCAATCGTGGTGATGGGATTGAAAGGATTGGGGTAGTTTTGCTTCAAAACCAGTTCCGTGGGTACCACGTTGCTCCCGGCGTAACTCGCATCATACCCTAACTTGAACTCCCCAAGCGTATTCACAAATGCCCGCACCTGGCGCTGCCCGCTGAATACCTGGCTTTCCAGGGTTGCCCAGCTTTCACCCTGTTTTTGATATATGAATAATTTGCCGGGATCGGGATAGACGCTCTCATCGTAGCTCAACAGCAGCGTCAGGGGTTTTTCAAAGGTTTTGGCGGGACCGAACTGGTACACCGTCGCTTCGGAGGTTTCCCGGTAATCGGATAAGAAGCAGGTCTCTTCCCGCAGGGCGTCCTCGCTCACCCGCAACATCGCCCGGCCGTTCAGGGCAACGATGCTCTGATTCATACCCGGCTTCATCAATGCAACGGCGAAGCTGCGCACCAGGGTGGTATCAAAATCGTCCACGATAACCCGGGTGGAGAGGGAAAAGGTGTCGCTGGCGGTGAAAGTATAAGGGCCTTTGTAGATTTTCCCGCTTCCGCTGATCAGGGACATGGGAATGGCGCTGGTATCATTTCCGACCCAGGCGCGCACCGTGGGCGCGGCGGAGAGAAAGACGTTGGAGGCCACCACGATGTCCGCATATTTGGTGGCGGCGGGATTCTGAAAGACCGCGGTAGTGACGTCCAGCCCGCCCTTGCCCAGCAGGGTGACGCTGGAAACGGGCGTATCCGGGTCATTGCTGTACAGCTTCAGGGTAGCGTTCATATTGCCCACGGTGTTGGGGATAAAGCGGATAATGATGTTCCGGTTCGCATTAGGGGCCAGGGTAAACGCCCCCCCGCCGCTGACGATGTTGAATAAATCCGCGTTCTTGCCGCTGACGGTCACGGAATCCACCACCAGGGTGGCCCCGGCAGGCGGCGCGTTGGTAATCACCAGGGTATAAGTGGGGGAAGGGTTCAATCCCACGGTTATCAGGCCAAAATTATAGTTAGGGGTATTGATGGAGATATTGGGGAACGCGGTGCCCGTGCCGGTACCGCCCAGGGCGACATCCAGGGGATTTTCATCCGGGTCGTTGCTGTTGATGCGCAGAATCGCGCTCATGGCGCCCAGGAAAGTGGGCTGGAAGCGCACCACGATGTTACGGGTTCCGCCCGGCCCCAGGGTAAAGGAACCACCCCCGCTCACAATGGCGAATTGATCCGGGTTGGCTCCCGCCAGGGTTACCGCGGAGATGTTCAGGCTTCCGAAGAGCAAATCTTCATTGCTGAGCACGAAGGTGTGGGAAGCGTTGGAACCGACGTCCACGGAGCCGAAATTGTGCGCCGTGGGCAATATGGCGATATTCCCCACCTCGTTGGCGATCTGGTTTTGCACCACGTTGGTAATTACCGGGGCGTTGAAATCGAAATAGATCGCGGCGCTGTTTTGAATGATCGCGCCCGCGGGGGCCGTCGTCTTCGGCATTACGGTGAATTTTACGAAACCATGGCTGGCGGCTTCGTTGGTGGTGCTGTCCGGCAGGCGAATATCGGTGAAGGTCCACACCAGCTCCCGGGGATCCACGATTCCGAAAGTGAAGGGATGGCTGCTGGCCCCGATCTGCACCGTGGAGAGATCCAAATCTTCATCCAACAGGTCGCGCACCACGATGTTGAAAGCGGTATCGGTGCCCACGTTCTGGAAGCGGATTTGGTAGGTGAGGGTGTCTTCCCGGGTGATCAACCCCGAAGGCCCCACGCCCACGGGCGATACTTCTTTGTCGTTGGGATCGAAGGAGCCGCGCACGATCTGGGTTTCCGAATCGCGGTTATCGAACGGAAACACGTCGCCGGCAAGGGGGTTGATGAGCGCCGAAGAAGTGAGCGCGGTACCCAGGGGAACGTTGGCGGGAATCTGCGCCTTCACCCACAGCCAGCCCACCAGCCCCGCGGGAACAGAGCCGGGGTTCCAGGTGACGGTGTGGTTGCCGGCATTATAAACTCCTCCCGGGCTGCTGTCTAAATAGCCTAACTGCGGCGGCAGGGTGAAAATGACCGTGCCGTTGACTGCAATGGTTCCCTTGTTCTGGTACACAATCCCGTAGAACTTCTGGAAACCGGGGCGGGCGATGCCGCCGGCCACGCTTACCGACAAATCCTGCACGTTGGCGATGGGCTGGTTGCCGAAATCAATATCCACGAAGGTCTGGCCGGAGTCCACGTTGACGGTATGGGTTCCCGGCGGCGCGGGGTAGGTCTGGGTCCAGTTGGGCTTCAGGATTTCACTGACGGTGTAGAGATTGGGGGCCAGGAAGCTGAAAAAGTAATTTCCGTTCAGGTCCGAGGTGGTGAATTGCGGGCCGGGGTCGATACGCACGGTCCAACCCGGCAGGCCGTTCTCGGCGGGATCCTGAACGCCGTTGCCGTTGGCGTCCAGGAAAACCGTACCGGAAATGGTGCCGGCGCCCTGCGCCACGTTGAAGCAGAAATGTTTGTTATCCAAATAGCTCACCCCGTCATGGTTGCCGCCGGGTCCGTCATAATCAACCCCCTCGTGGTCGAAGCGCCCCACCAGGGCATAGTTGACCCCATCTCCTTTATTGGCGCCCACGGTAGAGGGGATGCCGCCGAAGCCGCCCACCCCGTTGGAAGCGTCCCCGGTGGTCCATTGCATGTCCCCGTAACTGAAGCAGACGTTGTTGCCGATCCCGATCAGCGGATCGCTGCCGTCGGTAATGATCAATTCAAAGGTATTCACCTTATCGGCGTGTTGGGAATAGTACCCCACGCTGTCCCAGATGATGATAAAGCGGTTCGCTTCGGATTTGTAATATACCACCCCGCTGGCCGGGTTGCGGGTGTCGATGTCCGCCCAGAAGGGAGCCACCATGGCGAACTCCTGGATCGGGAAGCCGGTGGAGCTGTAACTGGAATAGGGGCCATCGAAAGAAAGGTTTCCATTATTGTTGATATAAACCTGGGTATATTGGCTCCCATAGAACGTGAAGGCAAAGGAAAGGGGAATGGGCGAGGTGGAACCGTCGTCGTTGCGATATTCCGGGGGAGAACCGTTGGTAAAGGGCACCACTGAAAAAGAGGTATCCAGGGGAACCATCAGCCCGTTGCTCTGGACGCCGTCCGCCGGGCGAATAATATTTTCCGCGCGCGGCGAGCGGGGCGGTTCTACCTGCGGCGGCTGGGGGAGCTTCCCTGCCGCTTTCAACTGCTGGTATTCTTCGGCAGAAAGATCCTGCCCGATCCGCTGCGATTGCGCGAATCCGCTGCTCCCGAAGAACCAGAGAAAAAGAAACAGTATCGCAACAAGTCGATACCCGGTATTGGATGGTTTCATAATCTCCTCTTCACGATTAATAAGGTTAATAAGGTTTTAAAAGCGTCTAAAGCGCGCGAGTTGACCAGCGCTTCCACAATCATATATTAATTGCCAATTGCCAATTGCCAATTGCCAATTGGCAATTGGCAATTAAGAAAGTATCTGTGGTTAAGCGCTTACAACGGAAACTGCACTCCCACCTGCACCGCCCAGTTGTCGGCGCTTATCCGCACGGTCTCTTTCACCTCTTTCCCGGTTTGATCCGTGCTGGTTTCTTCGTAGCTGCGCTCCACGAAGTGATAGACGAATTCGATGAAACCGTTGCGCACCGCCACCCCCGCGCCGAGGTTGAATCCGAAATTGGTATCCAGGTTCACCTTCATATCTTTCAAGTCCACCCCGAATTCATCCTTGATTTCTTTTTTGTATTGATCGCTGTATTTGCGGGTGAAATTTCCGGTATAAACCCCCGCCCCGGCGCGCAGGTAGGGTTTGGCGGGGGTTTGGGTAAAGTTGAAACGCGCCAGCGCCCCGAACTGCAACTGCTCCAATTCATCTTCCCAGAGCACCCCGCCGCTGCCGTTTTCGGTCTCGAAGGTGAAAGGCGCGACCGCGTAATTCACTTCCGCGCCGATGTGGAATTGCCCGGCTTGAACGAAAAACTGCCCGCCCAGGGGAACGTAGCTGGACTGGGAAAACCCGCTTTTGACGCCGTACATCTCTTCACCGTCAAAGTTGGAAAGCCCGTAACCGCTGAAAAGGGCGACCAGAAACCCGACTTGGCTGGCTGAAGGCTGCTCTTCGAGAAATGCCGGTTGCGGCTGCGGTTTGGCCGGGGCCGGCTCGCCGGTATCGAAGCTGTCGCCCCAGGGGGTATATTTCACGGGATCGTAGGGAACCAGGTAATCGCCTTCCCGGGGCGGGTCTTTCATGATTTTTTCGGTCAGGCGCAGGCGGCAAAACTTTCCTTTGAAGGTTTCCACCCGGGCGATGGCCAGGGTAAGCTCCTCGACGCCTTTGCGGCGCATCACGTAAAAACGGTCGCCGACGTTGATCTTCAGGTCCATGGGAATTTCCATGACCACGATATCATTGGTGGTGCCGACGATGGAATAGCGGCCCTGGGCGTTGGCCCCGGTAAAGAGCGCCGCGGCGGCAATCAGCAGTACAATCAGTAACCGAACATTGCTCATGTTCATTCTCTCCGAAAATGGTATGTGGGGAATTCGAGGGTTAAAAAGGGGGAGTGGAAAGAGAACTTCCCGGTGCGTTTAAAAAACGAGTATTTCCTTATACTCGACATCCCTGTGCTCCACTTTTTCCCTGCGTGGATATTAGACCCGAATTATTCAAAATCCTTTTAAAATACACCAAACCTTGCAGGCTCCGCGAATTTTAATGCACAAAGCTGCGGCGCGTGTGAGATACTCCACAATTCGATAAAGCGTTTCTAAAAAGTGACCGATCGGTAACCGGGATCTCAGGGTTGAGTGAAGCGCTGAAAAGCAGGAATAGGTTTTGTTTTCGTGGAAATTCTCCGCTAAATTTTCGGTGAATTAAAAACCGGAACCGGAA
>CAZFVV010000101.1:0-18460 GCA_964522165.1 uncultured Calditrichaceae bacterium
TGGTAATCCAACTGGCGACTTTGCGGATCAGAGCATCCGATTGGGGGTCTGCCACGGGCTGGTTTTCGTTTCCGGGTTCTATTGGATTTGCGGGAGTAGTCATTGGTTCAGCCTCAGTGAATAATGATCAAAGTCTTTTGGCTATTTTTCTATAAATGATTTTTAAATAAAAGTTTCAATCGAGATTTTCTCGATTTTTTTTGCTTAAAAAAATAGAAGTAAAGAAATGTTACTATAGACAGGTAAATACATAATACGATTATCCCCCATAAGCTTATATATATTAGAACTATGATCATACATATTGAACATACAATAGGAATCAACAAATTCATGCTCGGATTCAAAACTGATGATCCCAAATTAATAATAAAGCTTGGTAAATTGAAATCCATAAGGATCATCTTAAGTGTTGGCAGAGGAATAGTAGGTTTACCATATTTATATATTTTTTGAGAGTTGATTAAAAAATTCAAGAATAGAATCTGAATATAAATCGATAAGATTGGGATAACTGCCAAGGATAAGAAGAAAACATATCCTAATTCCAAGGAACGACCGATATAGGGTAAATTGATAATTTGAGCACCATCTAAGTCTCTTAGCTTTTGTGCTCTTTCCCTGTATTTCTGTTTAAACTCTGAGTAGTTCATCTCTAGGTCTTGATCATCTAAATCATATTTTCTGAAAATTGGGAGTCTGATATAGACTAAATATTTGTTCCTTAGTGATAGCAGCGAGTCCTCAACTTCTTGAACGAATTGATTTGCTAATTCCGGGAAACTCCGCATTTCGGGGTTTTTAATCAATGCGCTGTCTACAACACTCTTATATTTATCCATTAGATTGCAAATTACTAATGAATCTTTTTCCAAATAGCTTTTTACTTTCAATTTTGAAGAATCGTCCAATGCAGGGATAAGAGAGTTCAAGAAATTCCTTCTTTTTTTGAAATATTCTCCTTCTTGATCTTGTCGGTACTCAAATGGATGTCTATATAAAGGATATTTAAGGTCAATAAGTCTTGCTCCAAATATTTCTTTCAGTTTGTATGTCTTGTTATTAAGTATTTTTTCATCAACCCCTGCCTCAAAGGCATCAAGAAATTCATTCTTTTGCTTGATATTTTGATACTGAAAGATAAGTGTCCACTCTTGAAAATTTGTTATAATCACAAATAGTAAAAAGACGAGGATATAAAAAATCCCAAACCAATTCTTATATTTTTTGTAACTGAGAAGATAATTTTGGTAACTTATATCTGACGTGTTCTTTTCTTTATCTGCTCTGCTTTGATGTTGATTCGTAGCCATGCTAAATTCTAAATATTAAAATAACAGTACGAATATCAGAATAGATTTGCCCTTTGAATATAAGCGTAAATCTTATCTCAATATTAACTTTTTATTGCAATTTATCAAAAAATTATGTTTTTGCTATTATAATCCCCATTCCACGGTTACCCGCTTCCCTACATACTTCGAGTTACTCTCGTCAAATGCAATGGTTAGCTCCCAAATCCCCTCCCCGGATACCGGTTTTAGTTCACCTCCTTCGGCGCGTTTTATGGAGACGCCGAAGGTTTTCAGGTAAAAAACTCCCCGCCCGCCGCTTTTGCCCTCCAGGGTCACGTGATAGCGATTTCCCTCTAATCGTGTATTGATGATCCGGTATCCCTGTGATGAATCCCCCGGCTGCGGCTGCGCCACAAACGGAACCATCCCGATTCCCCCGCGGTGGCGAAACTGTACCGTCACAGTGTTCTCCAGGGTAAATGAAACCGCCGCCGCCGGCAGCCCCCGCTGACCCCGCTGGCTCAATGGCTGCGATTTTCCATCGATCTCGATAGCGGTAATCTCCATCCCCTCGGGGATTTCCGGCTGCAAATCTACCTGAATCGCTTTTCCTTCCTGCAACGCCAATTGATAAGTCGTCAAATTCTTTTCCCGCTTGAATTCCAGGTCGATCCGTGCGCCGCCCACGCGGATATTCTTCACCGCGGCGCTATCCCAGTGCAGCGGAAAGCGCGGCTTCAGGCCGAGGCGGTTTTGCAGGGCATCCGCTTCGATGCCCGCCATCCCGCTCAGCGCCGGGTGCAGAACGTTGGTCTCCGACCAGCACTGGTGCGGGCACACCCCCGCGGGGCGATATTCCGTTCCGTGCATCACCTCTTCCACGTAGCCAAGCCCCCAACGGCGGTAAATCAGCAAATTATTCATGATCCGGGTGAAGCCCTGCACGGAGCGCCCGTAGCGGTACTCCGCCAGCCCCGCCCAGCCGGTAAACAGCGGCCACACGCTTCCGTAATGATACCCGGTGGGATTGAAATAGGGCGAATCCGCGCCGATGATGCGGATTCCCCAGTCCGGGCTGAAGCCGTTGCCGGCCCATTCTTCCAACATGCGCCCGGTTTTCTCGTCTTCTACCAGGTTGAATGCCAACAAAACCGCCGGGAGCACGGTGCGGGATTCCTCGTAGCTGCCATCGATGCGCTTGCCGTAATTCAAAAAGCGGGTTTGTTCATTCCAGAAATCGCGCTGGATGATTTCCACCACCTTCTCCGCGTCGCGGCGGTATTGGTTTGCCAGGGTGATTTCGCCCAGTTGCGCGGCGATGAACGCCGCGCTTCTCAACGCCTCCGCCCAGCACCCCGCCATGTACAGGGTAACGTGGGCGCCGTAGAGCTTGCCGCCCTCAATCCAGCCGTGCCCCACGTTGGTATTTTCGATCAGCCCGTCGCCGTCGGTATCGGTAGAATACATGAAATCCAGGGCTTTTTTGAGCGAGGGCCACAGGGTTCGGATGAATTCCCGGTCGCCCGAGGCTCGCAGGTAGTGCGCCGCCAGCACTAAGTAGAGCGGGGAGGAGTCTGCGGCGTCGTAGTGCGACGCGCCGCTGCTGGTCAGCTCGTGGACAATTTTGCCGTCGAGGTCCTGGAATTTGGCGAAGAACTGCAACTGCGCCTTCACCTGCTCGAATTCTCCGTAGGCCGCCAGCGCAAACCCCGACCACGCTCCATCGCGCCCGAAATACCAGCCGTAGCCCGGCCGCCCGTTGACGCGATGCCCGCCGTCCCAGCCCCGGGTAGTGGGGCCGAATCCGGCCATCAGCGCGCTACCCAGATCGGGAGTGTTCACAAAAAAGCGCTCCGTGGCCGCCAGCGCCCATTGGTAGCCTTCGTTGAAGATTGAATCCGGCGAGATGATGGTGGTTCTGCTCGCCAGCAGATTTTGATAGTGAGCGGCGGCGCGGTTGTAAACGTCAAGTGGATTTTCCAACAAACTCCGGTAAGTCTGCTCCGCTTCCGCCGGCCCCCGGTCGGTTCCGGCAATGGCGAAATTGAGGGTGTAATCATTCCCGGCATTCAAATCGAAGCGCATGGCGGCGTAAACCTGGTTCTCCGCGGTCTCTTCGCCCTGAAATTGCTGGAAATCCCTTCCTTCGGGCCCGGAGCGCCACTCGATATCGACAAACTGCCCCTGCAAATGGGCGGAAGGTTTCACGTCGCCGCCGATGAGGCAGTAAAAATCCCCGCTGCGATCTTTCACGTGAAGCGCATTCAACCCGGCATCATAGGCGTAATAGAGGCTGCCCAGGGCGTTTTCCCGGTAGGGCCACATCCAGCGCAAATCGCAGTGGAATTTGAGCAGCAGGGAGAGCGGCTGAGAAGAATCCGTGGAAACGTGTAGCAAACCGCCGGGCTGCTCCTGCGCGACGAAGACGATTTGGGTGATCGTTCCCCAACCGGTCTCATACACCTGGGCGACCGCTTCCGGGCGGATTTCCACTTTCGCGGGCAGGTCTTTCAGCCAGGCGACGGAATCTCCCTCGATAACCCCGATTTGCAAATCCCGCAGCACCCGGAAAGGATGCACCCACACCTCGTCGATCTCCCCGGTTTCTTTACCCATCATCAGGCAGCGCCGCCCGGCGGTTTCGGTGTAATTTTCCGTGGCCGGCTCGCGGGTGAGCAGCAGGGGAGAGGGCTGCCGGGCCGAGAGGCGGCGGTTTTGCCCGGGTTGCAGCGGCGGAGAAGAGATTGCAAACGACTGCGGCTTCAATTCATCGAAAATCCAATAGGTCGGCGCAATGGATGGCGCCTGGCCGGCGAGATAGCGGAGCGCGTCGCCGATGAAACGTTCCAGGTGCAGGCGCAGCAGGTTCTGCTTCTCGAAGTGCACGTAGCCGCCCACGGCCAGGATTTTCCCCGCCCCGGCAGCGTATTCGATCAACAATTTGCTGTCCGGGTTGACGGTGATGTAGGATTTATCCACCCCGGCGACTTTCCCCTCCTTTGGCCAGTTCTCCTCGAAATAGCCGACCCGGGTTTCGCTATGGTCTTCCGGCGCGTTCCAGATGTACCCGCCCTCGAACAGCGAAGCCAATACCGGATGCCCGCGGAAACCCTGGAAACCGTGCTTGCGCCCGAATCCCCGGTTGGTGATCTCGATGGCGCGCTCCTCCGGCCGGCGGGATTCGATGCCGAGATCGTTGGGCAGGTAGGAGGCGTAGTGGGTGAGCAGCAGGCTGCCGCCGGTTTCAAAGTACGATTTCAAATGTCGCAATTGTTCGAGTTGTTTTTTCCACTTTCGATACGCGGAAGCGCCGGGGATATGCACCCACACGGCCTGGCAGCTTGCCAGCGCCGCCGCCGATTTGATTTCGGCCAGGAAAATCTGCTGCGCAGCCAGCTCTTTTTGCGATTCAAGCCAGTGGAGGATAGCGGAATCGCTTTCGGAGGGAGTTTTTTCGAGCATCAGGTACCCGATCAGGGGAGCTTTGTCGAGGGCGCCCCGGGGCGTTGCGGAAGAGGAGGGCATAGCGCGATCTCCTTTTGCGAAGGTGATGATAAGGGAGAGATGCAGGAACAACCAGAAAATTAATCTACCGTTCAGTGGGAAGAACCGCATCGAATCTCCATTTTGGGGGGAATATAAACCATGCCGCGCCAAGGAGGTGTTAAACGCGCAGGATCGCTACGGGCTGCTGCGCTACATGGAGCCGGGCGGGGGGCAGACCGCATTTGGCGAGGAATTCACCCTCTACGCTAACTCTCCCAGCGATTCCATCGATACCTCCGGCAAGGGCGGCGAGGCCTGACAATCACCCCGCGTCCATCCGGCAAGGGTAGGGGTGGTTCAAGAAGTGTAGCAAACCTGGTTGGTGCACACCCCCTCAGCTAATTCAATCCTCTTCTTTCCAGCAACGGTTCAATATTCGGATCTGCGCCTCTGAAGCGCTTGTATAACACCATGGGGTCTTCCGTGTCGCCTTTGGCGAGAATATTGTCGCGGAAAGCCTGCGCGGTTTCCCGGTCGAACAGGCTAGTCTCCTTAAACGCCTGGAAGGCATCGGCGTCGAGCACTTCCGCCCAGATGTAGCTGTAATATCCCGCGGAATACCCGCCGGAAAAAATATGCCGGAAATAAGTGCTGCGGTAGCGGGTCACAATCTCCGGCATTAAACCGATTTTATTCAAGCTTGCTTCTTCAAAGCTGTTACAATCTTTTTCCAGCGGTTCCGTTAAGGTGTGCCAATCCATATCCAAATAAGCGGCTGCCAAATATTCCACCGTGGCAAATCCCTGGTTGAACTTACCGGCATTGCGCAATTTCTGGATCAATTCATCGGGAATCGGCTCGCCGGTCTGGTAGTGTTTGGCGTATATTTTTAACATTTCCGGTTCGGAAGCCCAGTTTTCCATGATCTGGGAGGGCAGTTCCACAAAATCGCGGGGCACATCAGTGCCGGAGAGTTCCTCATAGGTGCATTGGGAGAGTAACCCGTGAAGCGCATGGCCAAATTCGTGGAACAGGGTATTTGCCTCCTCAAAACTGATCAGCGCGGGAGTGTCACCGGTCGGTTTAGTGAAGTTGCCCACGTTGCAGATTACCGGCGTTACCATATTGCCGCCGCGGTTGGATTGCTTACGAAGCGCGGTCATCCAGGCGCCGCCGCGTTTGCTGGCGCGGGGATAATAATCGGTGTACAAAACGCCGATATGGGATCCGTCGGCTTCTTTTACTTCAAAAACCTCCACATCGGGGTGATATTTGGGAATATCATCCCGTTTGTTGAAGGAAATGCCGTAGAGCCTGGAGGCCAGATCAAAAACGCCCTGGCGGACATTGGCAAGCTGGAAGTACGGCCGGAGCTGTTCTTCATCGAGGTCGTACTTTGCCTTTTTAACTTTTTCGGCGTAATACCACCAATCCCAGGGCTGGAGTTTAAAATCATTCCCTTCGAGGAAAATCATCTTCTGCATGTCCGCGGCTTCTTTTTGCGCTACTTTTAAAGCCGGCTCCCAGAGTTGATCCAGTAGTTCATAAACCTTTTCCGGGGTTTTGGCCATATTTTCTTCCAACACAAAATGCGCATGGGTATCGTAGCCCAGTAAATTCGCCTTTTCTACCCGCAGCGCGGCAATCCGGGAGGCAATTTTTTTGTTATCAAACTCGTTGCCGTTATCGCCTACATTGATAGAAGCCTTGAAAATTTTCTCCCGCAACTCCCGGTTGGGGGAGTATTGAAGGAACGGAATCATGCTGGGTTTGTGAATGGTGAACACCCATTTGCCTTCATGGCCGCGTTCCTTAGCGGCTTCTGCGGCGGCGGAGATAACGTTTTCCGGCAAGCCCGCCAGGTCTTCTTCATTCTCAATCACCATTTCGAAATTATTGGTTTCCTTAAGCACATTGTTGCCGAATGTCAGGGTCAGTTTGGAAAGTTCTTCGTTGATTTCCCGTAAACGCACTTTTTTCGCCTCGTCCAGGTTGGCGCCGCCGCGAACAAATGCCTTGTATCCCTTTTCCAGCAAGCGGTACTGTTCGCTGTTCAGGTTGAGATCATCCCGCTGCTCATAAACAGTTTTGAACTGCTCAAACAGCTTTTCGTTGAGCAGAATATCATCCTGGTGTTTGGATAACAGCGGGGCAACTTCTTCCGCTATGCTTTGCATGGTGTCGTTGGTATGGGCGGAATGCAGGCTGTAAAACACGTTGCTGACCCGGGTGAGCATTGCCCCGCTTTTTTCCAGCGCCTCCACGGTATTCGCGAATGTCGGCGCTTCCGCATTATTAACGATGGCTTCAATTTCCGCCTGGTGCTGCTTCATTCCCTCTTTAAAAGCAGGCAGGTAATGTTCCTCTTTGATTTTATCAAAGGGCGGAACCTGGAATGGAGTGTCGTATTCGCTGTAGAAGGGATTCTGCTCCGTTTTGGAACAAGCCCAGAGCAACAGCCCGGCGAAGAGGAGTAACAAGGTAGGAATTTTCATGTTTAAGTTACCTTTTTGTTTGGTTGAACATGGTAAATTTAGCGATCCTTTCGTACAAGGCTAAGTTTAAACATTTGCAATGGTTAAAATCAAACCCGTTTTAAATTCGATAGATATTTTTGCATACGGAAAAAACATCGGCTGCATTGAAATTTATGAGAAGGTTTGCTAAACTATCTGTGCTTATTCAGATGAATCGAATTAAAGGAGTGCATGAAGATGAACCGTTTACCTTTTTACGTAGGGGTGATTGGGCTGAGTATGCTTGCATCTGCAATGGCGCAAACGATCCTTTCCATTCCCGATTCCGGCTGGCGGCTCTGGCTCGACCGGGAAGCGGCCTGGGAAAATGATTCTCTCTATCTGCCGGGAGAGCTTGATCTTTCAAAACTGCCCCTGAACTCGCCCAGCGGTGGTTGGGAAACGCTCTCCAACGCGCAAGGAATTGAAGTGACCTTGCCGACCACGGTCGAGCAGCACTTTTGGGGCGTCTCAGGATTTCGCAACTATAAAGACGCTTACTATTTTGAAGGCGAAGATCCCCAGGTGAAAGACGGCAGCTACCGGGGCGTTTCCTGGTGGTGGCGGGAAATCGAGGTGCCGCAGGATTTCCAGGGAAAGCAGGCGCAGCTTTACATTCGCGGGGCGCGCTTGCGGGCGGAGGTGTACTGGAACCGCCAGTTGGTGGGCTACCATATCATTAATGAGACCGCTTTCACCTGCGACGTTAGCAAGGCCATCCGCCCGGGTGAGAAAAACCTGCTGGCCATCCGCATCACCAATCCCGGCGGGCGCCTCGACTGGCTGGATACGCAATTGATGAATTGGGGGAAATACCGCTTCCACGCCAGCCACGGCTTTGGGGGATTAGACCGGGGCATGGTGCTGCGGGCGCACGAGCCGGTGTTCATCGATGATTTGTGGGCGCTCAACACCCCGGAGGTGCGCACCCTGCGGGCCAATGCCCGCATCGTTAACCGGAGCCAGCGAGCGTTAACCGGGAATATCCGCTTCGAGATTACCGATCCGCAGCAGCCGGAAAACATCTGCGCCTCCGTGGAAAAGGCGGTGAGCGTTCCCGCGAACGGGGAGATTCTCGCCGAACAGGAAATTACCTGCCCGGATGCGGCCCTGTGGAGTCTGGAATCCCCACAATTATACCATCTGCGGGCCTCCAGTGAATTCGATTACAGCGTTAGCGAAGAAGGCCCGGTAACTCGCTGGCGGGATCGCCGGGAGGTCTCCTTCGGTTTTCGCTGGTTCGAGGCTGACGGCATCGGTGAAAATGCCCTCCTGCGCCTGAACGGAAAGCGTATCCGCCTGATCTCCGCGATTTCCTGGGGATTCTGGGGTTTTAACGGGCTGTGGCCCACCCCGGAGCTGGCGGAGCGGGAAGTGTATGCCGCGCAGGAGTTCGGGATGAACTGCCTCAACTTTCACCGTAACCCCGCAAAAACCGAGGTGCTGGAGGCGCAGGATCGTTACGGGCTGCTGCGCTACCTGGAGCCGGGCGGGGGGCAGACCGCTTTCGGCGAGGAATTCACCCTCTACGCTGACTCCCCGGCGGATTCTATCGATGCCTCCGGCAGGGATGGCGACCCCAAAACCTTCGCCGAAAAATACATGGAAGAGAAGATTATCCGCATGATCCGCGACCAGCGCAGCCACCCCTCGCTGATTATCTATTGCATCCAAAACGAAATTCACCCGGATTTGCACAATCCCCGCATCTTCCGGGTGCTGCGGCGTATGCACGCGGAAGACCCCAGCCGCATCATCGCGCTCAAATCCGGCATTCCCCCGCGCAACCAGGCCTGGATGCAGCCCTACGACGATACGGTGTACCACGACCGCGGCGACGGCTGCTCCGGCTGGTGGGATCAGCACACCGTGGGCGGCCCGGGGGTGTGGCGGGATGAGCTGTATAAAAATCCGCAGGATTTCACCCACCGCTCCGAGAATGACAGCGAGATCGTGGTGTGGGGAGAAATGTTAGGCGCCGCAACGCCGGACAATCACCCCGCGGCGATCCGGGAAATCGAAGCAAACGGCGGCAAGAGCTACGATTTGCAGGATCGCCGGGAAGTGCTCGCGGCTTACCAGCAATTTTTGGATCGCTGGGGATTCGGCGGGGCATTTGAATCGGCGGAGGATTTGTTCCGCGACATCGGCGACAAGTGCTACGACTTCTGGGGCCGGGTGATCGAGACCGCGCGATTGGCGGAAGCCAACGACTTTTTGGTGATCAGCGGCTGGGAGTCCACCGCCATCGAGAACCACTCCGGGCTGGTGGACAACCTGCGTGGGTTCAAAGGCAACCCGGAACTGCTGCGCAAACGGTTGGCCCCGCTCCGCCCGGTCATCAGGGCGCGTTCCTTAGTGGTCGCCAAAGGAGAGAAAGTTGCCTGCGATCTGTTCCTGCTCAACGAAACCGGGGAGCCGGCCGGGAAGGAATTGCATTTTACCGGCGTCAACCACCAGGGCAAGACCGTAGAATTAGGGCGCTACCAGCTTCCGAAGTTCGAAAAAGACCGCTTTGTCTATCCGCTGGCCAGGGACCTGGCGGTAGGGCCTTTTCCGCAAGAGGGCCGCTATAAACTGCGTTTAGAAATGGCCGGGCAGCCGGGCATTTTCAGCGAGGAAGAAATTCTGGTGATTGATCCGTTCGGTTCGGAAGGCAGGGAAGCGGATTCCCTTGTTGCTCCCCCCAAAATTGCGGTTTTGAGCGACAGCCCCGATTTTTTGAAAGCGCTGCAAACCCTGCCCGGTTTTTCAGCAGAAGAATACCGCCCCGGCGGGAAGTATGATCTCGCCGTCGTCAGCGACCGGCTGATGTACGGCTGGCGTTCGGAAGTGGAAGCGGAGCGGCAAATCCAGGGCACCGACGATGATGAACTCTTCCGCACTGAAAGCTGGGGCTGGAAGAATAACCTGGAATACACCTTTAGCGACTTGCCGCGCGGTAAAGCCAAAGTCACCGTGCGTTTTGCCGAGATCACCCTGGGCAAGCCCGGCGACCGGGTTTTCGACGTGGCCATCAACGGCGATACGGTGCTGCACAATTTTGATATTTGCGCCGCCGCCGGGGGCGTCAACATCGCTGTTGACCGGGTGTTCGAGGTGGATGCGCCGGAGGGCGTGGTCAAAATTACCATCCCCAAACGCACCGTGAATTACGGCAAGTTCAGCGCCATCAAAGTGGAAGCGGGTAAAAAGGTGATAGCGATTAATTGTGGAGCAAATAAACCTTACAAAGATAAAACCGGGCTGGTGTGGGAAGTTTACCGGGCGAAGGTAAATTTAAGCGAGGATTTATTAAAAAGAGCGAAGAGGGGGCTGAACCTTCTGCTGCTGCCGGAAGGGGAAGACGCCACCCGGGAATACGCTCAACGGCTAAGCAGGGCGGGAGCGTTCAAATCCTCCGGGCACGTGGGCAAAACCCGCGCTTCCTGGATGGGTTCCTGGTACTTCGTGCGCGAGCACCCGGTATTCGCGGGGCTGCCGGTCAACCAGGCGCTGAAAAGTTACTACCAGGTTCCGGTACAGCAAACTGACGGGGTGCTGTTAGAAGCAGGGAGCTTGCCCCGGAACGGCGGGGAGGGGATCGAAGTATTTGCCGGCTACGGTCGCGACCACGACCGCAACATCGGCGCAGCGAGTTTCAGCGCAACGCTCGGCAAAGGCAAGATTCTATTCCATACCATTCCGGGATTGATTACCGGTATGGCCGGGGAGCAAAGCGGCATTCACCCGGTGATGGCGAAACGGCTGGTGGTGAATTCACTGCGGTTTTTGGGCAGTGGGCGGAAATGAATATATTGAAAATACTCGAAAAAAGGGGGTGAATGCCAGCCCCCGGTTTTTATCTACAAAAAATGGCAGAACGCCGGGGGTTCCGTGGACGAACGAACAACGAAGGGAGGACGAAGGCAAGACGACGGGAAAACGAAGGAGAATTTTCTGCTAAAATGACAGGAAAAGAGGAAAAGGGCGATTGGCAAACGGCGAAGGGGATTGACGATTGGCGATCCGCGATTGACAAACGGCGAAGTTCTTAAGGCGCTGGCGCAAGTCGGTTTTACAAGAATTCGGCAGCATGGCAGCCACATTATTTTACGACGGGACAATCCAATTTGCACAGGTGGTGGTGCCGGATCATAAAGAATTAGACCGCGGCACACTGCGGGCAATTATTCGCCAGGCCGGTTTGAGCATGGTAATCAAAGGTAATAACGTGTTGTAGAACGGCAAGGGAATTCAATCCAAAGGAGTTGGTAATGAGCAGCATAGAATCCTCTTCTTTGCCGGCCATACCGGGATGCGAAAAATGGAAATTCTAAGTTTGACTTTCGGGCAGCTAAAGATGTATATTAGCGCCGCCGAAAATGAACTGCAGGATACCGGGAACGGAGTTGCGGCAGTAGGGTGGCAATGAAGGCGCTAAGTAGCGTTGAAACGGGTTGTATAAGTATAAAATAGATAAAAATTTAGCCTCCGTAGCTCAACTGGCAGAGCAGCTGACTCTTAATCAGTTGGTTCGGGGTTCGAGTCCCTGCGGGGGCACTCAGCGCCAGGCCAATTTCGGGTGATTCCCCCCACCCACCGGTCTGAGCGCGACAGGGAGTGGCGTGATCCCGGTTCCTTCGGGGCCGGGGTGAGCCGGGCAGCAGTTCTCCCCCAACTACCTGTCCGGCGAGTCACCTCTGTAACTTGGCTCCTGATGAACGGAATATATCTCCCGGGAATCAGGAGCTTTTTTTTCTGTTTGCGGAACCGGAATTTTTGATGTACGTTATACCAGTCGTTCAAGTTCTTTGACATGGGGACGAAATGGTCTCGACGGGCAGCGAAGAGGGATGGAACCGCATGCCGGGTTTTCTCGCTACCCCGTGATAAGCGAGAGCACTCTTAAGTGCCGACTATAATTACGCGATGGCTGCTTAATCAAAGTAGCCCGTTCACTGTGTCCCGCGCCTGTCCGGGACGCGGATGAACGTCGCTTTTGACAGGCCGGTTTGCAGAGTCGCCCGGGCTTTGTAAACCCGACTCTTCCGGGCTCGCCCTCGCCAGGCTGGCTGAACTGCCTGCTGATGGTTAAACTTTAACCGCTCAGCTAAGCATGTAGAAGTTCTGTCAAGCTCCTGCTCGGACCCGGGTTCGATTCCCGGCGTCTCCACAAATTTAAAGCCCCGGTTTACCGACAAAGTGAATCGGGGCTTTTCTATTGCCTTTACGCCGTATAAATTAGTGACAGGAGTGATGGAGGAGTGGATGATTGAAGTGATGGATGAATGGAGTGATGATTTGAGGAATCAGAACGAAAGCGCTAAACCATTGTCGCAACAATCCATCAATTCAATACTCCGTTTTAAAAAGTTGTTTTCTCAAGCTTTACCAAAATAGCCGGGAGTTTTCAATATGAAGTACCATGAATTGCCCGTTCCGCCGCACTTCAGACCCGAAAAAGTGGAAGAAGTCTGGCGGATAGATTACCAAAAAATTGCCGAAGCAGCCTGGAGCTGGGCGGCAGAACATCCGGAGATTCAACCGGCGGCGCATGATGCGTTTAAACTCTGCCTGGTCGCCGTGGACGTGCAAAATACTTTTTGCATCCCCGGTTTTGAGCTATACGTGGAGGGGCGCAGCGGCAGCGGCGCGGTGGATGATAATCGCCGCTTGTGCGAGTTCATTTATCGCAACCTGCACCGGATTACCCAGGTCGTGCCCACCCTGGATACCCACCAGGCCATGCAGATATTCCACGGCATCTTTTTCGTGAATGAACGGGGCGAGCATCCCGCTCCCTACACCCTGATCAGTGAAGAAGATATCGCGGAAGGGCGCTGGCGTTTCAACGAAGCGCTCAGCGAAAATTTACAACTCCGGCCGGGCTACGTGCAGCGGCACCTGCGCCACTACACCGCGCAACTGAAAAAAAGCGGCAAATTCGCCCTCACGGTGTGGCCTTACCACGCCATGTTGGGAGGGATCGGCCACGCCCTGGTCTCCTCCGTAGAAGAGGCGATCTTTTTTCACACCATGATCCGCTACAGCCAGCCGGATTTCCAGATCAAGGGCGGGCATCCGCTTACCGAGCACTATTCGGTATTCGGCCCGGAGGTAGGTTCCGACGGCGAGGGCAAATTGCTGGCTCCGAAAAACGAACGCCTCTTTCACAAACTGATCGAATTCGACGCCGTGGTGATCGCCGGGCAGGCCAAAAGCCACTGCGTGGCCTGGACCATCGCCGACCTGTTAGACAATATTATGAAATGGGATCGCGACCTGGTGGAAAAGGTGTACCTGTTGGAAGATTGCTCTTCCCCGGTGGTGGTGCCGGGCGTTATCGACTATACCGATGAAGCGGAAACCGCCTTCCAGCGCTTCAAAGACGCCGGTATGCACGTGGTGCGTTCCAGCGAGCCGATTATGGAATGGCCGGGGATCAATCCGGAAATTACGGGCAGGGGTAAACATTCGTGAAGGCCAATGCCCGTACAACCGCAGAAGGATTCCTGTTTACCGATCAATACCAGTTGACCATGGGCCAGCTCTATTTCCGCATGGGGCTGCACGAGCAGGAGGCGCAGTTCGAGCATTTTTTCCGCAATTACCCGGATTATGGGGTTCACAAGGCCGGGTATTGCATCAACGCCGGGCTGGAGTGGCTGCTCCACTGGATGGACGAAGTGCAGGTGCGGGATTCCGACCTCGCCTATCTGCGCAGCCAGAAAAATCGCGCCGGTAAGCCCCTTTTCGGGGAAGATTTCCTGAACTGGCTCAAAAACGATTTCAGCTTTACGCGCCTGAACATGCGCGCGATCCCGGAGGGGCGGGTGGTGCACCCCAATGTTCCCTTAACCGTTGTGCGGGGCCCCCTGGCCATTGTGCAGCTCCTGGAAACCAGCCTGCTCAATCATCTCAATTTTCAAACCCTGATCGCTACCAAGGCGGCGCGGATTCACGAAAGCGGCCGGGGACAATTGCTGTTAGAATTCGGAATGCGCCGCGCCCACGGCCTGGGGGCCAACGCCGGGGCGCGGGCGGCGCTGATCGGCGGGGCGGATTTTACCTCCAACGTCGGCATTTCCCATGTGCTGGGTTTTGCCCCCAAGGGAACCCACGCTCACAGTATGATCCAGGCTTTTATCACCCTGGGACTTAAGGAGATCGACGCTTTCCGCGCTTATGCCGAAATATATCCGGATGACTGCGTGCTGTTGGTCGATACGGTCGATACCTTAGAAAGCGGCATTCCCAACGCCATCAAAGTATTCGAAGAACTGCGCAAAAAGGGCCATAAACCGGTGGGGGTGCGGCTGGATTCCGGCGACCTCGCCTACCTGAGCATCCAGGCGGCGCGGATGCTCAACGCGGCCGGTTTTCCGGATGCCGTGATCGTTTTATCGAACAACCTCGACGAATTGGTGATCTGGCAAATCATTACCCAGATCGAAGAAGAAGCGCCGCGCTACGGGGTGGACGTGGATCATTTGCTGAAGCGCCTGGTCTATGGCGTGGGAACCCGCCTGATCACCTCGCACGGCGCTTCCAGCTTAGGCGGGGTTTTCAAGCTGGTGGCGCTGCGCAAGAACGGCGAGTGGATACCGGCCATCAAAATTTCCGAAACCCCGCAAAAGACCCCCAATCCCGGCCATAAACACGTCTGGCGAATCTACGACCGGCGGGGCAAGGCCACCGCGGATTTGCTGAGTTTGGAAGATGAAGATCCCCGCAAGTTTAAAAAAATCATTCTGCGGAAAGCGAGCGATTGCACCAAAGGGCGGGTGCTGGATCAAAGCGAGGTCTCGGAAATCGAACCCTTGCTGGTAGATATTCTGCAGGAGGGCCGCCGCGTCTATCAACTGCCCTCCATCGAGGAAATCCGCTGCTTCCGCCGCTCCGACATCGAGCGGTTGGACGCCGGTATCCGGCGCTTGATGAACCCGCACATTTACCACGTCTCCCTCTCCCAGCGCCTTTGCAACATGAAGCGGGCGCTGATCAGCTCGGTAAGGGATGGCAATTCGCAGTAATACGGATTTCAGATTTCGGATTGCGGACAGGGATTTTCCGATATAGCTGGAAAATATCTCGAGATAGGATATCAGCAACCCGAATTCCAAACTTCACTCTCAGGAGTTCCTATGCCGCTTGATATTCAACTGATACGCTCGCAGTTTCCCGCCCTCTTGCTAGAAGACGGCGGCCGCCCCCGGGTTTACCTCGATAATCCCGCCGGAACGCAGGTTCCCCAACGGGTAATCGAGCGCATGACCCGCTATTTAGTGCATTCCAACGCCAACCACGGCGGGAATTTCCGCACCTCCACGGAATCCGATCAAATTTTAGCCGAAGCCCACCAGGCCATGGCGGATTTTCTGAATGCGCCCGCGCCAGAGGAAATCATCTTCGGCCCCAACATGACCACCCTCACCTTTGTCATTTCCCGCTCCCTGGGCCGCTGGCTGAAGCCCGGCGATCAGGTAATTCTTACCCGTATGGACCACGACGCCAACGTAAATCCCTGGCGCCTCCTGGCCGATGACCTGGGATTGGAAGTGAAATGGCTGAGCTTCAGCCGGGAAACCTACCGCTACGATTTGAAGGAATTGGAAGCGTTACTCTCTCCGAAAGTGCGGCTGGTTGCGGTGAATTACGCCAGCAACGCCATCGGCACCATCAACGACGTCAAAACGATTACCGAGATGGCTCACCAGGCCGGCGCTTTGGTGTATGTAGATGCAGTGCAGTCCACCCCGCATATTCCCACGGACGTGCAGGCGCTGGGCTGCGATTTCCTGGTTTGTTCCGCCTACAAATTTTTCGGCCCCCACCAGGGAATTTTATGGGGAAAACGCGAGCTGTTAGAGAAACTCCCCGCATATAAAGTGCGCCCGGCAGAGGATTATCCTCCCGGCAAATTCGAGACCGGAACCCAGTCGCACGAGGGGCAGGCGGGAACCGTAGGCGCGCTGGAATACCTGGCCTGGATCGGGGAGACCATGGGACAGGAACACCATGACCGGTTCGCGCAATTTACCGGGCGCAGGAATTACCTCCACGCCGGCATGGCGGCCATCAAAGAGTATGAAAAAACCCTCAGCGCCCGCTTGATTGCCGGATTGCAGGCAATCCCCGGCCTCGCCATTCATGGCGTCACCGGATTGAATGAGCTGGATGCGCGGGTTCCCACGGTTTCTTTTACCATGAAGGGCTTCCATCCCAGGGAGATTGCCCGGCGGCTGGGGGAAGAAAATATCTTTGTATGGGACGGCCATTACTACGCCGTGGAGGTAATCGAGCACCTCGGTTTGTCGGACAAAGGCGGAATGGTGCGAGTGGGCGCAGCGCACTATAATACCATAGAAGAAATCGACCGGGCGGTGGAAGCGGTTGCGGAGATCAGCAGACGGTAGGCAGCAGGCAATTGTAAGACCTCAAAGGTTTTTAAAACCTTTGAGGTTTGTACCCGCAATAAGTGATGACAGGGGAAAAGGAAAAATATGGCGCTGAGTTGAGGAATGGTTTAAAGAGGTTTATGCCAGGGGGGGCGGCATTTTTTTTGATCTAAATCCTTCCTCAGTCCCGGCAGTGGAATTGCACTCCTTATAGGCCGCGCCGCGGAAGGATAAAAACGAGCGTTTTAGAGGTCTCCTAACAACCGTTTCAAGGTTTCATCCAATTCCGAATCCAACTCGATTTCGATCTCCTCCCGGGTACCGTCCAAATAGTAAATTTCCACCACGCGATGTTCCGGCATCCAGGCCTCCGCGGAATCATTTTCTTCGACCTCTTCATACATCGTGTAATCCACTTCGTCAAAATCCTCATAAATGAGATAATCTACCTGATCCGCATCCAGTTCCAGAAGCTCGCAGACTTCATAAAAAACCGGGTCGTTTTGGCTGACTACTTTATGATTTGTGCGATCAGGAAATTCCATACCAATTCTCCTGTAATGATGAAACTCCGAGATAATTAAAAGCAGGCAACTATTTTACTGCCCAGATGCACAAGTTTTGCCGTTTTAGAGCCTCTTATTGGGGGGATATTATAAGAAAAAAAAATTCAGAAACAACCATTAATTTTCTATTTTGAATTTTTTTTTGAGGGGCATAAAACGGCTGGTTTGACAGGGCTGACCTCTTGTTTTTGTTGAATAAATGAGCCGTTATCCGGGGGATGAATTTACCGGAGAACCATTCCGTTTTATGCGAAAGCGGCGCTGGAAATTTGGGGGATACCGACGCCGCTAAAGAAAAAAAGCGCTTCATAGTTTTCCGAATTTTCGCTCAAAGACCTGCCGGTTTTTCAGCATTCTTAAACTGCGCTCTTCTTCGGTTTCAATTTTCAGCACTTTCAATACATCCAACCGCTTCAAGAGGATGTGGGAATAGTTCTTTTGAGCGATCAAGCGGTTAGGAATGATCTTTTTCGCTTCCCCGGTTTCCTTCGCAACCGATAGAAGGCTGATCCACTCGCCGGGCAGTTCTTCGACCATCTCGAAGATGCGGAGGTCATCGATTGCTTTCAATTTTGCGATAAACGAGTGGGGATTGGCCGGTTCGCCGTAAAAGGGATGGCGCTTTATCTCTCGCAGGAAAGGAAGTTTTTCGTAATTTTTGCCGTCGATTGCGCCCCTGATGGCTAAAGATGAAGAATAATCCAGAGCCCACAACCCGCCCTGGTTGACGATCATATTCGGATTTTTTGCATTGCGGTCGATATTCAGGAGAAACAGGTCGAACAGAAAGATGTCGCTCTTCAACGCATCATCAATATGATACCCGCTTTGCGCCGTGTAAGCAGAGGCGTCTTCCAGGTAGCGGGCGGCGAAATTGATCCCCACGCTTTTCTGCAAAATCTCCCGGGTTTCGGGATCCCCGGCTTGCGAATCAAAGCCCGCCTTGATGAGCAGCAGCGCCGGTTCCAAAACCGGAATTTGCAGCAATTTTCCCAGCTTCAGCGCCAGCCATTCGACCGCGCTCGCCAGTGCGCCCTCCCCGCTTCCGCGCAGCTTTACCACATATTGATGCCCGTCGCTTCCCCCGACAATTAGCGGCAATGAGGAACCGGCGCGGATTTCTTTGTAGAACTTTACGGCGCTTAGCATTTTCCCTCTCAGCCTCGTAGAGTAGGCCGCTGGTGCGACCTCACGATCTACCCAGCAGCCCCTCATCA
>CAZFVV010000102.1:0-18233 GCA_964522165.1 uncultured Calditrichaceae bacterium
GAACCAAACTGAGGGGATTTATCCCCGGGTGACGCCGGGTGCGTAACATGAGTTATTAATTGAAGATTAATGATTTTCAATCGAAAATCATTAATCTTCAATCGCCAATTATTCCACGGTCACGCTCTTGGCCAGGTTGCGCGGCTGGTCCACGTTGCAGCCCCTCAAAACCGCCATGTGATAGGCTAACAATTGCAGGGGAATAATGGAGAGGACTGGCTGCAAGAAATTGAAGGTGGTGGGAATGGGAATGGTGAACTCCACCATGTTTTTGAGCTTCTCATCCCCTTCGGAGACCACCGCGATCACCCGCCCCTTGCGGGCGCGCACTTCTTCGATGTTGCTGATAATCTTTTCGTATGTGCTGTCGCGGGTGGCGATGAACACCACCGGCATGTCTTTGTCAATGAGTGCAATCGGGCCGTGCTTCATTTCCGCAGCCGGGTAGCCTTCCGCGTGAATGTAGGAAATCTCTTTCAGCTTCAAGGCCCCTTCCAGCGCCACCGGGTAGTTGTAACCCCGGCCCAGGTAAAGGAAGTTGGTATTATCCTTGAACTCCCGCACGACCTGCTGCACTTGTCCGTCGCATTTAAGCGCCTCTTCAACTTTTTGGGGCAGGGCTTTCAATTCCTGCACGATCCGCCGTCCCATCTCTGCCGACATGGTTTTACCACGGGCGATCATAACCGTGAGCAGCGCCAGGGCGGTCACCTGGGAAGTAAACGCTTTGGTGGAGGCCACCCCGATCTCCGGCCCGGCATGGATGTAAGTGCCCCCGGGAGTTTCCCGGGCAATGGTGGAACCAACCACGTTGACAAGCCCCATGACCGTGGCCCCTTTGCGCTTGGCTTCCCGCACCGCCGCCAGGGTATCGGCAGTCTCTCCGGACTGGCTGATGGCGATCACCAGGTGATCGTTTTCGATAATCGGGTCGCGGTAACGGAATTCCGAGGCGTATTCTACTTCCACGGGCAGGCGGCAATATTCCTCGATCATGTACTCGCCGATCAAACCGGCATGATACGAAGTTCCGCAAGCGGTAATAATGATTTTGGGTGCGCGTAAAACCTTATCTTTAATAGGGGTCAGGCCGCCCAGGTGGATCAATCCCTCTTCCGGGAGCAGGCGGCCGCGCATACAATCGGCCACCGTGCGCGGTTGTTCATAGATTTCTTTTAGCATAAAATGTGAATATCCCGCTTTTTCAATGCGTTCCAGGTCATAGGTGATTCTTTCGATCTTTTTCTCGATCACTTCGTTCATGATGGTCTTGGTAAGGTGGCCGTTTTCCAGGCTGATGATCGCAATTTCTCCGTCTTCCAGGTAAACCACGTCGCGGGTGTGGGCGATGATCGCGGAGGCGTCCGAAGCCACAAAGTATTCGTTTTCCCCAATGCCGATCACCAGCGGGCTGCCCTTGCGGGCTACGAAAAGCTTTCCGGGGTCATGGCTGGTGATCAATGCTAACCCGTAAGTGCCCTCCAATTCCTGCAAGGCCGCGCGAAAAGCCTCTTCAAAATTCAACTCGGTTTTATGGATTTCCTCGATCAGGTGCGCGATCGTCTCTGTGTCGGTCTCGGTTCTGAATATGTGGCCTTTTTCTCCGAGCATTTTGCGAAGGGCGTCGTAATTCTCCACGATGCCGTTGTGAACCAGCACGATATCGCCATTGCTGTCGGTGTGGGGATGCGCGTTCCGCTGGTTGGGTTCCCCGTGGGTGGCCCAACGGGTATGGGCAATCCCCACGGTTCCCCGCATCGGTTTTCCCTCCACCAGTTCCTCCAGGGCGGCAATTTTTCCAACTTGTTTCTGAATGTCAATATGTCCATTCAAAGTTAGCGCGACCCCGGCAGAATCATAGCCGCGGTATTCCAACCGTTTCAAACCGTTAATCAATATCGGGTAAGCATCCCGCTTTCCGATATATCCGACAATTCCGCACATAATATGGCTCCTTTTTTAGGATTTACTCGAAGTTCCGCATCCTGTAGGGTTTATTCTTTGTTAACTTATCCGGTATTTGCAGCGTGACGACGTGAAACGTGATACCCAATTAACATTATAGAGGTCACGCATCACGTTTCACTTTTCTCGCTTCACACATCCCTGATCCGACCTGCCCCTTTGGGGAATCTGCAATCTCCAATCCGAGATCCTTCTTCACTCCCACTCAATCGTCGCCGGCGGCTTGGAGCTGACGTCGTACACCACCCTATTGATCCCGCGAACTTCGTTGGCGATGCGGTTGGAGACCCGGGCCAGGAAATCGTACGGCAGCGGATACCAATCCGCGGTCATGCCGTCGGTACTGCTCACCGCACGCAGGGCCAGCACGTTTTCGTACGTGCGTTCGTCGCCCATTACGCCCACGGTTTGCACCGGCAGCAGCACGCAGAAGGCCTGCCAAATTCGGTTATAGAGATTCTCCGTTTTTAACATGTCGATAAAAATCTTGTCGGCTTTCCGCAGGACGCTCAGGCGTTCCGGGGTGACCTCTTCGATGATGCGAACCGCCAGACCGGGACCCGGAAAGGGATGGCGAGCAAGAATATCTTCCGGCACTTGCAATTCTTTTCCGACCTGCCGCACTTCATCCTTGAACAATTCCCGCAGCGGTTCCAACAGTTCAAAATCCATTTTTTCCGGCAGTCCCCCGACGTTGTGATGGGATTTGATGGTGGCGGAAGGTCCTTTGAAGGAAACGCTTTCGATCACGTCGGGATAGAGGGTTCCCTGGGCTAAAAAGCGAAAATTCCCTAATTTTTTGGCTTCGGATTCAAATACTTCGATAAACGTTTTGCCGATGATTTTACGCTTCTCCTCCGGGTCAACCACGCGGCATAATCTAGAAAGGAACAGGTCCGCTGCGGTGATTGAAATCAAATTAAGGTGTAATTTCTCACGAAATGCGGCGGCCACTTCTTCCGCTTCGTTCTGGCGCAGCAGCCCGGTATCAACGAAAATAGAGGTGAGCTGTTCCCCGATGGCCCGGTTCAGCAGCGCCGCCAGCACCGTGGAATCCACGCCCCCGCTCAGGGCGCAGAGCACCCGCTCGCGGCCTACCTGCCGGCGGAGTTTTTCGATCTCGCTATTGATAAACGATTGAGGGGTCCACTCTCCCCGGAATCCGCAGATATCGAATAGAAAATTTTGCAGGATCTGCTTCCCCTCCCCGGTGTGGTGTACTTCGGGATGAAATTGCAGCCCGTAGATTTTCTTCTCCCGCCGGCGGATGGCGGCGATGGGGGAATTGTCGGTGTGGGCGATGGCTTCGAATCCTTCCGGCAGGCGGGTGAGGTGATCGCCGTGGCTCATCCATACCGGGGTGGGGGATTTTATCTGAGCCAGCAGATCGTCAGCGGCGTCGATGTGCAGCAGGGCGCGCCCGTACTCCCGGCGGGGAGCGGGATCCACCGTACCGTTTAGCGAATAGGCAAGGTGCTGCAAACCGTAGCAAATCCCCAGGATGGGTAGGTCGAGACGGAAAATTTCCGGGTCGCAGTGGGGCGCATCGGGGCTGTACACGCTGGCCGGCCCCCCGGAAAGAATGATGGCTTTGACGTCCCGGTCGGCTTTGATCCTCTCCGCCGGGTAATTATAGGCGTGGATCTCCGAGAACACTTGCAGCTCCCGCACCTTGCGGGCGATAAGCTGGGTGTATTGGGAGCCGAAATCCAGGATTAAGACTTTTTGCATTATTTATAAGCCGGCTATAGCGTGTATTATTTTACTTATTTCTTTCAAGTGAAAAAAATCCAGATGGCCAGATGATGGAATTGATGAATCAACGCAATTTTAAGCCCCATTCGTTTAACCGGTCAATCATCTTCCGGTCGGTCAAATCATAGTGCAGCGGGGTAACGGAAACATAGTGGTTCATAATCGCTACCTCGTCGATGTCCTCCTCGGTGTCCAGAACCAGCTTGGTTCCTCCCAGCCAGTAATAGGTGCGATTGGCCGGATCGACCCGTTTTTCAAAAAAATCCTCGTAATACCCCCTGCCCTGCCGGGTAATTTTGATCCCTTTGAGGTCTTTGCGGGGAACCGGGGGGATATTGACGTTGAGCAGCGTGCCGGGAGGAAGCCCCTTTTCCAGCACTGTTTCGGCCAGCAGCCGGGCGATTTCTGCCGCGAGGGAAAAATCGCTCTTTTTGAAGGTGGTCAGGGAAAAGGCAATGGAAGGAATTCCCATGATAGTTCCTTCCGTGGCCGCGGAAACAGTGCCGGAATAAATCACGTTGGTGGCGGTATTGCTGCCCTGGTTGATGCCGGAAACCACCAGGTCGGGGTTGAATTGCAGAATGCCTTTCAAAGCCAGTTTAACGCAGTCGGCCGGGGTACCCTTTACCGCCCAGCCGAAGAACTTGCCGTTCCGTTCCACTTCTGTCACCCGCAGGGGATCGGAGATGGTAATTGCGTGCCCCACGGCGCTTTTTTCCGAATCCGGCGCAATAACGTAGGCCTCGCCGATGCCGGCCATGGCGCTGTAGAGCGCATAAATTCCGCCGGAATAGATGCCGTCGTCGTTGGTGACTAAGATGCGCGGTTTGTCAGCCATAGTTTGACCGTATCGCCCTGTATAAAAGATTTTTCGGGTGGTTGAACCGCTCCGCCTGGCCTGCTGCGCCCTGCACCTACTTTTTGCAATCCTGCGGCGACGGTTATTTGTTATCGGGTGAAACAGCCGCGGTTTTCTTGCCGGCCTCTTCCTTCTGGCGGGATTCCGGGGAGGTTTTGCGTGGCTCGGCAGAATTAGACTGGGGGAAAAACCAGAACATATTCAGAAGCCGGCCCAGGGTGGCGCGCATTTCCTGCCGGGGCACAATAATGTCGATAAACCCGTGCTCCAGGAGAAATTCCGCGGTTTGGAAGCCTTCCGGGAGATCCTGCCCGATGGTTTGCTTGATGACCCGCTGCCCCGCAAACCCGATCAGCGCGCCGGGTTCGGCAATATGAATATCGCCTAACATGGCAAAACTGGCCGTGGTGCCGCCGGTAGTCGGGTCGGTTAGAATGGATATATAAGGAATGCCCAAATCCGCCAGGCGAGCCAGTTTTGCGCTGGTTTTCGCCATTTGCATCAGCGAAAGGGCGCTTTCCATCATGCGCGCCCCCCCGGAAGCGGAAACGATGATGAGGGGAATTTTTTTTTCGCAGGCGCGATCGATGGTTCGGGAGATTTTCTCCCCCACCACCGATCCCATGCTTCCGCCGATGAACGAAAAATCCATGATCGCTACTGCCACGGGGTGGCCCTCAATGGTCGCTTCCCCGGTGATGACCGCATCGCTCAGCCCGGTTTTTTTCTGGGCTTCTTTCAAGCGGTCGGAATAGCGCTTGGAATCCTTAAACTTCAAAACATCGACCGGTTTGATATTCGGATCCAATTCCTGGAAACTATCTTTGTCGAAATAATATTCGCTGAATTCTTTGCTGGTGACCCGGAAATGATAGTTGCATTTGTGGCAGACAAACATGCGCTTCTGCAATTCAGGACGGTAGATGATCTCCCCGCATTGGTCGCACTTGACCCACAATCCATCCGGGATCATCTTTTTCTCGCTGCTGGCGATGCCTTTCTTCTTCTTATTAAACCAATCCAACGTATCGGCTCCGTTTCAGGATCATTCGTCTGTATTGTTCATGAAATCGGGTGAAATATAACATGGAAAGCGCAAAATGCAAAAAATTTAAAATTGCACGCCCGGGCGCGGAGGGGGAGTATGGGAGGGTTGGATTGATGGATGAATGAAGGGTGGCAGGGTTAAATTGCTAAATTGTTGAATGGCTACTCAACCATCCATCAATCCATTAATCCAAAAAACTATAACACCATAACACCCCTGAAACTCATCCTAAGTAAAGCTGCCCGGCGCGGTACATTTGCAGGGTGGGGACAATCTGGCGCTCGTAGTAATAAACCAGGAAAGTACCTAAAGCGCCGCCGCCGCCGAAGGCCAGCACGTCGGTGACTTCGGCGATGCGCGAGGCGGAAAATAACTGGGAAAATTCGATGAAAGCGCCCGCCGCCAACCCCACCAGGGTGGTGAGCACGTATAGCTGGGTATAAGAAACGCCGCGGCTTTTCTGCCGGTAACTCCAGAACAGGCTCAGGGGCAGAAAGTAGGCGAAGGAACTGGCCAGGTCGTAGATATTCCACAGGCTGGTTTTGCGAAAATAAGCGTAGAAGGGAACCAGGTTATCTAAACGCATGTCCACCGCCAGCACCTGGGGAGAAAGGCTCCAATCGAAGGGGCGAAGCCCTGCAAACAGCATGAACAGGGCGTACATTGCCAGGGGAACCTTCAGCAAGTCGAGATCGGATTTCAGGTTTTTGTGGCGCAGGGGGCGCAGCAGTTTATACAGCAGGTATCCTAAGGCGGCGCCGATCCAGCCGCTAAGAATGTCGGTTACATCCGTAATCCGGGAAGTGATAAAGATTTGAAGAAATTCGAGAAAAGGGAAGAATAACAGCGGCAAAGCTATCAAGAGCAACTTTCCGTAGGGTCTGCGGCGCCAGTAAATCCGGTAGCAAATCATCGCGATATACCCGGCCGCGGCCCAGAAGAGGATATCCTCGACCGGTTTGCTGGCGTCGAAAGGCAGGGAATCCAGCTTGTTGGGATCGTTGAAATACACCGCGCCCACGGAATGGTAAGCAAAAGGCACCAGGTTGGCACTTTTGATGCTGTCCTTCAAGTCCGAAATGGTGATGGACACGGTAAAAGGCATAATTGCGGAGATAGTTTGCGCTATGGCAAGAATCACCAGCAGCAAAAGGAAAGGTTTCCGGTTCAGCAGTTGATAAAAAAGTCGCCGGGAAACGGAAGCCAGGCGCTGGGCGTAGAGCGACGCCGCCACCGCCCCGGCAAAACTGCCCAGGGTATTGTTGAACACGTCGTGAATGGCGCTGTCCCGCTCGGCGATGAACATTTGCATGAATTCGATGAATAAGCTGATGAACATGCCCGCAAGGGTGCTGAACAGCAAGGGCTGGGGAGCGCTGCGATAAAACAGGAACATATACATTACGAAGCCGAAGGGAACAAAAAGGAGGATATTCCCGGCGATGTCGGTGAGGGAGATATCGTCGGGGTCCGGCAGTTGCCAGACGAACTCCCGCAGCAGGGAGGGCAGGTCGCTTAAACTCTGGTCGAAGGTGAAGGGAATAAGAGTATTATAAAGGATAAACAGTACAAACAACGCCACTAACCAGGCGATGATTCTTTGGTTCATGGAGACATCCCGAATTTTTTAGTCTGCATAAATCGCCCCTTCCGCAAATAAGGGCACAATATACAGTTTAATTCGGCGTTTTCGTTGTGATCTTGACATATTTTCCGCATTCTACGGCGCCGGGCACAGCCCCAGGCAGATTTGCCAGAGAAAAGAGGCGATGATGCCCAGCAAAGTCAAAATTTTAAGGATGCGTTTCATGATCGCTTTTCACCCCGAGGAATTTAAGCCGTTGAAGAGGAAAATATAATCCGGCAGAAGTACGGTTACAAGGAGAGATACGGCCCGAGGAGAAAATCAGGCGCAAAGACCTCAAAGGTTTCGCAACCCTTTGAGGTCTTTTCTAATATCTTTGCATCTTCCGAGTTTCGAGGTGTAAATTAGGTGGTAAATAGAGCTTACAGCTAACGTTTCTGCGAAATGCGGACATAACCCGGAGGATCCCGTTATGAAGCCCGTTGGCCTTTATTCCCTATTTTTTTTGATGCTTTGGGCGCAGTTGGGTATCGCCGCGGAAATAACCCCGGCATTACAACAGGAAATAGACCGGGTGCCGGAAAAGAACGCCCCGGTTCGCGCCCTGGTCTTCCTGGACGAGCAGGTGGAAATTCCGGCGCTGGAACAGCAGCTTTCGGCAGTGAACGCCTCTCCGCAGCAGCGGGCGTATGCGGTTATCACCGCCCTGCAGGATAAGGCTGCGGCCACGCAAAGGGGAATTCTCTCCTACCTGGAGTCCCTCGCCGCTAATGGCATCATGGAATATCAACCTTTCTGGATCGCCAACATGATCCGGGTGGAAACCACCCCGGCGGTGTTGCAGGTCCTCGCCGCCCGCCCGGAAGTCGCGCTGCTGGAGGCGGACCCGCTGCTGGAGATCTCCGCCCCGGCGGCGCAGCAGCCCGCCTTGCCGGTGGATAACGGCGCTGAAGCGGGTTTGAAGCTCATCAACGCCCATAAAATGTGGGAAATGGGTTTCCGGGGAGAAGGCCGGCTGGTGATGAATATCGATACCGGGGTGGAGGGAACCCATCCCGCCCTGGCCGCCCGCTGGCGCGGCAACCACGTCCCCGCTTCCCAGGCCTGGTTCGACCCCGCTTTTGGCAGCACCTTCCCGAACGATTGCAACAACCACGGCACCCACGGCATGGGCATCATCGCCGGCCTGAACCCGGCAGCCCAGGATACCATCGGGGCGGCCCCGGCGGCGGAATGGATCGCCGCCCAGACCCTGTGCGCCTTTCCGCACCTCTCCAACACCATTCTCGCTTTCCAGTGGGCTATGGACCCGGACGGCAATCCCACCACCACCGATGACATGCCGGACGTGATCGCGGGATTCTCGGACGCCACGCTGATCGGTTGCCCGGCGGCTATTTATCACACCGTGCTGAACGCCGTGGAAGCGGCAGGAATCGCAGCGGTGTTCCCGGTTGGCGCAGCGGGACCCGCGGCGGCGACCATCCAGGGATTCGGCAACATCAATACTTCCCTGGTGAACGCCTGGGCGACCGGCAGCATCGACGGGTTCTATTCCCCGCTCCTGCCGGTTACCAGTTTTAGCAGCCGGGGGCCTTCGAATTGCGGGGGAAGCGGCTCCCTGCTGATCAAACCGGAGGCGGTAGCGCCGGGGATCAACATCCGCTCCGCGATTACCGGGGGCGGTTATGCGGTCTGGAGCGGAACCGCGGCCTCCAGCGCCCACGTCGCCGGGGCCATCGCCCTGCTGAAGCAGGCTTTTCCCAACAAAACCGGGCAGGAGTTGAAGCTGGCGCTCTATCTCACCGCCCGGGAAACTCCCGCGGATTCCGCAGCGCACGATCCCGGGGAACCGCCCGGGGAAACCACCGGGGAAGATCACAATTACGGCATGGGGTTGATTGACGTGCTGGCCGCGTTCAATTATTTGCAAATCCCGGTGGGCGTGGAGCCTCCTTCGCCGCCGGGAAGGATAGTGCTCTACCGCAACTTTCCTAACCCCTTCAATCCTTCAACGAATTTGGGATTTCGGATCGCGGATCGCGGGTTTGCCCGCCTGGAAGTGTTTGATGTTGCCGGGGGGAAAGTAGCGACCCTGGTAGAGCGGGAATTGCCGCCGGGAGAGCACTGGTTTCAGTGGGACGGCCGCAACGAGGCCGGCGAAGCGGTCGCAAGCGGAATTTACCTCTACCGCCTGCGGGTAGTTTCTCCCGGGGCAAGCAGCGGGGAATATATCCAGGTGCGAAAAATGGCGCTAATCCGCTGAAACCTATTTTTCACTTAGCAATGCGAATCACGAGTTGAATGAATACCACAGAAAAAGCCCCAAAGGGGCGAAATAGGATAGCCCGGGCGCCAGCGCCGGCTACAAAACCATCACCAGCCAACCCTAAGCCCTGAAAGGGCGACATATCTTACGATTTTAGGAATTTATTCCGCCCCTTCGGGGCTGAAATCTGTGTGGGGGGTATTTTTTACCCCGACTTTCTGTCGGGGCTAACATATTCCGCCCCTTCGGGGCTTTAAGACAATTTCAACTCGTGATTGGCATTAGTACTTTGTACTTTTCATTTTTCATCCTTCGATGGTTCGGCAGGCTCACCACAGCGCAAGCTCTCCTAAACATAGGGGTAAACAGGGCAAGCTTTTGCACTGTTCATCCCCGCTTAGCGGGGACAAACTTTACACTTTCTTCACTTCCGCCAGCAACGCTTCGTATGCCTCCTGGGCTTTTTCCCAGCGCTCCAATAACGTTTCCAGCTCCTGTTTCACTGCGGCGTAGTCCTTGCGCAGCGACTTCACGTACTCCCCGTTCTGGTAGCTTTTCGGGTCGGCGATCAATTTTTCCAGGCTCTCCTTCTGCGCCTCCAACTCCCCAATCCGGCTCTCGCAGGCTTCGATCTCTGCCTTTAGCTGGCCGCGCTGCCGGCTGATGGTCTGCCGCGCCTCCGCCTCCTGGCGTTTCTGGTCCTTGCTCTTTTTGGCGGGAGAAATAGCCGGGGTTCTGCCCGGGGGCTGCCCGCCCTGGTCAAAAGCGTCGGCAACGGCCTCTTTTTCCCGATGCTCCAGGTAGTCGGAGTAATTCCCCTCGAATTCCCGCAGCCGCCCGTCTTTCAGCTCCAGCACCCGGTTCACTAACTTATCCAGGAAGTAGCGGTCGTGGGAGATCAGCAGCAAAGTGCCGTCGTAATCCTGCAAAGCCTCTTCTAACGCTTCCCGGGAGGAGATGTCGAGGTGGTTGGTGGGTTCGTCCATAATCAGGAAATTGACCGGGGAGAGCAGCATTTTGGCTAAGGAGACCCGCGCTTTTTCTCCCCCGGAGAGCACCCCGACGCGTTTATCGGGGTCCTGCCCGCTGAACTGGAACAATCCCAGGATGTCGCGCAACTGGAGGCGGTGGGCTTCGCTGGCGGTGGCGGCTACTTCTTCCATGATGGTGGCGTTCAAGTTGAGGATGTCCACCTGGTGCTGGGCGTAGTAGCCCATGATCACCCGCTCCCCGGCGCGAATGCTCCCCTGCTGGGGCGCCAATTGCCCGAAGATCAGCCGGGTGAGGGTGGTTTTGCCGGCCCCGTTCACACCCACCAGGGCCAGCTTCTGCCCCCGGTAAACGTTCAGGTTGATGTTTTTCAGCACCCAGTCGCGCTGGTACTTGAAGGACATATTCTCGATTTTCAGGGCCTCTTTGTAGCTGGGGGTTTCCACCCGGATTTTAAAATAAATCCGGCGCGGGGGAGGCGGGGGCAGCTCGACCTCTTGCATTTTTTCCAGCTGCTTGATGCGGCTTTGCACCTGCACCGCCTTGCTGGCCTTGTAGCGAAAGCGGTCGATGAAGCGCTGCACCCGTTCCCGCTCCGCCCGCTGTTCTTCCCACTTTTTCAGCAGCAGCTCCTCCCGCAGCGCTTTTTCTTTCTCGAAGAAATGGTAGTTGCCGGGGTAGTGGGTAAGCCGCCCGCGATTCAGTTCGCAGATTTCTTCCGCCAGGCGGTCGATGAAAAAGCGGTCGTGGGAGACGATGACCATGCTGCCCGGGAAAGTCTTGAGGTACTGTTCCAGCCACTCTAAGGATTCCAGGTCGAGGTGGTTGGTAGGCTCGTCGAGCAGCAGCAGATCCGGATTTTGCAGCAGCAGCCGGGCCAGGTACACCCTCATGCGCCAGCCCCCGCTGAACTCGGATAGGGAGCGTTGAAAATCGTGGTTTTTGAAGCCCAGCCCGGAGAGGATCGCTTTGGCCTCCGCTTCTAAGCGGTAGCCGCCGGAGAGTTGGAAACGCTCCTCCAGCGCGCCTAATCTTTCCAACAGCGCCGGGGAATTGGGGGGATGATTTTCCAACTGGCGGTGAATTTCCACCATCTCGCTTTCCATCTCCAGGATTTCCGAATGCCCTTCCAACACGCTCTCCAGAATGGGGCCGGCTTCCAGGGCAATCTCTTCCTGGGGCAGGTAGCCGATGCGGTAGCCTTTGGGGGATTGCATGGTTCCCGCGGTCGATTCCAGTTCGCCGTAAATGATGCGCAGCAGGGTGGTTTTGCCGGCCCCGTTGGGGCCGATCAGCGCCACCCGCTTGCCGGGATTGATGATCCAGTTGACGCCGGTAAGCAAATTTCGCTCGCCAATCGAATAATGTAGGTCTTTGATTTGCAGCATGGCTCGTTTATATTATTTTTCCGTGACCAACAATGGCTTTGCGCCGGAGCGGAATTTAAAACATCCTTATGCGATGTAAAAGCCCTGAATAATAAGAATCTATGCACGTTCACCTTAACATCCGGAGGTTCAAGTAATGCAGCAAAGACCCCCTTTTGATTTCAACGAGTTCCGCATCCCCCGGCGGCCGTCTCTTCCACCCAATTTACTGAAATGGGCCATCCCGGGAGTGCTGTTGGCAATCATCCTTTTTTCTTCCCTGTTTACCGTGAATACCGAGGAGGCCGGGGTGATCCTGCGCTTCGGCAGGTACACCCGCACGGTGGACCCGGGGCTGAATTTCAAGCTGCCCCTGGGCATCGAGCAGGTGTACAAAATCCCGGTGCGCCGGCAGTTGAAGGATGAATTCGGCTTCCGCACCGTGGAAGGGAGGGTGCGCAGCGAATACTCGCCGGGACGGTTTCAAGAGGAATCCCTGATGCTCACCGGGGATCTGAATGCCGCGGAGGTGGAGTGGATCGTGCAATATCGCATCCGCGATCCCTACCAGTTCCTGTTCCGGGTGCGCAACGCCCCGCAAACCTTCCGGGATATGAATGAAGCGGTGATGCGGGAAGTGGTGGGCGACCGCACCATCAACGAAGTGCTGACCATCGGGCGGCAGGAAATCGCCAGCGCCGTGGAGACCAAGCTCCAGGAATTGTGCGCTCAATATGAGCTTGGCATCCACGTGGAGCAGGTGGTGCTGCAGGACGTCAATCCTCCCGATGAAGTGAAAGCATCCTTCAACGAAGTCAACGAAGCGCAGCAGGAACGGGAGAAGCTGATCAACCAGGCGCGCTCGGAGTATAACCAGGTGATTCCCCGGGCCCGGGGGGAGGCCGCCCGCGTGATCGAAGAATCCCGGGGATACGCCCTGGAGCGGGTGAACCAGGCGCGCGGCGAGGCGGCGCGTTTCAATTCGCTGTACGGCGAATATCAAAAGGCCCGGGAGGTCACCCGCCAGCGCATTTACATCGAAACCCTGAACAAGGTAATGCAGAAGGTCGGGAAAAAATTAATTCTGGATGAAAAAGCCGGCGGGGTTCTGCCCTTGTTGGATTTAGATAAAGGAGATTTGAAGAAATGAGACAGCCAAAATACCTTATATATGCCGTTCTGGGCGTCGCCGCCCTGATCCTGATCCTGGCCTCGGCCTTTGTGGTGAACGAAGCGCAGCAGGTGATCGTTACCCGCTTTGGCGAGCCGGTGCGAGATCCCATTACCACGCCGGGGATTCATTTCAAAATGCCCTTTATCGAGGACGCCCGCTATTTCGATAAGCGTTTCCTGGAGTGGGACGGGGATCCCAACCAGGTTCCCACCAAAGATAAACGCTTTATCTGGGTGGATTGCTACGGGCGCTGGCGGATCAAAAACTCGTTGCTGTTCCTGGAGCGCTTGCAAAACGAAGAGCGCGCCCAAACCCGCCTGGATGACATCCTGGACGGGGAAACCCGCAACGCTATTGCCCGCCACGACTTAGTGGAGGTGATCCGCTCCACCAACCGGGAATTTCAGGCCAGCGACGACCTGGAAGCCGGAGAAGAGTCGGAAATTTTCGTGAAAATCCAGGTGGGGCGGGATAAAATCACCCGCATGATCATCGAAACTGCGGCGCCCAAGTTGGATTCCCTGGGCATCGAGTTGCTGGACTTGCGCTTCAAGCGCATCAATTACGTGGAGGCGGTGCAGCAGAAAATCTACGAGCGCATGATTACCGAGCGCAAGCGCATCGCCGACAAATACCGCTCCGAAGGCCAGGGAGAGGCTTCCAAAATTTTAGGCGACAAGGAGCGGGATTTGAAGCAGATCGAGTCGGAAGCGTTCAAAACCGCGCAGGAAATTCGCGGCAAGGCGGACGCGGAAGCCACGGCCATTTACGCCGCGGCCTACGACCGCAACGCCGATTCCCGGGAATTCTACCGCTTCCTGAAGACCATGGAAACTTACGAGACCGCGCTTTCGGAAAAGGACTGGCTAATTCTGTCCACTCAAAGCGACTTTTTCAAATTCCTGCAGAATCAGTCGGGCAGGTAAACTCCGGAGCGCCCCGCCGCGAAGCGGTTCCACTCCGAAGGAATCTATGATCGGCACCGGAAAAGGAGAGATTTACCCCTTTTCCATGGCGAAGCCACCCCTTTCGGGGAAGGAAGCGCTTTGTGCCGGGGCTTCGCCGCAAAACTTCCGTTTTGCAGGGATGTTTTTGCAGGTGTCGGGGCGGAATTGAATGCCTGCGAAGAGGGAAGCGGTCCTGGTTTCATTTCTGTCAAAAATACGCATCCATACAATCGAGGATCTCTATGCGATTCAACCCGGCGGGCTGCGTTTTCATTTTCGCCCTGTTTCTGCTGATCGCGCGGGGATTTTCCCAGGCAAACACCGGGGAGCTTTCCGGCAGCGGCGTTCAAACCGTGGTTGCGGGAGCGCAATATCACGCCGGGGGCCTCAAACAGTTTTTTCTCGGCAGACACTACCGGGCGGAATGGACTACTCCCGTGGAAGCGCCGGTGCTGAATGTAGCGGCTTACGCGGGCGGGCTGGTACCGCAAAAACGCAGCGGCGGCTTCCAATCACGTTCTCTCAGCTTCGATGCCGGGCGGGGCGGGCGATTCCAGTTCCGCTCCATCGACAAAGACCCCGCCGCAATTCTGCCGGAAGATTTGCAAGGAACCCCGGTGGCGGACATTGTACGCGACCAGACCAGCAGCGCCCACCCTTACGGATCCCTGGTGGTTCCGGCGCTTGCCGGGGCGGTGGGGGTGCTGCATACCACTCCTGAGTTAGTGGTAATTCCGGACGATCCGGCGCTGGGGCAGTTCCGGGAGGATTTCGCCGGGGCGATGGGAACCCTGGAAGAATTCGTCATCAATGGGCCGGCGAACACCCCCGGTTTCGGGGGGTTCGACCATATCCTCAGCTCTTATGAATTGGTGGATTTGCTGCGGGACAGCTTTATCGATGCAGTGGATCAAAAGGCTTTCCTGAAAGCCCGCCTGTTAGACGTTTTCATCAGCGACTGGGACCGCCATTTCGACCAGTGGCGCTGGGCGCGCGTTGAACAGAACGGAAGGTATTTCTGGCAGCCCATTCCGCTGGATCGCGACCAGGCCTTTTCCAAATTCGACGGGCTGCTGCCCTCCATTGCGGAAGATCGCGACGTGGTGCCGCAGTTCGAGGGGATCGAAAAGAAGAATCCCGATATCTGGAGCCTGACCTTCTCCGGGCGGCACCTGGATCGCATCTTCCTAAACGCCTTAACGGAGGAGGACTTCCGGGAGGCGGGGGCGGATTTCCGGCGGAAGATGACCGATGAAGTGATCGAGCAGGCGGTTCGCCAACTGCCCGCAGCGATTTACCAGATCTCCGGGGAGGAGTTGGAGCGCAAACTCAAATCCCGCCGCGATGCCCTGGAGCGATACGCAGAAAAATACTACCGCAATCTTGCCAAAAACATCGAGATCCTCGGGCGCGACCGCGATGAATATTTGGAAGTGCAGCGCCGTGATAATAACCGGGTAGAGATTTCTCTTTATCAACGCAACGCCCAAACCGGCGAGAAAGAGGGCTCGCCGCTGTACCGGCGAATTTTCAAGCGCGAAGAAACCGGGGAAATCCGCGTTTATCTTTTGGGCGGGAACGACAAAGCGGCGGTGAGCGGAAACGCGGGGCGGAGCATCAAATTACGTGTCATCGGCGGCCCGGGCGCGGATGAGTTGAGCGATGAATCCCGCGGTAAGACCTTTTTTTACGATATTGAGGGAACCCCGGTCGCCAAAGGCAAAAACACCGTGTTCAAAAGCGGCCGGGCGGATTCGCTGATCAACGCCCACGAATACGAGCCGCTGGCCCTGAGTTACGGGAGCATTGTTTCCCCTTTCCCGATCCTCTCCTTCAACCCGGACGACGGCCTGGTAGTCGGCGCGGGCGCAACCCTCACCTACTACGGGTTCCGCAAAAAGCCCCACGCCAGCCGGCTGACCTTAGGCGCGAATTACGCTTTTTTGACCTCGGCAATCCGCTCCGATTTTCGCGGAAATTTCATCGAAGTGATTGGGGGATTGAATCTGCGGGTAGAGGCGGCGTTCAATCCCCGGGAAATCACCGACTATTACGGATTGGGGAATGACGCCCAACGGGATAAAAACCTGGAAAAAGAGGATTTTTACCGGGTTCAGGCCAATGAATACTGGATCAGGCCGGTTCTTTATGCCCACCTGGCCCCGAAGATAAATTTTTTCTTTGGCGGCACGCTCAAACGCTACAACACCAAGACCGATATTTCCGATCCCCGTTTTATCATTCAGGAGCAGCCCTATGGCGTCAACACCAACAGCTTGCTGGAGCTTGGCGGGGGCGTTACCCTGGATTTGCGGGATGATCCCGACATGCCCACCAAAGGGATATACCTGGCCGCCGCTGCCAGCGGCTTTCCCGAGGCGTTCGAGAATGACAGCGCGTTTGCCCGGGCGCTGGGGGAAGCGCAGTTCTACCTGAAACCGCTCCGGCAAACCACCTTTGCGCTCCGGGCAAGAGGGGAAAAACTCTGGGGAGATTTTCCCTACTACCAGGCTGCGTACCTGGGCGGAACCCAGACCCTGCGCGGTTTTGCCCGCAATCGTTTTGGGGGAGACGCCTCGCTGTACGGAAGCGCGGCGCTGCGGCATCACCTCTTCCGCCCCACGCTGCTAGTGCCGTTCGACGTGGGTTGGTTCGTTTTTGGGGAAACCGGGCGGGTGTGGGTGGATGGAAAAAGCCCGGGGGACTGGCACTCGGATGTTGGGGGCGGCTTCTGGTTCTCGCCGTTTTTCCGGGAGATATCCTTTGTGATTGCGGCAATCTATTCAGAGGAAGATTTCCGGGTGATGTTGGGAGGGCAGTTCGGTTTATGAAAAGCGCCGATCAGGAGTGAATTTCTATTCCGTTTCAGCAAAAGCGCCGGGCTGGATTACTTGCGAACCGTCTTTCTTCTTCTGGTTTTGGGCATGGTCTTGATAAGGGCGCGAAGAACCGTATTCACCGATTCCGGGGTGGTTCGATTGAACCCACGACGATATCCGCAATCAAAGCCATCTCAAACCTGTGGTGAGCTAAGTGGAACCATCTGAAATTCCTTGCCGGTACGCCTCCTTCAGCAAGCTCTGAAAATGATACACCCCCTGCTCCCGCAGCACCGAGAACCGCCCCCGGTCGTAGGCGCGGGAATTCAGCCCCTTTTGCACCCGCTCGCAGATTTCGATGTCTTCCTGCTGCACCCGGTCGCTGTAGTCGATGTCCTCGGCGATGATTTGCAGGGCCTGCGGGGAGGTAACGTCGTCGTAATAATATTCGAAGATCACCAGGGTCTTTTCCTGCGCCAGCGGCAGCACTAAGTTGGTTTGCAGCCGACCGGGCAAAATGTTCAGCATGATGTTGGGGAAGATGAAGTAGTAAAACGCTTCCCCGTTTTCCGCCCGGTAGAGGTTGTCGCCCCCGGCAAAGGGGCTGTATTGCAGGGAATACCAGGGAAAAGTCTCGGTAACGTAATTGCGGTAATCTAACAGCTTATTCAGCTCCGGGTGCACGTAGGGCAGGTGGTAACCTTCTAAATAGTTGTCCACGTACACCTTCCAGTTGCAGCAAATCTGGTACTCCACCTTGCGGTAGAATTTTTTATCGCCCAGCCGGATGGGGGCGATGCGTTCGGAAATGCCGGCCACGAAGTCGTTCAACGGGGCGGGATTTTCGGAGAGATTCACGAAAATCAATCCCTCCCAGGTTTCCAGCTTGACCGGGATCAGCCCGTAATCCTTGCGGTCGAAAAGTTGCACGTAGTCGAATTCCGGCACTCCCCGCAGCATCCCGTCGAGCCAGTAGGTCCACCCGTGATACTTGCACTGAAGCGCCTTCACGCAGCCGCTTTCTTCGATTTCCAACGGCCCGCCGCGGTGCCGGCAGACGTTGTAAAATGCCCGCACCTGTTCATCCTTCCCGCGTACCACGATCAGGGGATTCCCGGCAACGTCGATCAAAAAATAATCCCCGGCGCGGCTGATCCGCGAAACGTGCCCGGCGCACTGCCAATAGCGGGAGAAGATACTCTCATTGTCCCAGGCATGAAAGGCAGGATCGGTGTACCAGGCGGAGGGAATGGTCTCCGCCCGCTCGATGGGAACGGTTTGGAGCGTTTCGGGAGTTAATTGGGGGCGGGAAAGATTGTTCTCCATACTCTCTTTCCTTAATTGTACAGGAGTAATGGGTAATTGGGAATTGGTGAGTGCTCGATTGGTGAATGGTAAAATAGTTCTACTTTAAGACTTTGAGGGAAAAGAGCAAAAGTGAAGACTTATCAAGCT
>CAZFVV010000103.1:0-5711 GCA_964522165.1 uncultured Calditrichaceae bacterium
TATTGAGTTTGATGCCTATTGTGTCTAAATCTTTGATGAATTGGTCGAATTCCGCAGTGTTGATCAGCTTCCGGTTATGGGCTTTGGCAAGCCAGGTTTTGGTTTCGAAAAGCGAACCCCGGCTGTAATAGCAAAATTGTTTGTTCTCCTTGTAAAAGTATCTTCCATATCCCTCGCTCAAATTGGCCGCCACCGAATCCACTGCTTTCATCAATTGCTTCCCAACCACGTCCTTCGCAAAATAATCCCATTTGATTACGATTTTCCATATCCTCTCCGCTATCTCCATCGCCAATTGATACACTTGCAATTCTTCCAATTTCAAGGTCATAGCCGATCCTCCTCCAAATTATTATTGGTTTATCCAAATGGTCACGCAGCCCAATGACAACAACTGACGCCGCAGGCAACTGACGCGCAGCCAATGACAACCACTGAAGCCGCAGGCAACTGACGCGCAGCCAATGACGCCCCACCCCCTACTCCCCCCGCTCGAACACCGCGTACACCGTGGGGATGACCACCAGGGTCAACACCGTGGAGCTGACCAGCCCGGCGATGACGGTGACGGCCATGGGGGTGCGAATTTCCGCGCCCTCGCCTAAGCCCAGGGCCATGGGCAGCAGTCCCAGCACCGTGGTGGTGGTGGTCATCAAAATGGGGCGCAGGCGCGCCTGCCCGGCCTGTTTGATCGCTTCGTTTTTGGGAATTCCCCGCCGGCGCAGCTGGTTGATGTAGTCCACCAGCACGATGGCGTTGTTGACCACAATTCCCGCCAGAATGATCAATCCTAAAAATACCATGATGTTCATAGAAATACCCAGCGCCCAGAGCAGCAGAATGACCCCGATGAGCGCAAAAGGAATGGTAAAAAGGATCACAAAGGGGTGCAGGAAGGATTCGAATTGGGAGGCCATGACGATATAGACCAGGAAGATCGCTAACAGCAGCGCCAGGCGCAGGCTGTTCAGGGAGACTTCCATCTCTTTGTTCTGCCCGGTGATCTCGAAGGTGAAATCCCCCGGCATGGCTAAATTTTGCAGCGCCTGGTACACCTCGGCGCTGGCGTCGGAGAGGCTGCGCCCGGAAATATTGGCTAAAATCACCGCGGAGCGCTGCTGCCCGATGCGGCGAATCTCGCTGGGACCTTCTTTGATTTCGATATTCGCCACGCTTTCGAGGGGGATCGGGATCGCCCCGCCGGGATTCACGTTCAAACGCCGCAGCCGCTCGATAGTGGATTTGTCCTCGTCGCGCACCTTCACGCGAATGTCGATGCGCCGGTCCTCCCGCTTAAACTGGGTGGCTACTTCTCCTAACACCTTGTTGCGCACGATGTTGGCGACGTCTAAGATATTCAGCCCGTAAAACGCCAGCTTGCTGCGGTCGTAGCTGATCTGCACTTCCGGGCTGCCGCGCTGCAAATTGGATTTCACGTCGGTGAGGCCGGGAATCTCCGAAATCGCCTGCACCGCCTGGCGGCTGAGGGAGGTGAGGGAGGCCAGGTTGTAGCCCTTGATCTCCACTTCGATGGGGGTTTTGAAGCTGAACAGCACCGGGCGGGAAATTTTGTGCGCAATCCCGCTGAAATCGCGCAGCTTTTCCCGGATATGCCCCAACACCCGGCGTTCCGTCTCTGCCGGGTTGCCGGAAGGCTTCAAGGTGACGGTGATTTTGGCGGTATGCTGGCCGGACTCGGTGTCGGAGACTTTGGTGAGATCCACCCCGGCCACGGTGGAGATTTTTTCCACTTCCGGTTCATTGAGAATCAGTTGTTCGATGGGGGTAATCACTTCCGCGGTAGTTTCCACGGGGGTGCCGATGGGCAGGGTCAACTCCACGTTGAATTCGCCCTGGGCCACCTCCGGAATCAGTTCCTGGCCTAACCGGGGAAACAAAATGAACAGGCAGATCAGCAGCGGAACCACGGAGAGCAGTAAAATCGCCTTTTTGTTGCCCAGCGCCCAGTCGATGGCGAAGGGATAAGCATCCCGCACTTTGGCGTAGCCGCGGTCGAAAAGTTTTACGAAGAAGCGGGCGATTTTGGAGAGAAAATGCTTCCACAAGAACTCGCCCAGGCGCAGCGCCGCCCCCAGGATAATGAGCAGCAGGGTTGCGACCTTGCCCAGCAGCTCAAAAATTAGTTGAAGCAGCAGTCGCGCCAGTATCCAGAGCGCCCAGGCCGGGGTCAGCGCTGACAGCAGGAGTTTTTTGAGCAGAGACGCCTGGGGAAATCTTTTCCCGAAGCGCTTCAGGCTGTTCCAGAAGTCCCTAAAACAAGCAAATTTGAGGAAAAATTTTTTCGGGGAATCTTGCGCGGTTTTCAAAAAATCCATTTTGAACTGCCGCGAGGCGAGCATGGGAATGAAGAACAGCGCCACTCCCAACGAGGCCAGCAGGGAGAACACCACGGTAAGCGCCAGGTCGCCGAAGATTTGCCCCGCCACCCCCTTGACGAACACCATGGGGAAGAAAACCGCGATGGTGGTGAGGGTGGAGGCGGTAACCGCCGCGCCCACCTCGCTGGTGCCGCGCACCACGGACTCCACGAAACCGTCCCCCTCCTCCCGGCAGCGGAAGATGCTCTCCGTGACCACGATGGAGTTGTCCACTAACATCCCGATCCCTAACGCCAGCCCGCCCAGGGACATGATGTTCAGGGAGACGTTGAACAGCTTCATCGAAGCGAAAGTGGCGATAATCGAGAGGGGAATGGAAAGGCCCACAATGACCGTGGTGGGAACGTTGTTCAAGAACAGGAACAGCACGATGACCGCCAGAATCCCGCCCATGATCGCGGTGTTCTTGACCTCGTTGAGGGAATTTTCGATGAATACCGACTGATCGGTGAGCAGTTGAATATTCATGCCCTGGGGAAGTCCGTAGGCGATGAAATCGGTCATGGCGCGCATCAGCATTTCCTGCTGGAAAGCCTGGCGGCCCTGCCCGGGGCCCGGTTTGGGCGCTTTTTCATCTTTCGGTTTTTCGGTTTTGGCGGTATCGGCGCGGGCTAATTGGGCTTGCTTCTCCTGCTCCTGGCGTTGTTTAAGCTGGCGCACGAACGCCTGCTGCGCCGGGGTTCCGAAAACTTTAGTGCGCACGTGGCGGGCTACTTCCACGATGTTGGCGTCCGCTTCCTTGTAAATTTCCAGCTCCACGCTTTCCCGGTAATTCAGGCGGGTAATCAATTGCCGTTCTTTGAAAGTGCGGTACACCCGGCCAATGTCGCGCAGGCGCACTTCCCGCCCGTTTTGAAACCCCACGTTGATTTCGGAAATCTCCGGGATGGTTTTGAATTCGTTGAGGGTGCGCACGATGTATTCGGTTTGCCCCTCTTTCAGCTCTCCCCCGGCCAGGTTGACGTTCTCCTGCGCCAGCCGCTGCCGGATTTGCTGGATGTCCAGCCCCATGATGCTGATCTTCTGCTCGTCCAGGTCCACCCGGATTTCTTCTTCATAACCGCCTTTTACCTTTACCGAGGCCACCCCTTTCACGGTTTCCAGGGCGCGTTTGATCTGTTCCTCCGCCACGTAGCGGTCGAAGAACAAATCCGCGCCGCCGGTCAGCCCCAGGCGGATAATGGGATCTAAAGAGGGATCATACTTCAAAATTATCGGCTTTTCCGCGCCGTCCGGCAAAAAGACCAGATCGAGTTTCTCGCGCACCTCGCCGATGGCCTCGTTCATGTCCGTATCCCAGTCGAATTCCAGGATTACGTCCGACTGCCCCGGTTTGGAGATGGAGCTGATCGCCACCAGGCTGGTGACCACCCCTAATTGCTCTTCAATCGGGCGGGAGATGGCGGTTTCTACCTCCTCCGGGGCGGAGCCGGCAAACTCCGTGCGCACGGTGATGGAGGGATAGGTAATATCCGGCATCAAATTCATGGAAAGCTGGTTATAGGAGAGAAGCCCGAATACCATAATGCCTAACACGATCATGGTAATCGCCACCGGGCGGGTGGTAGTAAAGCGGAAGAAACTTTCTTTGGCGGTGGAGGGGATATTCATACGCTAAAAGCCTTGTCATTAATGGTCATTTCGCTGCGCGGCCAGTTGCGCTTCGCGCGTCATTTTGCTGCGCGGTCAGTTATTGTCAATTGCGCTTCGCGCGTCATTGGTGGTCATTACGCTTCGCGGTCATTCGTTCCCTTAAACCATGATGGAGTCTAACGGCCGCCAATGACAATTAATGACGCAAAGCATAATGACCACCAATGACCATGAAATGACGTGCGAAGCGCCAATGACGCCGAAGGCAAATGGCCGTGTTCAGTTTTTGGAAACCGGCAAGGAGGAAATTTCCTCTCGCCGCTGCCAGGGGTAGTTGCGCTCTTCGATGATTTTCACCTTGCTGCCGTTTTTCAGGCCGTTTTGCCCCAGCACGACTACTTTGGTTCCCACCGGAATATCGTTCAACACCTCTACCTTCTCGGCGTCTTCAAAGCCCTTTTGCAGCTCCACCCGTAAAGAGGTGTCCTGTTGAACCAGGAAAAAGTAGGTGCGCTCATTTTCATAGATCAGGGCGGACTTGGGGATCAGGCGGGCATTCTCGTGGGTATCGACAATCAACTCCGCGCTGACGAACATGCCCGGCCGCAGCTTGTTCTGCGGGTCTTTTACCCCCACTACCACCCGGAAAGTGCCGCTCTGGGGATCGATCACCGGGCTGATCCGTTTCACGTACCCTTTGAATTTCTCTCCCGGCAGAACGTTCGTGGCCACCAGGGCGGTTTGGTTGCGGTAACATTTGGTGAATTCATTCTGCGGTACGTACACCTGCACGATTTTTTCATCCAAATTGGCAATGGAGAGAAGCTTGGTGGTGGTCATAATGCGACCGCCCAATTGCACCAGCCGGTCGCCCACCACCCCGGAGATCGGCGCGGCGACGGTGGTATATTCCAGTGTCAGGGCGGCCTGCTTCCAGGCGATCTCCGCGGCTTTCATGGCGAATTCCGCGTTCTGGTATTCCTCATCGCTCATCAGGTTTTCCTGTTGCAGGGCTTTGATGCGCTCGAAATTGGCTTTTTGGGTCTCGTAATCTAAGCGGGCTTTCTGCTCGGCTAACTCATATTCGTCTTTTTCGATCTGGATGAGCCGCTGGCCCTTGCTCACCCGGTCGCCTTCCTCGGCATACACTCCCACCACCAGGCCGGCGATGCGGGAATACACGTCCACCAATTGCTCGGTTTCCAATGTAGAACTGTAGAGCAGGAAGCTGGAAATCTCCCCCGTGGAAAGCGTTGTTACTTCTACCGGCACCGCGCTGGGTTGCTGAGATTGAAAATCTCCCTCGCCTTTGCGGCCCTTGTTGTCGGAAGTGTCTTTACTGTCGCCCCGGGCGCTGTCATTCACCGCGGCGCTATCGCTGGCGGCGGCGTTTTTCCGGGCATTGGCGTCCCCGGAGGTGCAATTCACCCCCAAAAATGCGAAAAGAAGGATCGTTATGGCAATGGCAATGTTCTTCATTAGTACCTTTTTCCTCCTGTTTGAAAGTTGCAAAATAGAATGTACGCTACGACAGGGCAAAATAGAAGTTTGGAGAAAATTATTTTTGCGGCGGCCTGAATATCATGCCCCCCGAGTCCCTTTGATTACCACGCTTCAGCGTGAAAACCGGGCCGGTACGTCCCGGGGAGTTTTTTACTGGCTGAAGCCAGGCAATCAATTTAGCAGTATGAAACCGGCTATTGTTCTCTTCCCTTTCGC
>CAZFVV010000103.1:5811-18193 GCA_964522165.1 uncultured Calditrichaceae bacterium
AATGACAGCGAAGCCGATTCTCCACTATTTGAAATGGCTGCTCCTCCCCCCGGGAATGTTTCACCTCGGAATGGTGCAGCTCCGCAACCGGCTCTATGACGCCGGCATCTTCAAGACCCGCCGCCTGCCCCGCCCGGTGATCTCGGTCGGCAACATTCAGATGGGCGGCAGCGGCAAAACCCCCCTGGCGCTGGAACTGTTAGAATGGTTGCAGGGAGAGGGACTGAGGGTTGGGGTGCTGAGCCGGGGCTACAAACGAGCTTCCCGCGAGAACCGCATCCTCCTGCCCGGCGGGGAAAGCGATGCGGCGGTGCGGCAAATCGGCGACGAGCCGGCGCTGATTTTCAAGAAACTGCGCGCCGGCGCCCTGGGAGTGGGGGCGGACCGTTATGAAGTGGGGCGGGAACTGCTGCGCCTTCAGGAGGTGGACGTGTTCCTGCTCGACGACGGTTTTCAGCACCGCCGCCTCCACCGCGATCTGGATATTTGCCTGATCGACGTCTCCCGCTGGGCGGAACATCCCTTCCTGTTCCCGTTCAGCTATTTGCGCGACGCCAAAGTTTCCCTCCGCCGCGCCGGCGCCATTCTGCTCGCCAAGTTCGAGAAATGCCCTGAAAAAGCGGAAACGCTAAAATCCCGCCTGGAAAACGCATATTCCGCCCCGGTGCTCAAGACCGAATTGATCTTTTACGCGCTGACCAGGCTGGGCGACGACGAGCCGCTTGATCCCGGCGAGATCAAATCTCAACCCGTCGCGGCGGTATGCGGCATCGCCAACCCGGAACATTTTTGGGGGATGCTGGAACGGGAGGGATTCCGAATCGCTTACCGCAAAGCGTTTCCCGATCATCATGATTATAGTTTGCAAGAGATGCGCGATCTTGAAAAAGCCGCGGCGCAGGCCGGGGCGCGGGGAGTGCTGGTTACGGAAAAAGACGCGGTGAAGCTGCGGGCGAATCTGCCCAAAATGCCGGAATTATGCGAAAAAATGTGGGTGTTCGGCGTTCGCGTTCGCGTGGCGGAAGCGGAGCGCCTGCGAGAGTTGCTCAAATCAATAATACAGCGGTAGTTTAACGGACGGATAAGATCATGGCGCAGCGATTACTTCCCCCTCTCCTTCCCGGCGACGCCATCGGGTTCATTTCCCCGGCGGGGCCGGTAACGCCCGAACAGGTTCAACCGGGGCTGGACTTTCTGCGCCAACGCGGATTCGAGTGCCGGGTTGCTCCCCATGCTTTTGCGGATCATGGAATGGTCTCCGCCCCGGTAGAGCAGCGCCTGCAAGACTGGATGGATTTCCTGAGAGATCCGCGGGTGAAAGCGATCTGGGCTTTTCGCGGGGGATACGGGACCATTCAACTGTTGAACCGGTTAGATTACGCTTTCCTTAAGAAGAACCCCCGCTTGCTGGTCGGTTTCAGCGACCTGACCGCCCTGCAATGGGCGATTCTGCAAACAACCGGCCTGCCCGGCCTCAGCGGCCTCACCGTTACCTCCCAGGTCAGTGGTGAAAATTCCTTTGTGGAAGCGGGGCTGGAAATTCTGGCCGGCCGCCGCACTTGCTTCACGGCGGAGGATTTTCCGCCGGGAGAGGTGCAAATTTACCGGGAGGGAAACGCCGCCGGGCTGCTGGCCGGGGGCACGCTGACCATGATCAACTCCCTGTGCGGCACGCCCTACTTTTTGCGCAAAAAACCGCTGATTTTATTCTTAGAAGACGTCAACGAGCCGCTCTACCGCATCGACCGCTGTTTTCAGCAATTGAATTTGCTGGGTTTCTGGCGGCGGGTGAGCGGGATCATCCTGGGAAAATTTTCATACCGCGATGAAATATTAGACGCGCTGCCGCTGCTGCTGCCCCTCCTTCCGCCCGGTATCCCGGTTGTCTATAATTTCCCCTACGGGCACTTTCCGCGCTGCTGCCCTTTGCCCCCGGGGGTGAATGCGCGTTTATCCACCGCGCCGTTGGAACTGGTTTGGGAGCGGTTTGCTGGGCGAGGATAATTCTGACATGATGCATGAGGCGTGAGGTCGTCTTTTGGTCAAATAGCACACCGTATAATTGTTAGGTGAACATGGCTAAGGTATTTGATTCGAAACATTCATCAATTTTTCTTCATAATATTTAATCATTTCCGGTTCTAGAATTCCTAATTTATCTATAACATAATCACACAAGGCAATTCCCAGTTCAGTACACTCATATTTCATAAGCATAGCTGCATTTTCACTATTTCCACTTTTTTCAATAAGCTCTGGTGTTATTTTTTGATACTGAGCTTTTACTGCACCAATTGCTAGTACATCGCGGCAGAGTTAGTCCGCCGCCAGGCTTACTGGTTGCGAAGTTCAACTTCGCAACCCAATTGCGTGCCGAAGTTGAACTTCGGCACGAGGATCGACGGACTTTCTCTGCCGGGGAGTACTAGCTACCGTAAGGGAATTCATTATGCGCGTCAACATTTTGGGGTAAAATTGTCAACTCCACTTTGCAATAAAAGCACAATATTGTCAACTATAGTTGGCAATATTTCCGAAATTTTGTCGAATAGAATAACAAATCGGTCTTCTAAGTTTCACTTCACGTCCCCCCCAATCCGGGCAATTCCCCCGAAAATCTCCCTCGTTTTTGGGATTGACACCTTTTGCGCACCGTGTTATATTTGTTGCTTAAAATGGAGCGCGGAATTGGTCAACATCGCGGTGTTTGCATCCGGAAGAGGCAGCAACTTTCAAAACATCTATCATAAAACAGTCGATGGATACCTCCCCGCAAAAATTGCCGCACTCATCAGCGACAACCGCGCCGCTGGCGCCATCGAATTTGCCCGGGAGCGCCGCATCCCCGTGTTCGTGGTTCCCCCGGGAGATTTCCCTTCTCCGGAAGTTTTCGGCGGCGAGCTGCTCCGGATTTTGAAATTGCAGGCAACTGATTTCATCGTTCTGGCGGGATATTTGAAGAAAATCCCCGCCAACGTGGTGGACGCTTATCCCAACCGCATCCTCAATATTCACCCCGCGCTGCTGCCCTCCTTCGGCGGCAAGGGGATGTACGGGATGCGGGTTCACCAGGCGGTGTTCGACGCCGGGGTGAAACTCTCCGGCGTGACCGTGCACTTAGTCAATAACGAATACGACGCCGGGCCGATTGTTTTGCAAAGAGCGGTGGACATCAGGGATTGCCATTCGCCGGAAGAAATCGCCCGGAAAGTGTTAGCGCAGGAGCACCGCGCTTTCCCCGAGGCGCTGAAACTGTTGCTGGAAAACGAATATCGCGTGGAAGGCCGGCGCGTTATCATCAGGAAAATCAAGCATGATCCCCATTAAACGGGCGCTGTTAAGCTGTTGGGATAAAACCGGTCTAACTGAATTGGCGGGCCGGTTGAGAGAGTTTGAAGTGGAAATCATTTCCAGCGGCGGAACTGCGGCGTATTTAGCCGAGCGCGGCGTCCCGGTGATCCGGGTAGAAGACCTCACCGGCTACCCGTCGATTTTAGGCGGGCGGGTGAAAACCCTGCACCCGCTCATTCACGCCGCGATTTTAGCCAAATCCACCCCGGAACACCAGCGCGAGCTGGAAAAAATGGGCGTGAAGCCCATTCAGTTAGTGGTGGTGAACCTCTATCCCTTTGTCAGCGAAGCGCTGCAAAAGCAGCTTCCCCCGGAAGAGGCGGTGGAATTCATCGACATTGGCGGGCCGGCCATGCTGCGGGCCGCAGCCAAGAATTACCATCACGTGGCGGCGCTGTACGATCCCCGGCAGTACGAGGATTTTTTACGGGAATTAGCGGCAAACGGCGGCGTCTCGGAGGCGTTCCGGCGGGAGCGCGCCCGGGAGGCTTTTTTCTACACCGCCTGGTACGACGGCCAGGTGGAATCCTATTTCGCGCAGATCCAGGAGCCGGATACCCAACTGCCGCAACACAAAGCATATTTTTTAGAGAAAATTCAGGATTTACGCTACGGGGAAAATCCCCACCAGCCGGCCGCGCTGTACCGCGCTTACGGCGAAACGCCCGGGGGACTGGCGGCGCTGGAAATTTTATGGGGCAAACCCCTTTCCTTCAACAACTACGTGGACGTTCACGCCGCCTATGCGCTGGCAACGGAGTTTGCCGAGCCGGCCGCGGCGATCATCAAGCACACCAATCCCTGCGGGACGGCTATCAGCGCCGCGGGCATCGCAGAAGCGTTCGAGAAAGCCCTGCGCGGTGATCCGGTCTCCGCGTTTGGCGGAATCGTGGCCTGCAACCGGGCGGTGGACGCGGAAAGCGCCCGGCGCATGGCGAAAATTTTCTTCGAGTGCATCATCGCCCCGGAATTCGAGGCGGAGGCGCTGGAAATTTTGCAGCAGAAAAAAAACCTGCGGCTTCTGAAAATGGATCCGGGGAAATATGCCGGCGATACGATTGAAGCAAAATCCCTGAACGGCGCAGTCCTGCTCCAGCACTCTGACCGCATTGCGGAAGAGCGCCGGAACTGGAAAGCTGTCACTCAAAAATCTCCTCCCGATGAGCAGTGGCCGGAATTAGCATTCGCCTGGAAGGTGGCCAAGCACGTGAAATCGAACGCCATTGTGCTCACAAAAGACCGGGAAATATACGGAACCGGGGCGGGACAGATGTCGCGGGTGGATTCGGTAAAACTGGCAGTGCTGAAAGCGGTTCAGGCCAAGCGGGACTTAAACGGCAGCGTGCTGGCCTCCGACGCCTTTTTCCCCTTCCGCGACGGCATCGACGAGGCGGCCAAAGCGGGGGTGAGCGCCATCATCCAGCCGGGAGGCTCCCTGCGCGATGAAGAAGTGATCAAGGCCGCTGACGAGCACGGGATCAGCATGGTGTTGACCGGCCTGCGCCATTTCAAACATTGATACGCAATACGGAATGCGTAAAAGGTGGATAATACTCTAATGAAACGACGGTTATAAGCGCTAACAAAACGGAGACTATATGGGTTTATTTGATTTTTTTTCTACGGATATCGGGATCGACCTCGGTACCGCCAACACGTTGATTTATGTAAAGGGGAAGGGCATCGTGGTCAACGAGCCTTCCATTGTCGCATTTGAAGAAAAAGGCAACCGCATCGTGGCGGTGGGACATGAAGCCCGGGAAATGTTAGGGCGCACCCACCAGGATATCATCACCATTCGCCCCTTGAAGGACGGGGTGATCGCCGATTTCGAGGCCTCGGAAGCGATGATCCGGGAATTGATCAAAAAAGCGAAGGTGAACCGCATCAGCATTGGCAAGATTGTGGTTTGCGTGCCCTCCGGGGTAACGGAAGTGGAAAAACGCGCGGTACGCGACAGCGCCGAGCGCGCCGGGGCAAAGGAAGTCTATCTGGTGGTGGAAGCGATGGCCTCGGCCATCGGCATCGGTCTGGAAATCAATAAACCGATCGGCAATATGATCGTGGACATCGGCGGGGGAACTTCGGAAATTGCGGTGATCTCTCTGGGCGGAATCGTGCTGCACACCTCCATCCGCATCGGCGGCGATGAAATGAACGAAGCGATCGTGCAATATTTCAAGAAAAATTACAATTTGTTGATCGGGGAGAAGACCGCGGAGTCCCTGAAATGCGAGATCGGCTCCGCGCTGCCCCTGGACAAGGAAATTACCGCCTACGTAAAAGGCCGCGACCTGGTGGACGGCATCCCCAAAACCGTGGAAGTCAGCTCCGTGGAAATCCGGGAAGCGCTGAACGAGCCGATCCACACCATTGTGGACACCATCAAAATCACCCTGGAGCACACTCCCCCGGAATTGGCTTCGGATATTTTAGACCGCGGCATCATCCTCTCCGGCGGGGGCAGCCTGCTGCGCCGGTTAGACGACCGGATCGTGCAGGAAACCCGCCTCCCCGTGAACGTGGCGGAAGATCCCCTGACCTGCGTGGTGCGCGGCACCGGGCGGATTTTGGAGGAATATCCCAACTTCCAGAAAGTAATGCTGAAAACCAACCGGCGGATCTAGGCCGGGCCGGCAAGCGTCACTCCAACCGGAATTTATGACCGCTTGCGGTATAATTGCTAATTGCTAATTGCTAATTGCTAATTGCCAATTGCCAATTACATGCTTTTGAAAGGCATTTTTCACCACAATCCTTAGCGATATGTTTTTGCCATGAGATTTACCCGCTACCTGGCGTTTTTGAATAAACCCTATTTACTCCTCCTGGGGTATATTTTTCTCTCCGTGGTGTTGATGAACTTCAGCGACACCGCTTCCCTGCGGGGAGTGCGCTGGGCGCTGTTGCAGATCGTTAACGTGGTCGATTCTTTCAAAACCGAATTCGCCTACCGGAAAAACTTGGAAGCCGAAAATGAGCGGCTGAAAAAGGAGAACTTTTACCTTCACATCACCAATCAAAGAATGCGGGAAATGGTGCTGGAAAACGCCCGCCTGCGAGAGCTGCTGAATCTGAAATCCGAGCATCCTTATGAATTTATTGCCGCCCGGGTGATCGCCGAAAGCGCCGAAAAGGGCATCAATTCGCGGTTGCTCAACGTGGGGGAGCAAGACGGCGTGAAGGAGAACATGGCGGTGGTGAACGCGGAAGGGCTGGTGGGGAAAATTATTGGTGTGAGTGCGCACCAATCTATCGTGCAAGTTTTAACCGATTTGAATTGCCGGGTGGGAGCGCGATTGGAAAAAAGCCGGGAAAAGGGCGTTGTTGGGTGGGGAGGAGACCCCTGGCTGGACCTGGAGTACATTCCCAAAAATATCCGGGTTGAACCGGGGGAATTGGTGATCACCTCCGGTTTAAGCGAAATCTACCCGGAGGGCTTGAAGATCGGGGTGGTTACGGATTTCAGTGAAACGGATTACGACATGTTTATGTCCGTCCGGCTAAAACCGGCGGTAAATTTCAACGCCCTGGAGGAAGTGTTCGTCATAAAAACCGAGATTCCGGAGAAGATCACCCTTGAATAAATCCCACCTCCGGTATGTGCTGGTATTTTTAGCGGCGCTCATCGTTCAGTCAACGGTTGTGAAGTACCTGGAGATCGTGCATTGGCGGCCGGACCTGTTATTGATCATCCTGGTAATGTATGCGGTGCAGTACGGGCGCAAGCTTGGCAGCACTGCCGGCTTCCTGGTGGGGGTATCCAGCGACTTGATCTCCGGCGGCCTGTTGGGATTGGGCGCCTTATCCAAAACCATTACCGGTTTCATTGCCGGGGGGGTCTCGCGCCTGTTCCAGGAACGCAGCCAGTTCATTTTCACCCTTTTCCTGGGCGGGTTGATCCACGACCTCATCTACTTCTATATCAATACGCTGGGAAAAGAGGTCGCCTGGCGGGTAATCTGGTTCGTTCATATTATCCCCAACTTGTTTTATACCGCAATTGTGGGGATGGTCATTTATTATTTTGCAGGAAGATGGTTGAAGGCAGATGATTAACCTGTTGAGATTTCGACAAGGCGACCCGCGCCGGCTGGTGTTTTACGGGTTGATTGCCCTGGGGGTGACGGTGCTGATCGGGGGATTTTATAACGTGCAAATTTTGCAGCAGGATATCTATCTCGACAAATCCGAGCAGAACAGCGTCAAAAAAGAGACCCAGGTTCCGGCGCGAGGGTTGATTTATGACCGGAACGGCCAATTGATCGCCGATAACCGCCCCTCTTTTTCCCTCTACCTGGTTCCGGCCCAGACCACCCCCCAAACCATCGCCGCCCTGTCCAAGCTTTTGGAGCTTGATGAGAGCCAGATTAAGAAAAATTTCCGGCGGGCGCGCCGCTTTCAAGCGGTAAAAGTGGCCCGCTACGTGGAACCGGAGGTGTTGACCATTTTGCAGGAAAATAAATTGAACCTGCCGGGACTGGAATGGCGGGTGGAACCGAAACGCAATTACCTGTTTCATCGCAGCTTTGCCCATGTTCTGGGAACCCTGGGCGAGATCGGGGAAGAAGAATTGATCGAGAACCCGGAATACGAACCGGGAGACCTGGTAGGCAAAAAGGGGGTAGAGCAGGCCCTGGATAAAGATTTGCGAGGCGTCAAAGGATACCAGTTTGTAAAAGTGAACGCCATGGGCCGTAAAATAGAGCCTATTCCCGGCAAAAGCGCCCCCCCGAATCCCGGGAAAGATCTGTATCTGGCGATTGATGCACGCCTGCAACTGTTTGCAGACTCGTTATTCCAGGAGCGGCGCGGCACGCTGATCGCTATCGACGTTCGCAGCGGTGAAATCATTACCCTGCTCTCAAAACCGGATTACGATTTGGACCTGTTTACCGAAGCGGTGAACCCCCAGGTATGGAGCGAACTGATGGCCGACTCCCTGAAGCCCCTTTTCGACCGCTCCACCCAGGGGCTTTATCCTCCCGGCTCTACCTACAAAATGATCGCCGCCATCGCTGCCCTGAATGAAGGCATTGTTACCCCGCAGTGGAGCGTGTATTGCCCGGGGTATTTCCGGATCGGGCAGCGGGTGGTGCGCTGCTGGAGCGGGGGAGGGCACGGGGAAATGAGTATGATTTCCGCCATCCGCAATTCCTGCAACGTTTATTTTTACCAGTTGGGGTTAAAGATCGGGATCGAGCATTGGACTAAATACAGCACCCTTTTCCAGTTCGGCAAAAAAACCGGCGTCGAATTGTTGACCGAAAAAGCGGGACTGGTTCCCAGCAAATCCTATTACGACCGGGTGTTCGGCCCCGGGGGATGGACCAAGGGATTGCTGGCCAACGTGGCCATCGGGCAGGGGGAATTGCTGGTGACTCCCCTGCAAATGGCGCAATTTGCCATGATCCTGGCGAACCGGGGGGTGTTTTACAAGCCGCACCTGTGCCACAAATTGGTCGATAAGATCAGCGGCGCCGAAACCCCGCTCACCTATCCGGCTCAAAAGCTCGAGGATGTCAAACCGGAAGTATTCGAGATCGTGTTGGAAGGAATGCGGCAGGTGGTCGCCGGGGGTACCGGCTGGCGGGCGGCGGTGTGGGGAATTAGCGGCGGCGGGAAGACCGGCACCGCGCAGAATCCCCACGGAACTTCCCACGCGTGGTACATCGGGTTTGCGCCCTTCGAGAACCCGGAAATAGCGGTAGCAGTGTTATTCGAGAATGGCGGATCGGGTGGAGGGGTCTCCGCCCCAATCGCCGGGGAATACCTGCGGAAATATTTTCATTACCAGGGAAAGTTCGATTATACCCAATACCGGCAGCACGTTCAGCGCCAGGAACAGAAACAGAGGGAGCAAGCGCGGCTGGACAGCCTCCGCGCCGCCGGGGCGATTGCGCCGGGCGATTCCGCTGCCTTCCCGGGAGAGGATTGAGGGAGGGAAGTGAAAAGTGCAAATTGCAAAGTGAAAAGCTTGTCCCCGCGAATGCGGGGATGCAAAGTGGCGATTTTTTTTACCTCGTGAAAGAAACCGGGTTATGCTCAACCAACGCTTGAAGACACTGGATCCCATCCTGATTTTTAGCATGATCGGGTTGTTGGCAATCGGGCTGGTGGCATTATATTCTTCCTCGCAGTCGCTGGTGCAATCCGGCAGCGCCACGAATTATTTCTGGTCGCAAATCCGTTGGATTCTGATCGGGTTCGGCGCCTTGTTTCTTATTGCGTTCTTCCCCAACCGCTTATTGTACGAACTATCATATATTCTCTACGGAATCGCGCTTTTTTTGCTGGTCCTGGTTCTGATCTGGGGAACGGAAGGTTACGGCGCTATCCGGTGGTTGAGGTTTGGGGGATTCGGGTTTCAACCGTCGGAGTTTGCCAAAATTGCCACCCTGTTGGCGGTAGCGCGCTATTTATCCGAGGAACACCGTGATATTAATCGCCTGAAAACGTTTTTGGGTGCTTCGGCGTTTCTGGCTGCGCCGTTTCTGCTCATCGCAAAACAACCGGATTTGGGAACCGCGCTGGTGTTCATCGTGATGAGCCTGCCGGTGCTTTTCTGGGCCGGCTTGAGATGGGAGAACCTGGTGCTGATACTGGCTCCCGGCCTCACTCTTTTTGCCTCTTTCAACCATGTCACGTTTTCCCTGGTGATGGTGCTGATTCTGGTGTACCTCTTCTATGTGAAGCCGCCGATGCTCCAGCGGGTCGCGTATTTCATATTGAACGTGGCCATTGGTTTGTTGACCCCTTTCCTGTGGAACCAGTTGAAAGATTACCAGAAACAGCGTATTACCACCTTCTGGAATCCGGAGGCGGACCCCCTCGGTTCCGGTTACCAGATTATCCAGTCGAAAGTGGCCATCGGCTCGGGAGGATTCCTGGGGAAAGGGTTCATGGAGGGATCCCAAACCCAGCTTCGCTTCCTTCCCGAGCAGCATACCGATTTTATTTTTGCGGTTATCGGGGAAGAGTTCGGCTTCCTGGGAATTTTGCTGGGACTGATCCTCTTCACCGTGTTCCTGGTGCGGATCGTGCAAATGGCGAATACTTACCGCAGCCGGTTCAGCGGCATTTTTGCAATTGGGGCGGGATCTATCATCGGGTTTCACATGTTCATCAACGTCGGCATGACCATCGGCCTTTTCCCGGTAACCGGGCTTCCCCTGCCGTTTGTCAGCTACGGGGGAAGCGCCTTGCTGACCAACATGTCTATAGTGGGAATCCTGCTCAATTTTTATCGCCATCGTTTCGAATACTAAGCGATTGGGCGGGTGAGGAGTGGGAAGTTGCAAATGAGAAGTAAAGTGAGAAGTCTCCCTGATGCCACTTCGCAATTGCAACTTGCAACTTCTCACTTTTGCAGCGGCAGAATGGCGCATAGTAATAAATGCTTGACAGACCTATATTTAATTTATAAATTTGGCCTGACTTTGAGGGGAAATTATCATGAAACCGATGGACAAAATTCTACAAATCGCTTTATTGCCGCTGCTGGTGATTATGATGGGGTGCGCCGGGTCTAAATCTAATCAAGTCTCGGAATCCGAACAGGTAACCCCCGCCCAGCAAAATGAATACAGCGAGATCGAACAATTACTGGGAATTAGCCCGGCAGACCAGCAAACCGCTTCCCCGGAGCAGGGGCAGGATGACTTGCTATCCCTCCTGCAAGCGAACGAAGGGGACCAGACTTCCGCTTCAAAGGAACCTGCTGAAGCAGACAAGGTGAGCCAGTTGGAGCAGGAAGTAACCCAGTTGAACAGGAGACTCGAAGAGAAAGATAAAACTATATCTCTTCTGAAGGCGCAGGTAATGGCCATGGAGGAGAAAAAACCTGCCGGTACTTATGTTCTTGCCGGGGGAGCCGAAATCAGCGATCAGGATTATGAGCTTAACTATCAACAGGGATATGATTTGATTCGCAATCGGCAATATCAGCAAGCGATCCAGGTTTTCGAATCCTTGCTGGCGGCCAATACGAAGCACAGTTTATCTGATAACGCCCAGTATTGGATCGGGGAATGCTATTACGCCCTCGGCGATTACCGGGCTGCGGTGGTAGCGTTTGAAAAAGTATTTACCTTCGCAAATTCCAATAAAAATGATTACGCCCAGTACAAATTAGGGCTTTGTTATTATAAGCTGAACGACATGAAGCGGGCGAAGGAAGAATTTCAAAGTTTAGTTGACAATTACAAAAACCCGGATTTAATTAGCAAGGCCGAAGAATACCTGGCGAAGTTGTAGGTTAATGTCGGAGTTGTTTGGCCTTCAGGGGCGGTTAGCTCAGCTGGCTAGAGCGCTGCGCTCACATCGCAGAGGTCACAGGTTCAAGTCCTGTACCGCCCACAAAATCACCGCGGCCATCCCAATACGCGCGGGATAGCGCCTTAAACCTTTAAAACTATCCGGCGAGGTAGTAAAGGGATTCAGATGAAGCTTTGTTCTAATAAATGGCAAATTTTACCTAACTCGTAGCCTTTGGAGTTCTTCCAAAGGCTATTTTTTTTATTCAACCAAAGGGATTTGAAATGGCTGAGAAAATTAAAGCAACCGTGTTAACCGGCGAGGATATGAGCCGGATTATTACCCGCCTGGCGCACGAGATACTGGAAAAAAATCGCGGCTCGGATAACCTGGTACTGGTCGGACTGCGCACCCGGGGGGCCTACCTGGCCACCCGCATCTCCGGGAAGATCGAACAGATCGAGGGCAAAAGCATTCCCACCGGCTTTCTGGATGCCACCCTTTACCGGGATGATTTCCGCACCCGCCTGAAGCAGCCGGCCGTGGAAGTGACTAATATTCCCTTTGCAATCGACGAGAAGAATATCGTCCTGGTGGACGACGTTTTATACACCGGCAGAACGGTACGGGCTTCCCTGGACGCCTTAATGGATTTTGGGCGCCCGGCGCGCATTTACTTAGCCGTTTTGGTGGACCGGGGACACCGGGAGCTGCCCATCAAGGCCGATTTTGTGGGGAAAAATATTCCCACCTCCATCGGCGAAGAGATCCGGGT
>CAZFVV010000104.1:0-18169 GCA_964522165.1 uncultured Calditrichaceae bacterium
AAACCTCATATCGATAACCAATTGAGTTTATTTGACTTATAACCGGACACTAGTGATCTCTTTTCATAAATCACCTCACATTTTTGAACTAATGCAATGAATACTAAGTTTTCGACACCTTTGTCATGCCCGAATGTCTTTATCGGGCATCCATAAGCCTGAGACTCGTAGATTCCCGATAGAAACGTTCGGGAATGACAAATAAAAAAGGGGTTAACAACTTAGTATTTAAACCATTAGTAACCCGCCTCCGCCCGTATCAAAAGATGAATCAAACCGAGAGGATCATCCGCATTGTTTTCTCCGTTTGAAAAGATTAGAATGCCGGTTTGGTTTTCTTTGTGAAATTCCACGTAGGTGCTCGTGCCGTGAAAACCACCACCATGTCCATACCAGCCGCCGTCGTAGGACATCCAAATCAAACCGACACGGGTATCAGGATAATGGGGGCGCAACATCTCATTAATCGTGCTTTCTTGCAGGATTCTGTTACCGTTATAAATACCGCCGTTGATATAAGCGATGATAAAATGAGAAAAATCGCTGATTGAACTTCTGAGGCTTGCTGAAGGATAGGGTTTCACACTGTAATGCCCATAGGGTTTATTACCGGGTTGGTAAGGCATCGCTACCTGATTAATATCAAGATCGTTCAACCTGAAACTGGTATGGGGCATATCAAGTGGTTGGAAGATGTGGGTTTTGCAATATTCATTAAAATCGTTACCGCTGACGGCCTCCACAAGATAACCCAACAGCGCCACCCCAATGTTTGAGTATAGCTCCTGCCGGCCCGGGGCAGTATTTTTCCAGATCGCCGCGACATATTGTGAGCCGCCGGGCACGATGTACTCCTTTATCCAGGGATAGAGGGGTGGCGCAGAATCACCGGGATAAGTTTGATAAAAATTGGGGTCCTCATTCTGCGGCCAGGCAAGCCCGGAACGATGGCTCAGCAGCATTCTGGCGGTGATTTTTTCATCAGGATAATGTGGATTTCTTACCGGAAAGGACAAATAGTGATTAATATCCTCATCGAGGTCGATCAGCCCCTGTTCGCACAGTTGCATAACAGCAGTGGCGGTAGCAAGTTTAGATACCGAAGCAAGTATATAAATCGTTTCATCGGTTGCCGGAACATTTTGTTCGAAATTTGCCGATCCGTGAGCAAAGCTCCATACAATCCCGCCATTTTTGATAATACACGCGGCGACGGATGGGATATCGTTCGCCTCCATCACTTTTTGGATTTGCGTTTCGGTGTCTTCCGGCGAGACGGGGTCTTTTTCACAGCGGAAAATTGATAAACATAGAATGAGCAGGATGATTGTTAATTTTATTCGGCTCACCATCATACACCTCTCCTTCAGGTTGAGATGGTTATCAGAATATTTTTTTTGGTATCGCTCATATTGAGGATGGTGGATTAATTTAATGTTAATGAATTGTGGATTCCCGCTTTCGCGGGAATGACACAGCAGCGGATGTATTCTTTGTCATTCCCACGAAGCTTGTCCCCGTGAAAACGGAGAGTGGGAATCCATATTTTTGAAAAGGTGTTATTTCCCTCCCAGTGGAATGATCATTCCCGCCATAAACTGAAATCCCCTGCTAAAGACTTTCCCTCCTTCCGTGTCCGTGGTTACCCCAATTTTGCCTGATTTGAACTCCAGAACGCCGTCTTCAAGAACATCAAATAAACCATAAGTATAACGTCCATCCAGGAAGAAACTCAATTGGCCGAGCGGAATGCTAAATCCAAAACCAGCGGCGACCGCCAAATCCAGTGTTTTAATTACCTCATCCATATCCGCCTCGAACGTCAACCCGGACTCTTCGAATGTTGCTTTAGAACTCAAGTTGAACCCGAATGAAGGGCCGGCCATCACGTGAAACCGGTTGTTTTCGCCAAAGGCAAATTTCAGAAATACCGGAACCTCGAAAACTGAGGATTTTATCTCAACATCAACGTTACTGTATTCATCTGCCTTTGCGATGCCGCCTTTTTCCAGGTACATCGGTTCTACCTGGATGTATAAGTTCTTGCCGAGGCCAATCCCGGCAACACCCCCAATCCCGAATCGATTCTGCGCATCGACTGCCCTTTCCACGCCTGCGTCATTGACGAGCTTAAAATCTGAGATGTTCAGGCCGCCCACAATTCCGAGGTAGTACTGCTGTGCGTTGATTGGCAGCATTAAAACTATCAGACACAACAGACTGAGATAGCAGGTTAAGATTTTCATGATGATCTCCATTGGGGTACGGTATTTGTCAATATCGAGGGAATTTTCCTTTACCGTATAGGTTTAAGAGATACTCATTTCGAAGCTATTGAACCACTCGATCATTCCCAACACACATGGTAAGCCGCTGGTCTCATGGGTTCCGCCTTCAATGGTTACCAGTTCGATATTTGTTCCCCCGTTTGCTTTTAGAACTTCCAATGCTGTCAAAGCATTTTGGTAGGGAGATACCTCATCAGCGTCTCCGTGGTAAAACCGGATTGGCGCTACCGGGATCCAGTCCAATAATGTATTTTCTTCAATCGCGGCAGCAACCTCCGCTTCATTGCCTTCCAGGTAATTGGTTATAAACTCCTGCTTCAACAGTTCGGAGACGGTGGTTGGCAACCGGTTATTGATCTCAAAAAACGTTTTTGTGCCATCAAAGAGCTGGGGCATCATCTCGCCATAGGGCAGATTAAATATTTCATCCAGGCGGTTCCAGTTGTAAATGTCATTATAGGCAGTAAAAAAGAACCCCAGGTACGCCGGCCAATAATAAGCAGGTCGCTGAATGATTGCCCGCGTGGTATTAGACAGGTCATAGGGACCGGCCATGGGGGCCACCGCGGTAATCGTAAACTCATTCGCATGATTTTCTTCAATTTCTTTCTGAACTGCCAGGGAAACATACCCGCCTTCGGAATAACCGCCCAGGAATAATTGCCCGTTAAGACCGATGTTCTTTTCATTGCAATAAGTCTTCACCGATCTGAGAAAATCAATAACGGTAGTGGCGGATGTTTTGGCGTGAAGATAGGGGTGGAGTATATCGGATTTGCCGAAACCCAGGTAATCGGGAATGCCGGTTAAATAGCCTGTGGATGCCGTTATTAAACCGGTGAGTCCCTCCGGTGTTGCGCCCGGGTTTGCGGAAGCCACTTCATCCCGTTTGGTGACGGTTCCGTGGTGAAGGCTTAATAATGGAAAATCACCCTCCGCTCTTGGGATCAAAATGGTACCCGATGCTTGAACACTGTTGCCGTGGGCATCAGTGGTTGGATAGACAACCTGGATTTCTTCAACCGAATAGATAAGGGTAAAAGGAACGGAGATGCCCGCGGCGGTTAATAATTCTTTGATTTCCTTCGGAGAATAGATATTCTCAGCAGTCTCTTCCGGCGCAACTACTTCATTGTCATTGCATCCACTCCAGCACATCCCCAACACGAACAATAGTCTGAATAATAATTTAGATTTTAACATGATTCTCTCCCCAACAATAAAATGTGATTTGTCTATGGTTCTGCAGGTCAGCGTAGCAGGTTTTTAATACGCACTTCAAGAACTTTGCGGGAAACCGTTCCGATAATATGATCTACCAGCTTGCCGTCCCGGAAAAAGAGCAGGAAAGGCAGTTCGGTAACCCCAAATTCCCGGGCGATTTGCTCGTTGGCGTCGATGTCCAATCTTCCAAAGTGGATGCGGCCTTCGTATTCCCCCGCTAAGCATTCGATGATCGGCGCCATGATGGCGCAGTTTCCGCTCCATTCTGCGCCAATCTCCACCATAAACGGCTCCCCGTTCTCCAACACCCTGCGCCGGAATTCCGCCTCCGTCAGGGTAATGATGGTCGTTTTTTCAATCGTGCTCGTCTCGTTCATGGCGTCCCCCGGTTATTTTTTTCGATCATCCCGAGAGCCGTCGCTCCACCGTAGCGGGTGGTTGCGGCTCCGTTAAAATACCATTCCCGCCCCTCCGGAGAAGGGCGGGAATGAAACGCAGCGCCGGCATCGGGCAGATCATCTGCCCGACATGGTGAGCGGTTCTTCAGGATGTTGCTTCGCGGCTTCCTTTTTGGCGTTGTAGGCATTCACGATGCAGCAGTTCAGTTTCTTGATCGCCTCGTCTTTTTCGAAGCGGATATTCCGGCTCAGGAAGTACATCGCCCAGGGATCCTGAATCTTATAGAGCGTCACCAGGGCCAGTTGCCGCACTTTGGGGTTTTTGTGGCTGCGGAAAATGCGCACGATATCGAAGCGGGCGTCCTTCACGTGCAGGTAGTCGCCGTAGCGGATGATCATGCACATCGCCGATTGCTGCAAACCTTCATTGCCTTCTTGAATGGCGCGCACCAGGTTTTTGCTGAAGGCGTCCCAGTTGACGGTGCGCTCCTGGGCATTGGCGGCGGCGCCGAACAGCAGCGCGCCGGCAATCAATGCCGCAAGCGAGAATCGGGTTGAACGTTTCATAACACATCCTCCGTTATTTGAGTGATTGTTTCGTTCTCACGTCCGCTTCCATACAAATCAAACCGGGTGCCAAAGCCGGCCGGGCGGGCGCAAAAAACTTGCAGGTCGATGAAAATCCGGCAGTTAGAGCAGCCGGGCAAGGGCCGGGCGGGCGCAAAACGCCGGGGGAAAAATTTCCGAAATATCAGGAATTCCTGAAATATCAGGAAACCAATATGCCTGGTACCACTTTCAAGGAAAAAATCTGTAGGAATACCTGTTAACTTGTGGCTAAAATTAAAGACCTAAATTATTTTACGATGGAAAGCGAATAAGCTAAAATGAACCATAGCAAAGATAAAAAAGCCAAAAAAATTTCCCTGGCGAGCGTCGGGTATGCCTTTAAAAATATTATCTGGCCGCGGAAAAAGCTGCTGTTTGTGGGGCTGATACTCATTATCATCAACCGGCTGTCGGGACTGGTGCTGCCGGGGGCCAGCAAATATCTGGTTGATGATGTGATTAACAAAGCCAATATGTCGCTGCTGTACACCCTGACTGCGGCAGTGGCCGGGGCGGTGTTGGTGCAGTCGGTAACCTCCTTCGCGCTCACCCGCCTGCTCAGCGTGGAAGCCCAGCACCTGATCTCGATCTTGAGGGCCAGCGTCCAGAAACACATCATCTATTTGCCGACCCGTTTTTTCGACAACACCAAATCCGGCGAGTTGGTTTCCCGGATTATGAGCGACGTGGAAGGCGTGCGCAACCTGGTGGGAACCGGGCTGGTGCAGCTCTTTGGCGGAACCCTCACCGCCGTTGTGGCGCTGTTCCTGCTCATCCGCATCAATGCCCTGATGACCCTATACGTGCTGCTGCCGCTGATCTTTTTCGGGTTGATTTCCCTGAAAGCCTTCGGCTATATCCGCCCGATTTTCCGGGAGCGGGGAAAAATCAATGCCGATGTGACCGGGCGCTTAACCGAATCACTGGCGGGCATCCGGGTGATCAAGGGATTTAACGCCGAGAAGCAGGAAATCTCGGTTTTTGAAAGAGGGGTGGAGCGGCTGTTTTTAAACGTGAAAAAGTCGCTGACCTCCACCAGCCTGGTGACTTCCTCAGCGACCCTCCTGTTAGGTCTCGCCAGCGTGGCGATTATGGCCATCGGCGCGAAAATGATTATCGACGGCAGGATGACGATCGGCGATTTCTTTGCCTTTACCCTCTATTTAGGATTTTTAATCGCCCCGATTGTGCAGATGAGCAATATCGGCAGCCAGATGACCGAAGCCTTTGCCGGGCTGGACCGTACCGAAGAGATCATGAATGTTGCCAGGGAAGGGGAAGAGCCCAACCGCATCCATACCCTGGCAGATTTAAAGGGGGATGTTGCCTTTGAAAAGGTCTCTTTTGCCTATGAAGAAGATAAGTACGTGGTCAAAGATATTTCCTTTACCGCCCCGGCCGGCACCGTAACTGCGCTGGTAGGGACTTCCGGTTCCGGGAAAACCACCATTGCCAGCCTAGCCGCTTCCTTTATCATCCCTGACGAGGGCCGGGTGATGATCGATGGCTGCGATTTGGCGACCGTAAAACTGGACAGCTACCGCTCCCGCTTGGGGGTGGTATTGCAGGATGATTTTTTGTACGAGGGCACTATACGTGAGAATATTTTGTTTTCCAAACCGCAGGCCGGGGAGGAAGAATTAATGCAGGCAGTGGAAGCCGCCCATGTCAAAGAGTTTACCGACCGCTTTGAGGATGGGCTAAACACATTGATCGGGGAACGGGGGGTAAAATTATCCGGGGGCCAGCGGCAGCGGGTGGCGATTGCCCGGGCCATCCTGACCGATCCCAAAATATTGATCCTGGATGAAGCGACCTCCAACTTAGATACCGAAAGCGAATTCTATATCCAGGAAAGCTTAGCAAAGCTGATGAAAGGCCGCACCACCTTTGTGGTTGCCCACCGCCTCAGCACCATCCGCCAGGCGGATCAGATACTGGTCATCGAAAACGGCAGGATTGCCGAACAGGGAACCCATGAGGAGTTGATTCGGAAAAAAGGGCGCTATTTTCAATTGTATACTTACCAGGCGAGGATATAGAGCAGGATGTATACGATGGAGGATAAAACATTTTTGTAACAATTTAGGGCTGTGAAAAAATCTGTCATTTTTTCTGTTTTGCCTTTCGATGTCATTCCGGCCTTGTGCCGGAATCCCCTCAAGCTGCCATTCAGGAGATGCCTGCATTCGCAGGCATGACAGGCTGGCAAGGTTTTTCACAGGGCTAAAGTGTTACCATTTTTTAGATATCTGGCTCTTTTCATCTTGATATGGTAGTGGCGAAAATTGACTGATGGTTCGCATGACGTAGATGACGGCATTAACAACCTCCCGGAGGTTTTGAACCTCCGGGAGGTTTTGGGTTCGTTCTTCATTAGTCAAAATTTACCACTACCCTTGATATTAATGCTCGCCATTTGAGTCAGAACTTATTTTCTCATAAATTCTTGTTCGATAGCTATGTTACAATCGATTATGAGAGATTTACTATTACACTCATGACCGCTTTGCTACTTTTGGGCCTAATTAGAAGGTGCAGGTATCAGAGAGCATATCAGGCTGTTGAGATTTGCCACGGTAAGCAAAGAAGGGGAATAATGAAGTCGTTATTTCGTTAAGCTTCTTTAACTCTCTTGATGTAGTTCTGTAATCCAGCGCGCTGGCTTTCGGTTAGATTAGAATTTGCAAGACGTTTTTTCTGATCATCACGCGCATCCAAGCTGTTATTTTTAGCCCAAATGCCAGTGGTCAAGGTTGGTCCTATTTTATAAAAGGTCTTTTTATGGCTTATTGAAAACCCGCTGGATGTTATTATGCTAATAATTTCATGCGTGGTCTCTCGAAAGTCATTTGCCGAGGAAAAGGATAGATCATCAACAAAGCGGGTGTAAGTAATTCCCCGGGTCAAGCAAAATTCGATCAGCTGGAAATCAATTGGTAATGACACCAGATTGGCTATGTGAGTGCTGGTGGGCGTTCCTTGGGGTAACTCACCTTTGTAGGTGGTTAATTGCGTTAAAAGTCGGCTGACATCAGGAGAAAAACCGTTCCTAATAAACATGTCATAGACCATCTTATAGCTAATAGACGGATAAAATTCCGACAGATCGGTGCGGAAGTGATATTTTTTCCCTTGGTGTCGTTTGGCATTGGTAATGTTGCTTTTTTTCTTTACCCCACCCTGGATGTGCAGTGGAAATTCTATCTTCGAAAGAATCCGGTCTTTAATGGCCTCTTGGACAGTTTTAAGTAACCCTGTGCTTGGGTATAATGTTCGGTATTGTATTTCACTATTTTTAATTTTTGGTGAGCCGTCGGGGTTTTTCTTTACTGTCTTATCTTCGTAGTAATATCTGTCAATATTATCAACGATATCAATTAACTTTGCCAATGGGCACTTGAGGTAGTATTCTAGTCGCTTAGGTTTGTGTATCATGGTTGTTGCTGAGGAAAATTTCTGTTATAAATTTTTCAATTGAAGGGTTAAGTATTTTGAAAAGCTCACGCTTTTGGTCTGAGACATCTTGTTCACTCAACGCTAAAAACAATATGACCGGCACCGGCACGCCGAGTTGGTTCCCAATAATCTGTAACACATCTATTGTAGGCTGTCTTTTGTTGTTTTCTATTTGGGAAAGATATGTCTGAGAAATACCACATACATTTGACAATTCATTTTGCTTAAGGTGCTTCTTTTTGCGTAAAGTCTTTATGGCTTCACCTATCTGCATATGCACCTCACTATATTTTGATGGATTGTTGAGAAATTAAAGGAGACGGTTACAGACATTATCACAGCTTTGTTCATCTTCACGTTCGACCACCCGTTGCTCATCAAAACTACCATTACAACAGCTCGGTCAATTGTTTAATGATATCGAGGCAGCTGAAGAATCTCAGCAGATTTGTAATAACTTGGAGGCCTTTTTCGGCTATGCTCGTACTACCCTGCACAGCGTTGGGATTAGACAAGCTCTCCAACGTCACAATTGCCTCAGCCAAGAGATGAATCTCTGTAACCGTAAGTGAGTCACGGTTTTTCTCGAGAATTAGCCCTAATCCAACGGCTAACTCACCAGGGTCATAAGATTTACTCATTGTAAATCTCCTTTTGATTTAGGGCAGCTTCATTACTGCCTGGCGTCTTCAGTAACAACTGCCATCCATCGTGACTCACTTTAATCTCCAATAATTTCGGGTTGGCGTTTCCTGGCGTATACCATTGATGAGAGACATAGATATACAAAGATGCCGTGGTCAGAAAGGTGGCTTGTGCCACTGCCTAACTAAATAGGCCTCAAATAACAACTGGTCAGTTGTTACCAAAAGCCCTGGTGAGTATTTCTGTCAAAGAACTGTTCTAATATACAAAAATTTTTTCTAAAGGCAAATAAAAAAGTAAAAATTTTAACTGATAGTAATATTTTTATGTCGGAGACTCATGGTTATTTCTATCGTTGTTTACCGATTCCGTTATTCCGTTACTCTGCTTCAGATGGAATTAAACACCGTAAGTTTTATATCAACCATCTTCACCCATAATCATCCGGCGCAGAGCAATTCCACCCCAACAGAATCAAATTCCCCCGCAAATCAGCATTTCAACCATCCAACAATCCATTAATCCAGCGCCCCAACCCCAAAGCCAATGACTCAATATAACCCGGCGTCATTTGATATAAACCGTCTTAATATTCACAAATTCCTTAATGCCATGGCGGGATAATTCCCGCCCGTAGCCGCTTTCCTTAATGCCGCCAAAGGGCAGGGGCGGATCGGATTTTACGAACTTCCATCTCTCAAAACGGCGGTGTTGCCGCCCGTCATACCCGAACATACCTACCCGGGGCGAGTTTAACAGCGGCATCGGGTCTCCGTAATCATCGTGCGGATGGGTTTTTGCGTGTTCGTCGCACAATGTCCCCCCTGTTCCTCTTCATATAAACATTGTACGCACAACCGCGTCGCCGGCTTCCCGCATTCCATGCAGAACGCTTCCGGCATGCCGTTCCGCGCCGGCAGCGCAGCTGGTTGGGGGGTGGTAAAGACGTTGCATGCCTGCCCCCTCGGGGCAACGTCTCTACGCATGCAACGTCTCTACGGGTCGCCGGATGTTCAATTTCCGCATCCGCGATTCCAGGGTCTTGGGATTGATGCCTAACATCTTCGCCGCGCCTCTCTCCCCGCTCACCCGCCAGCCGCTCGCCAGCAGCGCCTCGAGGATATGCCGGCGCTCGCTTTCTTCCAGGGTGGAAAAATGGTTCCCCCCGTTTCGCGCTTCGCCGTTGTGGGAAACGCCGTTAGCGGGCAGCCAGTCGCCGAGCCGCAACTGCTTTCCCCGGCTGACGATCACCGCCCGCTCCACGATATTTTCCAGCTCCCGCACGTTCCCCGGCCAGTGGTATTGCTGTAGAGAATCCAACACCGCTTGGGGAATGGCTTCGATCTCCCGCCCGATCTTGCGGCCGTAGATTTTGGCAAAGTGCTTTACCAGCAGGGGAATATCTTCTTTGCGCTCCCGCAGCGGCGGGATGGTGATCGGGAAAACGTTCAAACGGTAATAGAGGTCCTCCCGGAAACCGCCCGTCGCCAGAGCTTTCTCCAGGTCGCGGTTGGTGGCGGCAATGACCCGCACGTTCACCATGAGGGTTTGGGAACTGCCCAACCGCTCGAATTCCCCCTCCTGCAGCACCCGCAGCAATTTGGATTGCAGCTCCGGGGGCAGGTCGCCGATCTCGTCCAAAAAGATCGTTCCCCCGTCGGCCAGTTCAAACCGCCCGATTTTGCGGCAAATCGCCCCGGTAAAGGCGCCTTTTTCGTGCCCGAACAGCTCGCTTTCGATGAGGTTGGCCGGCAGCGCGGCGCAATTGACCTTCACCAGCGGCCGCCCTCCCCGCGGGCTGATATTGTGGATGGCGCGCGCCAGCAGTTCCTTGCCGGTGCCGGATTCGCCTAAGATCAATACCGTGGCGTCCGTGGAGGACACCTGCTCCACGCTGCGCAGGATTTTTTTGAACCCTTCGCTGCGGGTGATGATATTCTCGAAGTTGTGAACGAATTTGATCTCGTCCTGCAAATAGACGTTCTCCGCTTGCAGGCGGTTTTTCAGGCGCTCCACCTCCGCCAGCGCGCCCGAGAGCGCTTCCGCCGCCGCGGTTTTTTCTTGCACCCGGCTTTCCAGCTCTCTTTTCTTCGCTTTAATGGTTCGCAATCGCCACTCGTACCCGGCAAACAGTGTCCCTAACAGCAGCGCGGCCATGATCGCCCGGAACCAGACGGTTGACCAGAACGGCGGGGTGATGATGATCCGAACCGAAGCCCCTTCATCATTCCAGATTCCGTCGCGGTTGGCCGCCTTCACCCGGAAGCGGTACTCGCCCGGTTGCAGGTTGGTATAAGTGGCGATGCGCTGCGCGCCCACCTGCCGCCATTCATCCTCATAATTTTCCAGCTTGAAGGCGTAGAGGTTCTTTTCCGGGCGGCTGAAATGCAGGGCAGCGTATTCCAGGGAGACGTCGTTTTGCCAATAAGCGAGGCGAATCTCCCCGGCCACGTTGATGTGCGCCGGCAAAGGCGAACGTTCACCCACCGTGATTGGCTGGTTAAAAATCTTGAAATTGGTCAGGGCTACCGGCGGGGGAACCCGGTTGTCTTCCAACCGCGCGGGATGGAAGCAATTGAACCCGTTGATCCCCCCGAAATATAGCGATCCATCCGCTCCCTTGCAGGCGGCGTTGAAATTGAAATGGCTGCCCTGCAAGCCGTCCGCGGCGTCATAGCTGCGGAAAGTTCGGTTTTCGTAATCGAATTTCACCAATCCCCGCTCCCCGCCTAACCACAGGTTGCCGGCCTCGTCTTCTAAAATGCCCTTGACCGCGGCGTGGGGCAGGCCGTCTTTTTCCGTGAAAGCGGTGCTGGTTCCGCTAATCCGGTCGAATAAATGCAGCCCCCCGCGGTAAGTGCCGATCCACAAGCGCCCGGCGCGGTCTTCGTAAATGTTCAGGATAATATCCAGCCCTTTTTCGGGATCGTAGAAGCGGGTAAAGCTGTCGGCGGCCCGCTCGTAGCGGAGCAGCCCCATCCCGTCGCTGCCGATCCACAGGGTTCCCACGGCGTCTTCCCGGATGGCGTTGATGCGCGGGCTGCCCAGGCGCTGCGGCATTTTCGGATCGTAGAGGTAATGGGTGAAAACCTTCTTTTCACGATCCAATTTATTCAATCCCCCGCCGAGGGTGCCGATCCATAGCGCCCCGAAGGAGTCCTCAAAAATCGCATGGATAAGGCCGTTGTTTAAGCTGTCCGGCGCACCGGGATGGGGGGCGTGGCGGGTAAAAATTTCTTTCCTGCGGTCGAAGCGGCTCAACCCGCCGCCGTAAGTGCCGATCCACAAGGCCCCGGATCTGTCTTCATAGATGATTCCCACGTAATTGCTGCTCACGCTGCGCGGATCGGCGGGATCGTGCGTATAAGCCGTGAACTTCCCGCTGCGGCGGTCGAATTTGCTCAAACCGCCCCCATCGGTGCCGATCCACAGAATTCCCTCCCGGTCCTGGTGCAGCGCCCACACCCGGTTGTTGTTCAGGCTGGCGGGATCGCCCGGCACGTTACGGTAGTGCGCAAACTTGCCGCCGGATTGATCCAGCTTATTCAACCCGTTCAGGAAAGTGCCGATCCACAGCACCCCGGAGCGATCCTGGAACACGAAGCGGATGGCGTCGCCGCTGATGCTGGCGGGATCGTTGGGAGAATTCCGGAAGCGGGTAAAAGCCTCCGTTTCCCGGTCGAAGCGGTTCAGCCCCCCGCCGAAGGTTCCCACCCAGAAGTTGCCGCTGCCATCTTCTAAAATGGAGTAAACCCGGTCGCTGCTCAGGCTGGCGGGGTCCTGCGGATGGTAGCGGTAATGTTTGAAGGCTCTTTTCTCCCTGTCAAAGCGGCTCAGCCCGCCCCCGTCGCTGCCAACCCACAAAACGCCTGCCGCGTCCTCATATAGAAATGCAACCGTGTTGTGGCTCAGGCTGGCGGGATCAGCGGGGTTGTGCAGGTAGCGCCGGCACGCGCCGCTGCGGCGCTCGAATTGATTCAATCCCTTGTGAGTGCCGATCCAAAAGTTGCCCAGGCGATCTTCCCGGATGGCGTAAATCCGGTCGTTGCTGAGGCTGCGGGGATTGCCGGGATCGTGGCGGTAACGGGTAAAAGTGCCGCTCCGGCGGTCGAAGCGGTTCAATCCCCCGGTGGTGCCGACCCACAGCGTGCCGGCCTTATCCTCGTACAGGGTCAAAGCGCCGTCGTCGCTCAGGCTGGCCGGGTCGTTTTCATCATGCCGGTAATGGGTGAAGGTTTCGCTGGCGCGGTTGAACATGTTCAGACCGCCCCGCAGGGTTCCCACCCAGATATTCCCGAGGTGGTCCTCTAAGATTTCCATCGGGTTGCGGTCGCTGAGGCTTTGGGGATTATTGGGTTCGAACATGTAGGTGGTGAAGGCGTAGCCGTCATATTTGACCAGCCCGTTCTGGGTGCTCATCCACAAAAACCCCAGGCGATCCTGGATGATCCAGTTGACGCTATTTTCCGGCAGCCCCTCGGCCACGGTGATGTGCTCGAACCGCGGGCGCGCCTCCTGCGCCGGGGCGGGGCGGGGCTGCCCGTGCAGCGAACCGGAAACCGTTGCGTTGAGCAGCAGGGCCATGCCGAGGATGAGGTTGCGGAAAGGCAGGCGGGTGGAAAATGCCCGGGGAGTCGCGGAGATAGCTAATAAATTCATCCGGTTCTCCTTTCTCAGAAGAATGAATGAGATTTTCTAAATTGCCATCTCCTTAATACGAGGCGGGGCGGATTTCGTTTACGGGTTTGTTAATTTGGAGGGAGATTCGCGCCGTGCGGCTCCTTGCCGCGGGTTCAATCCTTCCAGGCCTTCCCGCCGAACCAGCGCACCGCCAGGTAGGCGCTGTTCATGCGCCAGGGCTTAACCCGCTCGCGTTTCATCAGGTGCTTGAAAATCTGGTCGGTTTCTTTGCGGGTATAGGAGCGCGGCGGGGTTACCGAATCCTGCGGGGGGTTGCCGCCGGAGCGATAGAGAAAATCGTGCACCAGCGGGGCGGCAATAGAGAGTTCGAAGGGCGCGATCAGCCACCACAGCGGCCGGGGAATGGAGGCCAGGTCGAATTTGAATCCCGCGGGGATCTTCAGCGCCGTTTGAGGATCCTGCGGCAGGGTCGTTCCCGCGGCCAGCTCGTAGGGATTCTCCAGCCGCCAGCATTTCTCGGCCACCAGGTAGGTGATCACCGGGGAGGGCAGATCCGAGGCGGGTATTTTGACCAGGGTTCTTTTCAGCGTCTCGATAAAGGGTTTCATGGGCGTTCCGGGTTTAGAGGGGGATGGTTAAATGGTTGGATGGTTGAATGGTTGGATGGTTAAATGGTTAAGGGCTGTTGCTTTAGCTATTCGATCACACCAGCGCCAGGGTTTATGGTTGCAGCGCGGCCCGGGATGCCCTGAATTCCAGCATCCCCTGCTGGTAAAAAGCGGATTGCGCGACCCGGCGGGCCAAGACCGGATCGGAAATGAATTGGATCTGGCGGCGAATTACCCCGGGGTCCTCGGCGGAAGGGAAGGTCTCGAAAAGCCCTTCCAGGTAGGCCCGGAACCCCAGGTTGCCGCTAAGCTCCGCCCAGCTGATCAGCAGGGGCAGCAAGCCGTTCACAAAGAACTGTTTCAGCCGGGTTGCCCCGATCATCCGCCCGGGCAGCCGGCTAAAATGGAGGAAATGGCCTAATACCGCCGCCAGCGGCTCGGCCGGGCTGCACCGGAAACAATCCACCCAGCCCGGCAGGATGGCGCCGAGGGGCAGCCGCTGCATGGCCACGGCCAGCAATTTTTCCCACAAACCGGGCGACTGGTGCTGGTAGAGCAACTGCGCCAGGGCGGCCAGGCGCAGGGTGGGATGGTTGGAGGGGCGCAGGCGGGAGAAGTTCCAGTCCCGCAGGGCTAACAGCGGGTAAATTCCCCGCCGGGCAAAGCGTTCGTAGATTTCCCGCACTTCCCCGGCCAGGGAGGGCGGCAGGGGGCATTTCCGGGAAACCGCCGCGGGGGGGAGCAACCCGCCCCGCAGGGCTAAGTAGATCCAGAAGGAGAGGGGGGAACGCTGCAGGGGCGGAATGGCTGCGTACACCCGGGAGGGGGGGCACTCCCACATCAATTGGCGAAAGGGGAATTTGTTTTTGGAATATCCCAGCGCTTCGGCCAGGGCGATGTAGAGCAGTTCTTCCGGGGAGAACTGCCGCTGCCAGCTTCGCAATCGCTCGATCTTGCGCCGGAAACGCTGCTCGGCCAGGTCGGCAATTCGAGCCGGGGAGAGGGAGGCGGGGGCCTCGAAACGGGGATTCCCGGAATCGGAAGCTCCTTCCAGCCCGGCCATATACGCCCGCCAGGCCTCTTCCGGAATATTCAAGTGGGAGCGCAGCAGCAGGTGCGGGAAACGCCCCTGCAAGCCGGCCGGGATGCCCCCGGGAGCGTCCCAGAGGACGTGGAGCGCCACGTTGCGGTAGCGTTCATCCTGGGAGTGGCCGTGCCGGAACCAATCCTGCGGGGTGAGATGGAATTCCACGTCGCCGCGGCAGCGCAGGCCGTTGATATCCAGGATCGCGTTGATAAAGTCCGGGCCGTTATCCTCGTTCCGGCGTCCCGGCTCGATGATGGCCAGGCTCTGCCCTTCGCTGCTGCGCAGGGGCAGGCGGAGCAATTCCGGGCGGAGATAGGTCCAGTAAAGCCAATATTCCGGGATCAGCGGGCGATGTTTACGGCATTTTTTCATGAACCGGCCTCATTGACTGAATTTGCCCCTAATATAGCCACCCGGGAGGAACGGGAAAAGGATAAACAATTTTTCCCCGCCCTGCCCCTATAATTGGCAATTGCCAATTAGCAATTGCCAATTGTATCCTCCCCCTAGTCTCCCTCCCGCTCCGCGTGGAGCAGCACGTTTCGGGGAGTCAACGATTTCTCGCAAAACTCTCCCACCTGCACCCGGTAGCCCCGCTCGCCTAAGAACATGGCGTAATCTAACAGCAGCCAGATTTCCAGGGGGCGGCGGAAGAGATGGCGCAGCAGCTCCATACGGGAAATGGCGATCCGGCGTTCCTCCCCGCGGCCTTCGTAGAATTCAAAATCGACCCGGTGCGGCAGGGAAACGTTGCGTTTGGCCGCGGCCCAGCGGCAGAAGCCGGGAAAATCCCCGCCCAGGAGGCTTTCCCGGGCCGAGGGAACGTTCAAATAGCGGTTCACCCCGCGAACGTCCCGTTGCAGCAGGTCAAACCCTAACCGCCAGCCGATTTCCCGCCGCCGCAGGCGGATGGCGCGCCGGTTGGCCACCACGGTCTCCTGGAGGGGCAGTTGCAAATCGAAGCGGGTCAGTTGGAGCGGGCTGCGCTGCCCCGGCGACGAGAGCGGCCGGTAAAATTCGGCGCTGGTGGCGTGGTAGCAGCAGGGCGCCAGGCTGAGCGCGGCAAGCGGAATGCGCGCCGCTTCCTGAAGCAATTTGCGGTGCAGATCCCCGCAGGCGTGCAGCGCCAGCACGTGCTGGCCGGGCTTCAAATATCGAGAAACTTCCGGCGAAAGCACATCAAACGGGTGAAAGACCAGCCGCACCCCGTTCCGGCGGGCCAGCGCGCTCCCTTTTTCGCACAATTCGGCGCTTTTCTCGAGGCACTCCAGCGGGGCTTCCTGCATGCGCGCCAGCAGCCGGCCCAGGTGACCCATGCCGGAACACCACTCCAGCAGCGGGCGCCCGTTCAGGGGAACGCTGGCGGCGAAAGCGCGAATCTGCCGCCACTTTCGCTCCGGCATCCGGTAATTGATCCGTTCGTCAATGATCCGCGCGTTTTTCGGGAATTGTGGAAGGGGGGTAAGCGCTTCCAGCGCCGGGGCCTCGGGAAGGCAGGGAGCAAGCGCCTCACTTAGCCGCGCCGGCTGGGGGTCCAGTAAATCGATCTCCTCCTGCGACAACGACTCCAGCCAGGCGCACAGTTCCGGAAAGCGCGATTTCCAGGGCAGTTCCAGGTGCTCGAAAGGGCGAAACTGCCAGAATTCCCGGTGCTGCCAGAGCAGCGCGTCCAACCGCTCCCAGGTTTCGATGAATGTGCCCTGAGCGCTTTGCATGAGAGGGAATGAGGATATTTTAGTGTTACGGCGTTTTAATGCGAAAACACGCCATACTAAAACACCAGAACACGATAACACTTGAACACCTTACTTTTTACTCTTACTCCTTCACCACTTCCGCGTTCTCGATGCGGCCCTGAACCTTGCTGTCCCCGGATAAATACACCACCGCTTCTACGTTATCATCTTTCACCAGGATATCGCCTTCCACCACCGATCCCTCTTCTAAACGGATGGTCAGTTGGCGTTTAGGCTTTGAGGGGCCGTGGGTGTCATGAATGACGATATCGCCCTCCACCACGGACTGCTGGCGGAGGGTGACGTTGCCGTTGACGGTTTCGATATTGCGCTTCACCCGGCTATCGCTCAGGCGAATATCCCCGTTGACCGTGCTAACTTCTCCTCCCACTTCCGACCCGGCCAGGGAAATTCTGCCGTTCACGGTGCTGGCGTCCCCCCGCAGCGCGGAGCCTTCGCCGACCGTAATTCTGCCGTTCACGCAGCTTACATCATCGACCGTGGAGCGTTCGCCGATCTCGATCTCCCCGTTCACCGACTGGCAATCGCCCTGGATGGTGCAGTCGTTGCCGACAATGACGTCCCCGTTGACGGTAGAAACGTCCCCCCGGCGGGTTTCCCCGTCTTCCACCCGGATGGTTTTATTTACCGCCATGTCGCCGCCGCAGGCGCTCAGGCTTCCCGCCAGGATAATCATCCACAAATAAGCCGTTTTACGAAGGGTCATTTTGATTCTCCTTCAGTCATGAGTTAGTCGTTTATCCGAAACTATTTTTACCAGGCAGGAAAGGTAACGAAATTGGGAAAGTTCAGTTGCGGTTTTATTTTTTGAGCCGGCTAATACCCCGCAGGGTGTGGGTAAAGGTATGAGGGGATTATTTTCCTTTTACCCCATACCCATAGCCTCACGCCCTTATTTTTCCCGGGCCTCTTGCGAAAATAGCCCGCCGGAGGCTCACAGGGCGTTGATCTCGCCGGTCTCCACCACTTCCACCGGAACGCCCTCGACAGTGCGGGGGACTTGGTCCCGCAGGGTCTGAAGATTGCGGCTCACCGACACAATAATGGCGGCGCTTCCGCTGGAAGCCAGCCCGATTCCCACCGCCACCACGCCATCCATGGCCATCCACGCGCGCTCGTAGGCGCGCTTCAACTGGCGGATTTTTTCCATATCGTTCGCCATAGGGGCACTCCGAGGGAGTACAACATAGTTGCGAATTGCGCATTTCGTAACGCGTAAAACGTAATGCGTAACCAAACGGAATACGCATTACGCAATACGAGTTACGCATTACGTATTCACAGCGTAATATTCAGGGCCGAGAACACGTTCTGGATGCGGTTGATGATGGTAGAAGTATTACTGCCCGCGAAAAGCAAGCCCACTAATTTGTTGTCGCTGCTGAGCACCGCGGAGCTGGGGACGAGCAGCCGGTTGATGTCGATCCAGTGCGCCCGCGGCAACACCCGTTCC
>CAZFVV010000105.1:0-5029 GCA_964522165.1 uncultured Calditrichaceae bacterium
TTGATAAGTCTTCACTTTTGCTCTTTTCCCTCAAAGTCTTAAAGTAGAACTATTTGAAAGCCCCAAAATATAATTGCCAATTGGCAATTATATTTACTACTCGGTAGAAGTGCGCTTAATCGTGGTCGAGATAAAAATACAAAATTCAGCAACAAACTCGTTCCAAAACTCCTGTTTTGGAACGCAATAACACGCGAAATGGGAGTTTTGCTGGCAATTGCGTTCCCAAAGAGACTTTGGGAACGAGGATTCAAGGATTTTGTCTCTGACCACGTTTAAGCGCACACTTACCTACTACTCACCAATTCTTCAAAAGTCAGAATATTAGCCTCGCCGGTTTGGGCAGCGATTTCCTCGGCGTGGTCCCGGCTGGCCAGTGCGATGATGCCGGAGGCCATCGGGGTGGTAATTTCGCCGCTTTTCACAAAAACCGCGTTTTTAGCGTTGATCCATTCCCGGCTCTGGTAATCGACCACCCAGAAATTAGCTACCGGTTCCTGCTGCTGCTGGTGGTGTTTCAACATGCAGCCGATGTCATCGAAGCGGCGATCCTGGCCGTTGGGTAAAACGTACCCCGCGGCGTAACGGGCTTCGTTGATGATCATCTGGCAGCGGTCGCAGGCGTCTTCGCCATAGCGAATTTGCGGGGGGCGATTCGGGTCCGCGCCGGAACCGCATCCCCACAGCAGCAGCGCAAGCAGCCAAATCGCTTTGAACGCAGGCCTGTTTTTCATAGCGCACCTCTTTTTTTGAAGCTAAGATAGGAAAAACTGAAGGCTAATACAATCCACAGCATTAAAATTCCCAACAACATCGGCAGCAGGTTAGCGCCGTAGGTGCGCACCGCGTACAAACCCACCGGGCCGAAGATTTCCAGGTTTCCGTAGAGGATGAAGATGGCGCTCAGCTTGAAAACCTGGAGCGGATTAACCAGCGACAGCGCAAAGAGATGCTCGATGCTCAGTTTCATGGTGAGGGAGGAACCCATAACGCCTAAGTCGCCGAAGAACACCAGGATCAGCCAGGCGAACAGGGAAACGCCCACGGCCGTGTCGGCCTTGCGCAGGGCGCTGGAAATGAGCATCCCCAGCCCCAAACTGGCCAGCGCCAGCAAAAAGGTGAGTCCCACCAGGGCCAGGTAGCCGCCCGCGCGGGTAGCGCCGCCGTGCCAGGCAATCAAAAAGCCGCTCAGGCCGAAGCCTAACACCAGCGCGCCCAACAGGGAAAGGCCCACCCCGGAAAATTTGCCCAACAGCACCTCGATGCGCGAAACCGGCTGGGTGAGAATGTAGAGCAGGGTTCCCCGCTCCCGCTCCCCGGCTAAGCTCACCGCGCCGAGGGTCAGCCCCATCAGCGGCACGATGAGCAGCACTAAATTCACCATACTGGCGGTGGTGCGCCCGAAACCGGAAAGGCCGTAGCCGCCCAATCCGGAAAGCCCCAGCCAGGACAGCGCCAGCGACAGCCCGGCAAATATTGCCGTGTAAAGAATGAACCAGCGGTTCCGCCGGGCGTCAAGCATCTCTTTACGGGTTAACAACAGCACGTTTTGGAAATCGAGATTCATGGCTTACTCTTACAGGTATATTGGTCTATGAATTTAGTGATTTACATCCCCCTGTATCCCCCTTCAAAGGGGGAATTTCCGGGAGTAGATTCGAGACCCCCCCTTTGAAGGGGGGCAGGGGGGATGTTATTTTTCGATTTCATAATCGAAATTTTCCACCGCCACGCCGGCGCCGGCCAGCAGGCTGATGGGCTGGCCTTTGGAGTGGGAATCGACCTGCACTTTTAACCCGCTTCCGTTTTGAGAGACGCTGAAACCGTTCGTTTCCAGGATTTCCCGGGCGGGCGAGAGCAGGGCGGGGGAGAGGTAGATACGCAGCAGCGTGCGTTTCCCTAATTGCTGGTACACTTCCTTCGGCGGGGCGTCGGCGATCAGCCGTCCCTGGTCGAGCACCAGCACCCGGTCGGCAAAAGAAAACACCTCTTCCATGCGGTGGGAGGAGAAAACGATGGTTTTCCGGGCCTTTTTGAGCTGGCCGAGAAGCTCCAGGAAATCGTCCCGGGATTTCATGTCTAAATTGGCGGTAGGCTCATCGAGGAACAGCAGCGGCGGCTCCGCTAACAGGGCAATGGCCAGGGCCAACCGCTGCTTCATCCCCCCGGAAAGCTCCTTGACGGTCTTTCTCAGGTGCGGCTCCAGGTTCAACCGCTTTGCCCGCTCGGCGATGGAGCCCGGGGTAGTTTTTTTCAGCCGGGCGTAGAAGGCCAGGGTTTCCCGCACGCTCAGGTTGTCGTGAAAACTGATTTCCTGGGGAACGAACCCGATCACCCGGCGCGCGGCTTTGCTGTTTTTGACCACGTCGAATCCGTTGATGCGCACCTCTCCCTCGAAGGGAATCACTCCTAACAGGCAGCGCAGCAGGGTGGTTTTCCCGGCTCCGTTGGAGCCCCAGAAGGCCACCGCCTCGCCGGGGTTGATTTGAAAGCTGACTTTATCGACCGCAATTAGTTTTCCGAAGGATTTGGTCAGGTTTTGGGCTTGAATCATCATGTTTGCTCCTTGTATAAGCCCGGCGGGGGGAGTTCCGGCAGAATGTGCTTGTTGTTCTAAGGGATCGCCGGGTGATTGTGCCGGTACAGATTCCAGGCTAAGGGACCTTCCACTTAAATTCCCTTCATTGATAATGAGGGGAATTTCACCTCCGGCTCTCTTGAATTTGATACCCAGGGAAACGCCTTCAAATACGCCGGATTTTCGCGACAATCCTAAGGTTAGCAATACCCCGAAAATCAACAGCCCCGCGGCCGCCAATGCCAGGGGCCAGCGGGTGGGCAGGCGCATACCCGGCAATCCGGCGGGTATGCGGGCTGCCATGCGCGGCTGGGGGTCTTCTAATTTTGGCTGCGGGCGCACCATCGGGAAGGCGCGGGCGGCGAAATCAAGCGCCTGGATGGCCGGGCTGTAAATGAATAAACGCAGGCCGGGATGGCGCTCCATCAAATTCTCGAACAGTTTTTCCGATTTGTAGGGCAGGTCCCCGAAGCCGTCGCGTTCCCGGTCGTATCCCGCGTAATCGCTCCAGTAATTATTATGCCACTGGTTCCCGCCCGCTTCGACGCTCCCCTGGATGCTCACCTGCTCGTAATTTTCCACAAAACTGTTGTTGAGCAGGTCGCTGCGCCGCCCGAAGGAGAGCAGGCTGACGCCCACGTCGTTATAGGCGATGGCGTTTCCGTTGTAGGTCATACTGCTGGAAACTTCCCGGGGAGAGTTATCCACGTAAATACCCACCCGGTTATCCACTACCAGGTTCTCTTCAATCAACCCGTCGTCGAAATCCTTCAACCCGATGCCGAAACCGCTGGGACCGCGGTTGTAGGCGATGGTATTATGCCGCAGGGTGAGGCGGCGGCTGTACATGAAGTAAACCCCGACCGAGTTTCCGGTCAGCAGGTTGTATTCCGCCAGGCAGTCGTCGCTGTACATGAAATGAATGCCGTAGCGGGCGTTGGTGACCCGGTTATGCTGCACCACCGAATTTTTGGAGAACCAGATGATCATGTCCCGCCCGTGTTGCAGGGTATTGGACTCGATCAAAATCGCATTGCTGTACCAGGCGCGGAGCAGGTCGCCGCGCCGGGGAACCGCCAACTCTTCTTTCCCGCTGATGGTGTTGTTGCGAACCACGCTGCTGTCCGCTTTGCGCATGTAGATGCCGAAGAGTACGTGGAGAATCCGGTTATTTTCAATCACCGCCCGGGGGGCGTTCACGGAAATTCCCGCGTCCTCATGGTCGAGGGAGATGCCGCTGTTGCGGATGATGAATCCCTGCATACGAATGCCGGGGGTGGCGAATTCTACCACCCCGCCGCGGTTGTTCCCGTCGATAACCGGCCAGCCCTGCCCGAGCAGGGTGACGGATCTTTCGATTTTGAGGGGCCCGGCATATTCTCCGCCGCGAACTTCTATAGTGTCGCCGTCGCGGGCATCCGCCAGGGCGGCGCTCAACTCCGTGTAAGGTCCTTGCGGAGATACCACCAGAGTTTGGGGAACCGCGAAAGCCGCCGGGCAGAGGCCCGCGACGAGGAGAATGCTTCCGAAAAGGTATTTCAAAATTTTCCGCATGGTTTTCATCTTCTTCGTTTCAAATGCTGCCTGAAGTGGTAAGTTGCAAGTCAGAAGTGAATCTTCACCACCCTCTCACTTCTTACTTCCCACTTCCCACTTCTCACTTCCCCTTCAGCCGCGCTTCTAACAGGGGCTTATACGCTTTGCGGTGGTAATATAACCCTACCACGATTAGAAGGGAAGCGAGGAGCGCCAAATACAGCCCGATATCCCAGGTCGCCACGGTTTTGAACTGCCCCACCATGCCGGTGCCTAAGATCGGGGGCACGAAGGGTTTGACGGAACTGCTGAGAGGCGCTTTGGGGTCCAGGTTCAGCCCGAAATTGCGCATCCAGAAGTACAGGTCGCCTAAGAAAATCGCCGGGAACAAGAACGCCGGGAAGCTGAAAAACGCCGCCACCGGGCTGTGAATGTAAATCGCGCCGACCGCTAACAGCACGATGCCAGCGATCATAATAATGCTCAGGGAGCGTTCCAGGGGCGCGGCGTCCTTCATGGAGCGCATCCCGATATAATGGTTCAGCCCGTCGATCTCATCCACGTCGCCCTTCACCTGGTTCACGTACAATTGGATTTGCAGCCCCCCGGGATATTGGGGCGCGTGCAGGGTCATTCGCCAGTAGGGCAGGAAAATGGAAATCAACAAGCAGATGCCCGCCGCTCCTAACAACAGGGTGGGGAGGAGGAAGCGCTTCCGTTCATTCTTCAACATTTCCGCCGGAATGCGCGGGCCGACGATTAAATCCATCTCTTTCATAGTAAACTCTCGCTTAAAGGTACGAATTGGTTTTTAGTGAAGCGTGAAACGTGACTTTTTACGCATCACTCTTCACGTTTCACGCTCCCTGCATTACGGTTTCACCAGCAAGTACCCGGTCATTTCCAAGTGCAAGG
>CAZFVV010000105.1:5129-17930 GCA_964522165.1 uncultured Calditrichaceae bacterium
CGCTCCCTGCATTACGGTTTCACCAGCAAGTACCCGGTCATTTCCAAGTGCAAGGCGGAGCAGAACTCCGTGCAATAGAAAGGATAAACCCCGGCCTGGTCGGCTACGAATTCGATGGTCTGGGTTTCGCCCGGTTCGATACTGAGATTGAAATTAAAATAGGGCAGTCCGAATCCATGGGTGGCATCTTTGGCGCGCTCCCCGTTGGTGATGTGCCAGGTTACATGATCGCCCTTGTTTACCTGCACCCGTTCGGGGTTGTAGTGGCTGCGCATGGCGCTCATCCAGATTTCCACTTTCTTGCCGTTGCGCTCGACCTTTTCCTGGCCGGGCATGATGCCGTTGGGATCTTTGGATTGGGTTCCGGGATTCCAGCCTACTTCCGGATAGACTTCCCAGGATTTGATCTTGTCCGCCTTGATCATCTGGGCGTAGTGCGGCTCCCCGACCCCGATGGGCATATCGTACAACAACTGCATGGCGCCGCGGGTATCGGAAACGTCGATCAACTGGAAATTCTGCGGCAGCAGCGGCCCCACGTTGCCGAAGCGATCCACCGCCCATTTATTCAAAGAGACCAGGTATTTGCCGTCCGGGTTCACGTTGTCGCCCTCGGCGGTGCAGATATGGCCGACGTTGTAATGCACGGACACTTTATCCACCAGGGTCCAGGGCTCCCTGCCGTGTTTTTGGGCCCAATCGCCTCCCATGGTCCAACGCGCGACGGCGCTTTCTAAGAACAGGCTGGTGTAGGCATAGCCGTTGGGGTCGAACTGGGTGTGCAGGGGGCCTAAGCCGAGTTCTATCTGCGCGTCCACCACGTCGTCGAAATTCAGGATCGGCACGCCGAATTCATCTTTGTCGCTGAAATTGCCGCTCTCGATAGCCGCTTTGATCTTGGTAAAATTGTAAATAGTGGCGTGGGGATCCAGCTTGCCGGAAATGACCAGGTAATTACCGTCGGGGGCCACGTCCACCCCGTGGGGGCTTTTGGGCTCGGGAATGAAGGTGAGCACGCCTTCCGCTGCGGAAACGCTTAGGGGAAGCACGTTAAAACCGTTGATCTTGTTGGTTTTACCGGCCCGGAACAACTCCGCCGCTTTGTTCAAATTGATCACGTGGAGATAATCCATATCGCGCTGGGAAGCGCCGGCTTCGAAGGGAGGATTTCCTTCTTCGATGCCGCCGGTCGCCATTTCGGTGTTGAAGGAATTCATGAAGATCCAGCCGTCGCTGACCAGTTTTCCGGCGTCGGAAAGATCCTGCCAGTAGGGCGGCAGCTCCAGTGCAAAGGATTGCTCGGCAAGGATTCGCCCTTTGGCGCGGTCGAACTTCCAAAACGTGACCATGCCGCGGTATTTTTCCTTGTATTGATCCAGGGGAGCATACTCTCCGCTCCAGGGCATGGCGTACTGGCCGCCTTCGATCACCCAATCGGTATTGGGAGTCACGAAGGTTCCGCCGTGGTCGCTCATGCTCAGGGGATTTTTGATGATTTGCTTGGTCTCGAAATCGCGCAGGTCGATGACCGCCACCCGGGCGTTGGCCTTGTCGTTGATGAACAGGAACTGCCCGTCATAATCGCCGTTGGTTTCCGAGAGGGCGGGGTGATGGGTGTCGCCCCAGTTCAGCTCTTTGCCCGCGGGGCTGCCGGCTTTCAGCACTTCCCGGGTTTCTTTAGAATAGCCCCATCCCTGCCAGGGTTCCGGGGTGAACACCCCGATCACTTTCAGCAGCCGCATGGAGGGAACCCCGATGACCAGCACCTGGCCGGAATGCCCGCCGGAGCCAAAAAGGTAGTACTCATCGTGCCTGCCGGTGGGCATGTAGGTTTTGGCCGCCGCGACCAGGTCTGCGGGGGTCAGCCCGCGCGCCTCGGCAATAGCAGCGAGGTCTCCGCCGCCGCTGACCTGCACGCCGCCTTTACGTTCGCCGCAGGTCAGGAAGAAAAGCAGTAAGCCGGCGGCCGCTGCCGCCAGCGCCAATTTGGAAAAATTACCTTTGAACATAAGACTCTCCTCAGTTTAGTTTAGGAAATCTGACAAAAGTGTTTTGGAATTCGGGTATTCAAGTATTTAAGTACGGGGTGCGTTCCACTTAAAACACTAAAACACCCGAATACTAAAACACTCTCTTCTTGACCGGTTCATTTATCTGCAAGCCTCAGCCCTAATTCATTGATTTGCCGGCCCAATTCTGCCAGGGAGGTAGTCTCGAGCATCTGTTGCATACTTTGCCGGGTGAGCGCCCACTGCGCGTGAATGGGGCAGGGGGATTGGGTTCCGCACCCCGGAAGGCCCAGAATGCACTCCGTAAAAAGGTTGTAACCGTCGATGGCCTCGATGATCTCGATCAGTTTGATTTGTTCAGCCGGTTTTGCCAGGGAAACCCCGCCGTTGGGCCCGCGGTAAGAAATCATCAGGTTTTGTTGGGTCAATATCTGCAAAATTTTGGTCAGGAAATGGAAGGAGATGTTAAGCTGCTCCGAAATCGACCGGATAGGTACGTACTCCTGCTTTCCCAGGGACGCTACATAGAGCACCGCGCGAATACCGTAGATGCAAGTTTTAGAAAAGAGCAACATCTCAGTTCCTATATTTAAGACTCTTTTATCTGAAAATACACATTGAATCTCTCTTTGTCAACAAGAAAATCTTTTTTTCACAAACACAAACGCCGAAAAATTCTCCAATCATCTCTCATCCTCAACCGGATTTGAAAATAAAAAAGCCCCGGCGCTAATAGCGCCGGGGCTTTCAGAGGGGAGGATTTGCCAAATACTACTTGTTCAAGAGCATTTTCTTTACCTGGCTCTGGTTCCCTACTTTCAATTCGTAGAAATAAATCCCCGAGGTGAGCAGGCTGCCGTCAAATTTCACCTGGTGCAGGCCGGCGGTTCTCGGCTCGTTCAAAACCTCGAACAGTTTCTGGCCCAGCACGTTGTAGATCGAAAGCACCACTTGAGTATTCTCCTGCAAGGTAAACTCGATGGTGGTTTCCGGGTTGAAGGGATTGGGATAGTTTTGCTTCAGAGCAAACCCGCCCGGCAGCGCTCCCGGCTCTCCAATCGCGACGGGATTATCCGCCCCGGTGAGCGCAAAGTAAGTACTGACCACGTTGCTGGAAAATGTAACGGTATTGTTTTCCGCATCCACCGTAACGTCGGTCAGCTCCACCCAGCTATTGCTCTGCGCGTTCCAGTATTTCACCGCGATGCCGGATTCATCGATATTGAAGCCCTGGAGCTGAATGTCGCTGTAATGCAGTTGATATTGCACGGCATTTCCGAACTGGGTATGCCCTCCCATGGGGCCTTGCTGCCAGAGAAAATTCATACCCATTTCATCGAATAATCCGACTTCGTACGCCGCGAAAGCATTCTGATTCTCCAGCGCGGGAGCGTTCTGGGGATAAATTTCCACCATCTGGCAGAAGAGGCGCTGCGGCATTCCGTGGTGCGGTCCACCGCCTTGATGCCAGCCGGGGTTGACCTGCATCCAATCTTGCGGATCAAAGGTGGTATTGATCTGCTGCGCCTGGTTCATGAAACGATGAATCCAGCGCCCGCCGCCGAGGTGGTTCCCGATGCCGGTAGTATCGCGCCACACCAGGCCGTTGATTTCATACACTACGATCATGGGCAGGAGGCTGTCGGGTTGGAACAGGCCGCCGACGATGTCGATGGGGTCGCCGTTAGCAGGGCGGGTAGCGCCGGAAGGCGGCTGATACCAGGGCGGGCCAAAGTTCAGGAAGTAATCCGGCACTTCATCCCCGTTTTCATCTAAGAAATAGTGCTCGAACATAAAAGTAGTATCCACGATGGCAATGCCGCTGACCGATACGACTTCCAGGGAGTCGTGCATCCAGCCGTGGGCGTGGCCGTGATGCCCGCCGTGATGATGGCCGCCGGTCCAGAGCGGGTCGTAAGGATCCCGCCAGAACAGGCCGTTGATTTCATAAACTACGATCATGGGCAAATTTCCCCCGGTAGAATCCTGCAGCCCCCCGCCGATGGTAATGAAATCGCCGTTGAGCGGGCGAACAGCCCCGCTGCTGTCCGGTTCGTACCACCAGGGACCGAAATTCAGGTGATAATCCGCTTCGCCGTCGTTGTTCTCATCCAGGAAATACATCGGGTGCAAGTGGGTAGTATCGACAATAGCGGTGCCGGAAACGGTTATCGGAACCAGGGAATCGGGGTTACAATGGCCGCCCCCGTGGGGGCCTCCGCCATGAGGTCCGCCGCCATGGTGACCTCCGCCGTGGTGCCCTCCCTGGGCCAACGCCGGGATATAGGCTCCTAAGGCCAACATGGCCAGTACTGCAAAGAAACGGTAGAATTTCATTGTCAATCTCCTTTACATTAGTGTTCTGTTATTAGACGACCGAGGACAATTCAACTAATATGCCAACCGCGGCGATACTCAGAACACTCCCGCTATCAATTATTTAAGATATATAGACTTAGCATTCCAAAACCGAGCCGCTGTTTTCTTTTTTGAAGAAAAATCATGCAAATTTTGCAGAGTTTTTCGCAGAATTTGCAGGGATCATCGGCTATCTGTTTTGGAGAAATTCCGGAAAGCTTAAAATTGAATGGAGAGGGTGATAGCGGGTTGGGTAGGATGTAGATTCAGGGAAATTTGCCGGGGAGATTTCAGCGGCGAGAAGAACAAGGCGTCGATGTGGGAAGAGAGCCACACCCCGATAAAGGCATAACTCCAATAAAATTGCGATTGGTACAGGCGATTGTAGTCCCGGTAGCGGGCGCGGATTTCCTCCGCTTCGAGCGCGTTTTCATACTCTTCTTTGGCATCGCCGGTGCGGATGGCTGCCTGCACGATCCCGGCAATGCAAATCACCCCGGCGCCCGCCCACAAGGCCCCTTTGGCGCGGTAGCCGCGGCGCCACTGCTCCCAGCCGGGAAAGACCAGGGAGCGCCAGGGCACCGGGTTATAGGAGACGCTCTGCTCCAACTGCTGCAAGCGCTGCTGGAGGTTTTCCAGGTAGCGAACTTTGGTTTGCTGGAACAAAGCCAATAATTTGGGAGGGGTCGTCAAAGGGTCCAGGCTATAGGTGGGGTCGATTTCTAACAATTTCCAGAAAAATTCCTCCGCCGGCAGGATCTCTCCCTGCTGAAACCGGCGGAACGCCGCATATTGATAAATCTGCCGCTGTTCCTGGGAAGGAAAGGTTTCGATTTCCGCCAGCGCAATTTCTAACAGGCGGTCGAATTCCGGGTAGTCAAAGCGCTCATACGCCGCTATTAGATTTTGGGCGAGCGGCCGGGCGCTTTCCGGTTGGGCAGCGGCGCAGGAAAACATCAACAGCAAAGCGCAGCACAGGAAAAGGGGAACCGGTTTTGCCATCTATTTTTGATTATTTGGAAAAGGTTGTTTTAACCACTCGTTTTTCTCCCCCGGCGTGAAGATAAATAAAATATTGGCCGGAGGGTAACACTCTTCCAAAATCATCCCGCCCGTCGAACTCGAAGCGCTGCCAACCGGAGGGTAGCCGGCCGCGGTAAAGCCGGCGGGTCAAGCGGCCCAGCAGGTCCAGCACCCCGATTTCGACCTCCGCGGCCTTGGGAAGATAGGCTTCCACATAGGTGTTGCCGTTGAAGGGATTGGGATAATTCGGGGAGAGGTAAAAATTGTCGCTTAGCGCAGGCTCCGGGAGGCCGCCGATGCCGGTCAGCAGGTCCAACGCCTCCACTGCCGCGCTGACGCCCCCGCCCCCGTGCTGCCCGGTTCTTCCCCCGATGGCGAACAACCGATTGCCTACCCGCGCCGCCGCTAAATTCTTTCGCCGGACGTGCATCGGTGGACCATTGCTCCAATTTCCTGCCCCGGTAACGTCCGCGTGTTGCACTTCATCCAGGGTTCCGAGTTGGTTTTCCCCGCCAACGATCCAGATTTCTCCTCCCGCGGCTGCGCCGGCCGCCGACCCGCAGGCATAGAGCATATTGCCCGCCCCGACCCAGCCCAGGTCAAGAACATATTTTTCATAAGAATTTAGCGGCCCGAAGTAAAATCCCCCGAAGACGTACACCTCGCCGTTGATATTTGCAGCAACCGCGGCCACCCGCGGCACGGTAAGGGTATGGGGAAGGGCGCTCCAGCTATTGCCCGCGGGATCATATATTTCCACAATGTTATAATTGGTTTGAAAAGCGACTCCTCCGATCACCCAGATGACCGTATCTACCAGCACTGCCGCAATTCCTTCCCGGGGAGTGGGCAACTGGCTGACCACCGACCACTGGTTGCTGGCCGGGTCGTACCTCTCAACCTGGTCAACCAGGTGGTTATGATCCCTTCTTCCCCCGAAAATATAAATTTTGCCTTCGAAAGCCGCGGCCGCGGCGTTGATGCGGGCTTCGTTCAAGGGGGCGATGTTGGTTTGCCAGGTATCCGAGTCGGTATCATAAGCTTGCACAATATTCAAAACGTCATGTTCGAACTGCGACCCGCCCATTACATAAATTTTATTTTCCAGCGCTGCCGCCGCCATTCCCTGGCGCGGGGCCGGCAGGGGAGCTTTGAATTGCCACTGCTGCGGCCCCTGCCCGTTAAGCCCCCCGATTAAAATGAACCAGGCAACCCAGATTCCCTTCCAGGAAATGCCGGCACGCCGGGAGCCCGCCTGATAGAAATCAGGCAGGATGGATACCCAATGCAAAATTTGCATGATTCTATCTCACATTACCGTTCGTCAGAAAAAAACAATAATCATACCAATTCAAGGCTGATTCAATACCGCCTGCACCCGCAGCGTATCCCCGGCGCGAATGGTAATAATTTCCCGGTGAGCCGCCAGCCGGGGATGTTTCAATTCCAGGAGATGCTCCCCGCTCGATAACACCAGGGGCTGATTCAGCGGGGTAGTATCGCGAAATTTATTGTCGATGAACACCTCCGCCCAGGGACGCGCTTCCACCCATAAAAATCCCGCATCGGTTAAAAATGACCAGCGCAGGCTTTTTTCTTCCCCCGCCGAGAGATCAACCTGCATGATCTGGGGAGAAAAACCGGGGTGCAAAAAGGCGACGGTATGTTTGCCGGGGCTTAGGGGAAAATTCCGCCGGGTTACATGGGAATCCGCTTCCTGTCCATCGAGAACAATTTTCGCCCAGGGTTCTACTTCGATATTCAGCCTGACGGATGACGTTGTTGCAGCGGGAAGAGTCGCTGCTGCCGAATCCGGGGATTGAAGAGTCGCTTCTATCCCCGCGGGGCTGTCGGAAACTTGTGGCTCGTTGACTGCCTGGCGAGAGGCGGCGCTGGGAACCTCTGCCGGTCGATGGGTAGTTTGATTTTCCTTCCCGGGAGCTTCGGAAAGCCCGGAATCTGCCGGGGAATGATTGGCGGCCACCAGCAAATCGCCGCCGGATGAATCCGCCGCCGGCGGGATAGCGTTGTGAAGGCGCTGCGGGCGGGATGCAAATTCCCCGGAAATAACCAGCGCGGCAAGGATAGCGCCGATCCCCAACAGCAACGCCGCCAGACCGCCCCATAATACCCGTCGCCGGGAAATGGAACGGCGTTGTTGAGGCGCGGCGGGTTTGGCCGCGGGCTGAATTTCCTCAACAAAAACCGCCGGAGGTTCAGGCGCATTTGATTCCGGCAAAAATGGCCGGATAAATTCGGCCATGCCCCCGGCAGCGGCATCGAGCTGCGCCTCCCGGGGCAACCGGGCGCGGGCAGCCTGCGCGTCCGGCCAGCGCTCCCCGGGCGCTTTCCGGAGGAAGGTTTCCACGTACCCGGGAAGGCTCTCTTCAATGGTTGGATTTAGCTCTCCGAGCGGGGGCGGCTGCTCATTCATGATTTTGTAAAGGCAGGTGGAATAGTTCTCGCCGCCAAATGCCTGCCGGCCGGAGAGCATTTCGTATAAAACCGCCCCGAGGGAAAACAGATCCGTGCGGCCGTCCAGAGGCTCCCCGGAGATTTGCTCCGGGGCCATGTACGCGGGAGTGCCGATGAGCGAGCCTTGCTGGGTTACGGTAGGCTCCGCCTCGATCTGCGCCAGGCCGAAATCGCTTAACTTGGCCAGTCCCGCGGAGTTGAGCAAAATATTCCCCGGCTTCACGTCGCGGTGGATGATGTGGTGTTGGTGCACAAAAGCAAGCGCCTGCAACATTTGATCGGTAATGGAAAGGGCCACGCCCGGGGGCAGCGGCGCGGCCTTGTGCAAAAGGTCTTTCAAGCTCAGCCCGGCGATGTATTCGATGGCGATGTAATGATAGCCCTCTTTTTCTCCCAGGGCATACACATCGACAATGTGCGGGTGTTTTAATTTCGCACATGCCCGGGCTTCCCGGCGGAAGCGTTCCATCCACTCCCTGCGATCCCTGACGTGCGGCTTCAGCAGTTTTACGATCACGGGGCGCTGCAAGCTGCTCTGGCAGCCGCGCAAGACCAGGGTATGCGGTCCTTCGTAGATCAATTCCCGCAATTCAAAATCACCCGCCTGCCGGAAGGGGACTTTTTGAGGGGGTGTGCTCATGGATTATCCTTGATTTAGTGGGCAGTGGCAGTCGGAGTGCAAAACTTCAGTTTTGCCCGTTTATGCAATTGGCAGAGGCTGTTGGCAGGAGGCAGGAACAGTAAGCGCTGCGTGCCGCCGCTGCCCTTCCCACTGCAAAACTGAAGTTTTGCACTCCGGCTGCCCCTGCTCACTCAATGCCCCACTCTTTCATTTTATAATGCACCCAGCGCAGGGAGACGCCCATGGCTTCCGCGGCGCGGGTTTTGTTGCCCTCGCAGGAGCGCAGGGTCTTCTCCAGCAAGGCTCGCGACACTTCCTCCAGGGTCGTTCCCGCTTCGATGCCTCCAGCGGCGCTTACCTGGTTCAAGCCAATGTCATCGGAAGAGATTAAATTCTGCGAGGCCAGCACTACCGCTCTTTCCAGGGCATTTTCCAGTTCCCGCACGTTTCCCGGCCAGGGATAAGCGAGCAGCTTTTCCAGGGATTCCGGCTGAAAGCCGGTAATATTCTTTTCCAGGTTCCGGGCAAATTTTTTCAAAAAGTGGTGCGCCAGCAGGGGGACGTCCTTTTTGCGCTCGCGCAGCGGGGGGAGGCGGATTTCGATGACGTTCAGGCGGTAATAAAGGTCTCTGCGAAAACGGCCCTTTTCCACTTCATCAGTTAGATTGCGATTGCTGGCGGCGATAATGCGCACGTCCACCGGGGTGGGCTGGCTCCCGCCTAATCGCAATACTTCCCGTTCCTGCAAAAACCGGAGGATTTTGACCTGCAAAGCGAGGGGGAGCTCCGCAATTTCATCCAAAAACAGGGTGCCGCGGTCAGCTGCTTCGATCAGCCCTTTCTTATCCGCCGCGGCGCCGGTAAACGCGCCTTTTTTGTAGCCGAACAACTCGCTTTCTAACAAATTTTCCGGGATGGCGCCGCAGTTGATGGCCACAAAGGGCTGCTTGCCGCGCCGGCCGTTATGGTGAATGGCCCGGGCGACCAGTTCCTTGCCGGTGCCTGTCTCCCCGGTGATCAAAACCACCGCGGTATTGTTCAGCACTTTTCCCATCAGCTCTAACACCGGCTCCATGGCTTTGCTGCGGGCGATGATCTCTTTGAAGGAATAAATGCGGTGAAATTCGCCCTTCAGCAACTCGTTTTCGCTGCGCAGCGCTTCCATTAAGCGGGCGTTTTCAAGGGCGATGGCGGCCTGGTTGGCAAAGGCGCTCAGAAAATCCAGACTTTGCTGGTTGAAGCGCGCGGTTTGCTCCCGGCTGTCGATATAAATTGCCCCGATCAGATTCCCCCGCAAGAGCAGCGGCACGCAGGCAATAGAGCGGATTTGATGGGTGATGACGCTTTGCGTGGCGTCGAAGGATTCATCGCTCCGGGCGTCGAAGGTCAAAAGCGGTTTTTGGGTTGCCAGCACTTTTTGAACCGCGGTAGCGGAAATTTCTGAAACCTCGCTGATTTTGGCGGGATCGATATTCCTGGCAGCTTTGGGCAGGAGCTTTTGCTCCGCGCCTTCTTTGAGCAAAATAAACCCCCGTTCCGCGGAAAGCTGCTGCAAGGCGATTTCTAAAATCCTTTCCAGCAAGGTTTCCGGTTCCTGGATGGAATTGATCTCCTGGCTGATTTCCAGCAGTGCGCCCAGGTAGCGTTCGGGAATATTCATGTTTGCTCCGCCAACCCGGCTGCCCCGGGAAAGCGGGGCGCCCGGGTTGATGCAATAATTATACGCGTCTGGGAAATTACTTTTGATCAGGCATTTTTATCGTACGGTTACCTGAAAAGATTTACCCAATAGCTGAAATTCATTGGTTTCTTCTCGGGCTAGTTTCGCCCTGATTTTCTCAAATTTTCTTACCGCCTCCTGGGAATAAAGCCTTTCTCCGCAATGGAGGCAAACTTCCGCCGTTACTTTAATTACTGCAATATTATTGCCGCCTTTTAGGAGTTTTTCAACTTCCTTTTCCACTACTTCATTTCCACAAATAGGACATTTATTAAATGGCTTCATGATTTCTTTTTCCTTTTACGATAATTAATCCATTTATTGGGATCGGGACGATACACGGTTATGAGCACTGCCCACTTATTCTCTTTATTGTAAGCCCATACCGAATGAACCGGATCACCGCTAAAGGTTTCCCCAAATATAAGACAACTGGGATATGGTTTATCAGTCGGGTAATCTTCAATGATCTCTCCATGAAAAACTGAAAAATAAATTTCATCATATTTAAGTTGATCAGCTTGAGCTTCTTCGTCAGCATGGTCAGTAATTCGAATACAATTTGAGCGAATTGCTTCGCTAATGTCATTGATCGTCATGTTCAGTCAATTTTGGGTCTTTATTTCCATGCTCAAATTCAATTTTAATATACGAGGACTCTCTACATAGCACAAACGGTTTAAAGTTACACCGATTACTGCGCGTATAACGTACAAATAGAAGCACAATAGACCCGCCAATTTTTAGCGGGGAGTAGATGAAGGGATAACAGCATTGCCCAGACCTGGCAGATCGAAATTTCAGGGCACCACAAAAGACGCTTCTTTAGAGCGGCTGAAATTATTCAGATTGTCCCTGATCCCAATGGTCCAAAAATAGGTTCCGCTGCTTAAAGAGTCGGGAAAAGCATAGCTCACGTGCTCTTCCGGCAGGCTCGCCGAGGTATGGATCAATACCGGCAGCCCGCCGGAAATGCGAAACACCTGCACCACAAAGGTAAATTCAAACCCCAGGGAAAAAACCTCCCATTCCAGGGTTGGGTATGCAGAAACCGGTTGCAAATTGGAGGGCGAAAGCGGCAGCGGGGCATCTTCAATGATTCGCCGCAGGAAAAAAGGGCCGCCGCTGACGCTGGCGCCGGCGCGGTCGCGGATTGCCACGTAGGATTCCTGCTCGATGAGCTGTTGAAGATCGGCTTGCGGCAACTCCAGGTTTTCAATATCCACAAAAAAAGAATCCGGGCGGGCGGTTTGCTCAAACGCTTTGGAAAAGCTGAGCGCCGGGAGCAGGAATGTCGCCGAACCGATATCCGCGCTGCCGTCCGGATCGCTGACGGTAAGGGTGAAAATGGCGTGATAGGTTTCTCCCGGCCACCACTGGTCGATGTGTTCGCTGTAGAAGACAACGCTTTGAATTTGCGGCAGGGCGTTGAGGAAAAAATTAACCCCCTCTACGCTCCCGCTGGCGATGTTTACGGCCGCCGTATCGGCCACGTATCCTTCTTTTTGCGCAATCAACTGGTAGTTTCCCGGGTTCACGCCGCTGAATTGGAAGGAGCCGGTTGAGCCGGTCAGGGCCATGGTTCCGCCGGGAAGCAATTGCACCGCGGCATTTTCCAGGGGGCTGGCCGGCTGGTAACGGGTAAACACCGCCCCGGAGATGCTCGCCCGGTTCGCTGAGGTATTTAAATCCGGATCCAGGGGATTGCTGCGGGGAGCATCCGGCGCGCAACGGAAGATAATCAAGAAAAAAACGCAACAGCCCGCAAATGAGAGAAGTTTTTTAAGCATCCGGGATCATTCCCTGAAATTTAGCGCATTTTTTCCCCACGCGGGCAATATATGAAACGCCGCTAAAAAAATAAAACAAGAAAAAGATTCCCAGAATTGCCAACTGCCGACTGCCTATGCAGGGGGCAAGGGGTAAAAAAAATTCTGTGCTGTCCCCCGCAAAACTGAAGTTTTGCACTCCGACCGCCTACTGCCTACTTCATGCCCTACAAACTCTCCACTACCTGCTTCAGCATCTTTTGCACCTGCCTGGCAACCTCTGCCAGTTTCGGATTTTGAATCGCCTGCATGGAGGCCACCGGGTCAATGGCCGCCACCTGCACCTTGCCGTCTTCGATTTCCTGCACGATTACGTTGCAGGGGAGCATGGTTCCGATCAGCGGCTCCGCCTCCAGGGCTTTGTAGGCAAAGGACGGGTTGCAGGCGCCCAAAATCTTGTAATTGCGGAAATCCACCTCCAACTTTTTCTTCAAAGTAGCTTTCACGTCGATTTCGGTGAGCACGCCAAAGCCTTTTGCTTGCAGGGCTGCGGTGACTTTTTCGATGGCTTCATCGAAGGGGATGTTCAATTTTCTGGCGAAATAGTAACTCATGGCGGTTTCCTTTGGTTAAGTTGAACAAAGACCTCAAAGGTTTTATGGCGACAGCCATCCCTACGGGAGAAACCTTTGAGGTCTGTGCCTGATATTTTCTTACGTCGATTTAGATGAGTGCGAAGGGGGATGGTTACATCTCAGAATTGCAGCGAGTGAATAAAGATAAAGACCTCAAAGGTTTCTGAAACCTTTGAGGTCTTTGCGCCTC
>CAZFVV010000106.1:0-17772 GCA_964522165.1 uncultured Calditrichaceae bacterium
GCCCCGGTAACGAGGTGGGAGAGTAGGTCGTCGCCAGAGTACTTTTTGAAAAGCGCCTTGTGATATTCACAAGGCGCTTTTTTTATTGGTAATTCCGCACCTTTTCCGCTCCATTGTATTTATCCTGAAATTACTCTCCCAACCCATTGAATATACTACTTCCTGTGGGCGTTTTTATGCTTCGTTGAGGTTAATCCGCCTATTCAGATCAAATTACGCGAAGCATAAGTGTACCTTACGGTACGTTTCTCCGTACGTTCCGGGGCAAAAGGAAAGAAGACGGGGGAGGAAACAACTTTCTATAAGTTCAGTTTTAACAATGGAATATTTAATGCCGGGCTGCTTTGGCACAATGGTTGTTTTTAATAATTCCGAACCAGGGGAATGAGATGATGAAACGGTTAAATTTATTTACAAAAATACTGACATTTTTGCTCCTGGCAGGAAACGCATCCGGCCAGAACCAGAACATCGATCTCAAGCTGGCCAACTTGCGATCAATGTTAGACAGAACTTCCGCAATTGTTCGCTTGTTACCGGATTTCCCGAACAATACCACCAGAACCGTTATCGAAGCCAAGTTGCAAGAAGCCGAAATGCGCTACCAGGAAGCCGTGGAGCATGTTCGCAACCAGCAAATCCCCCGGGCAAGGATTGCAATTGCCCAGGCATACGCGCTGCTGCAACAAATCGAAGGATTGATCAAACAGCACCCGGTGTTCAAACACAAATTCCAGGAGCAATTGGACCGGAAAATCCAGCAGGCCGAAGAGGCGGTTCGCAGCAATCAGAACGAGGAAGCTCTTTATATGCTGAACCGGGCGCGATTTTTCAGGCGCCAGGCCTATTTCCTGTTCCGCCAGGGGCGAACCTACCAGGCGATCGAATACTACCGGCTGGCGATGCACTTTTGCAACCAGGTCTTTAAGCTGGTTGGCGCCGGCAGCGGCCTGAACCGCGCCGTCTCCGAGGAAGAGTGGCGGAATTTTTATTGGGATACCCAATTACTGCTCGAACGAGCGAAAAATTTACACGACTCCGCCCCTGGCGATGGCCAGGTGAAGAGCATGCTGCAACGCGCCGAGAGGGAAATTCGCGACGTCCAGAAATTGTATGAGAAGCAGGAATATGCCGCCGCAGGCCAAAAACTCGTAGCGATCAATCGTATGCTGTACCGGATTATCGATATGCTGGATCAAATCCCCCGGCAGGAGAGCGAGCGAATGCGGATGGACCTGGAATCGCTCGAGTTCTCCTTACAATCCGTTCGGGAAAAAATGTCCGACCAGTCTGCCCCCGCGATTCAAAAATTATACGAGCGGTCGGAGAGTTTACTCAACCAGATCCGCTCCCATATCGCGCAAGACCAACCCCTTTTGGCTCGCCGGAAGATGTTTTTTGCAAACCAGCTAACATTGCGAATGTACCGCATGTTGGAAGAGCGGCCGAGCGATCAACCCCAGGAAATCGAAAACCAACTCCTGGCTACGCGCCGTGAAATGGCGGAATTGAAACAACAATCAACCCCGGGCGCAACTGCCGAAGCTTTCTTAGGATTGATGGAGCAAAGCTTGCAAAAGGCGGAAAGCGCTTTCCAGAAAGGGGAATATTTACAAGCTTCTTACCATCTTCTGATCACCCGGCGGCTGATTTTGAAATATCATCGCCTTGCCGGGCAGGAAAGTCAAGGAGAGGGAGAGCAAGAAACCGTTCGGCGGGAGTTGCAGCGATTGGCGGATTTGCTGCAGCGCTTCCAGGCCGACGAAGCGAAGGACGAGGAAACGGATATTCGTTACCGGAACGCCGAACAGTTATACCAACTGGCGGGACAGGCATTTCAGAAGAGAGAGTGGCATATTTGCCGCGAATTAACAGACTTAGGTATCGACTTACTAACTAAATAAGTGCTTTTTTTCAGGGCCCGAAGAGAAGTGCGATTAATCCGAAATCAAATCAAAATCAGGAGGTAATTAGTCATGAAACACTTATTGGGTCTGATGGCAACAATCCTGTTAGCGATGCTGCTGATGCTCGGTTGTGAGAAAGATTCCTCCCAACCCCTGGCGGAAGACGACGAATCGATCGTAACGCAAATGGCGCAGGAAGAGGATGATGAGTATCTTTTCGACGAAGGCATCGACGACGGCAGCGAAGATAATATGTACGACGGTTACAGCTCCTTCGGCAAAGTTTCCACGCCGATTGATTCCGTAAAGCGCTTTGGCAGAAAGGTGCTTCAGCGCCCGCGGCGGGTGGTAACCGATGTCCGGCGGATCGGGCCGGATACCATAAGGGTATTTACCGCCCGGGAGTTTGTCGGCCAGTTTGTGATTTTCTCCAAACCGGATGATTCCACGGTGGTTCGCTACACCAAACCCTTGCGGCACGTGGTTCGCCGCGTTGCGCTCTACGTGAGACGGAACCCCAACGAAGTTATCGGGCGGCGCGGATGGGAACTGGCAGAGGTCTCGCTGGGCCAGGGAAACAGCCTTCCCATGGCGACCATCGAGATTAAGGAAATCGCCATCACCGGCAGCGGGGGAGTGAGCGTGGTCTATACCAATCCCCTGCAAACCATGCTGAGCGTCCCTGACGATATTCTGCTCTTCAGCCCCGGCGAAACCGTAACGGTACAGGTTAAGTTGTCCAATTCTACCCTCAACCCGGTCGATCCGTTGGGAAACGGCTCCACCGAAACCGTACTGCTCCACTACGGGGTGAATCGCCAGCACCATGCCCGCAAACGGTTTGAATATGTGGGGGTGGATCCGGTTACCGGCGACCAGGTGTACCAGGGAAGCTGGACTATCGGCCAGCAACCCTTCCGGCTGCGCCACGCGGTGGTGGATGCTATTGATAACGGTACCATTTTTGACGATGACGCCACCACCTATCCTTATAACTCCACTACCTGGAGCGCTCCCTACCGGGTAATACCATAGATAATCCTCCCAGGCATGAAAAACCCCCGCGGCTGCCGGTTTCTCTACCGGCAGCCGCTTAATTAACGGTTCAGCTAAACGGTTTTTGTGGAATCCCATGCTTTCTGGCGCCCCGGCTCGTGACACATTTTCGCTTTCGAGGACTCGGAGAACCCCTCTGCTCCTGACGATCCTGGCCGCCCTGGCATGGGCAGCCGGCAGCCCGGCAGGCGCCCAGGCCGTTTCTGCCTCCGCCATTGATTCTGTGGCTCTCCTGGAACAGAATTTGTACGAATCCGGCCTTGCACGGGTTGAAACGCTGCTGCCCGGGCTACCGGAAGACAGCCTGATTTACCAGTTGTTGGAAGACGCCGCGGCGCTGGCGGCGATGAAAAATTGGCGAGAAGGACAGGAAATTTTGAATACCATCCTGGCGCTTTACGAGGCAGCGGAGGCGACAGATGGCAGCGCCGGAGTGAGTCTTAGAGAAAATCCTGTCCCTGATAGCGGGGTAACCGCCCTCAACTCCAACTTTGCCTCATTGTCGGTATTCGACCCGGCGCCGCGGTTCCAGATCGAAAGCGGCATCGATTATTCCCGCCAGGAATTCGAGGTTACTTTTCTCGAAAATGACAGCGTCATCGCCGAAGAATTGCAAAATCCCTATTTCAGCATTGCTTATTACCGCCCCGTCTTCCTCGGCGGGCAGCCGCTCTTGCTGAACCAGCGCCTGCGCCTGGATAATCAGTTTATCAATTACGATATTTTCCTTTCCACGGAAAAACGTACCCTGAAGCGGGTCGCCCGCCTGGAGCTGGACGGGGGGTATTTCCATGCCCGAACCGCGCAGGAACCGGATTTTTTCGATAGCCGCGCGATGGTGTTTTATGGAAATCCTTACGATACCCGGAATCGTTGGTATCTTAGCCTGACCGGGCGTTATAAGGGATATTCCGAGCCGGGAAGTTTTAGCGGGGATATTGTTTCCGTCGGGCTGAACACCTACTACGAGCATTTTTTCGATTTTACGAATTCGCTTTCTTTCTCCTGGATGCCCGGTCTGTACCGTGAATCCGGGGAAAGCGGCTACCGCTACACCCAGAACCGCTTAGCCGGGTTTTACCGCCTGTGGAAAAATTATAACCGCTACCTGGAATTGGGCGCGGAAGGCGTGTACCAGGATCTTGACAACGTGGTTAGCGACGAACCATATCAGAATGCGTACCTGGCGCTCGAGCCGCGCGCAGAGTTCGAGTGGGCGTTTCTCTCCTGGTGGGGAATCCACCTGCGCAGCCGCCTGGAGCGCCGTGATTACCGCAGCGCCGACGCCGTCAACCCGAATATCAGCTATCTCAACTTCGAGGCGATCCAAAAAATTTACCTCGGCAGCCTCAAATCCTTCGGAATCGGCTATTTCCGGGAGCAGCAAACTCACCGCGCCGCTAACCGGCAAGATCAACCGATTGTAGAGCAGGCGGATTTCATTTCCCACGGGCTGGCGCTCACCGGGGAATACCTGAATCTTGCTGGCATCCTACTTACCGTGGAATACCGGCTCAGCTGGCGCAATTATCCCCGGGCGGAAAATTCCCTGCTCAGCTCCTTTTATTCCGACCGCTTTGTGCACTCCCTGGGCCTGTTCGGCTGGATTCCCCTCACCCGGCGCTGGCAACTCCAACTCTTCGCCAATTACGACAACGACCAGGATCGCGAATTCGAGCACAACGACAATCGGAACACGATTTTGAATGCGGGAGTGGTGTATAAGTTTTGAAGAATCGGAAGCCAAGAACCAGGAGCCAAGAACCAGGAGCCAAGAACCAGGAGCCAAGAGCCAAGAACCAAGATAAAAATTGGAATTTGGTTCTTGGAATTTGGTTCTTGGAATTTGGCTCTTGGTTCTTTATTTCAGGAGTATTTCTTCCCCTCCCCAATCATCTCCACTGCCTTTTCAATGCGCCGCCGGCGGGTTTCCGGCTTTTTGGCGCTTTCGATCCATTCCACGTACTCTTTGCGGTGAGTGAAGGCGAATTTCTCGAAGATCGCTTTCGCCGCGGGATTTTGCTCCAGCGCCGCCCGGAAATCCCCCGGCACGGTCACGGTACGCGGCTCGGTATCCCGCTCTAAGGTTACCTGCACGGTATCGCCGATGGTTTTCCCGATGGCTTTCTGCACGTCTTTGCGCACGATCAGTATGTGGCGCCCCTTGCCCATGGGGGCAAGGGAACCGCGGTAGGGATGCCCGTCAAAGGTCGCTTTGACCTTCACCTGGCCACGGGTTCCGTAGGCCTGTTCCACGTCAAAGGGAATTTCCACGTACGCGCCCCCGCCCCCGGCGTCGAGGATTTGGGCGAGGAATGTATGCTTGTTCATATTACCTCCGCCATTTCGGTAAGCAAGACAAGGAGTGCAAAATTCATTTTGCACAGGCAGTGCAGAATTTTTGCATTCCAAACCCCTTTCACATTCAGTATTTTGGTTCCACTCAGATAATAATGCCGCTGCGTTGCAAAATCAACTGCACAATCAACCAAACAACTCAATTCCCGGCTTGGTTATTTGCCGCAAAACCGCTACATTTCAGTGCAAGTTTGGAGGCGGACATGCCTAGAAAGCGGAAACCTACAGAAGATGCGCCGCCGGGAGCGCTGCCGGAACCCGCGCCGGAAGAGAAACCCGCTGCCCCCGGCGAATTGATCGGCAATATTGCCGAAGCCTCGCGCAACGCCCGCAGCATTTATATCCTTTTCACCGGGCTGCTGGCGTATTGCGCGATTACCATTTTCGGCACCTCGGACCGGCAGATCGTTCTGAACGAGCCGACCACCTTGCCGGTGATCAATGTGAAGGTTTCGCTGATCGGCTTTTTCATTCTCGCGCCCCTGCTGTCGATTTTCTTTTTCATCTATTTTCAGCTCTATCTCCACAAGCTGAAACGCCTGCTGGATACCCTCAGGGCAAAATACCAGCCGGTGGCGGAAGAAGAACGAATTTACCCCTGGATGCTGAATTTTGCCGGCGAATTGGGCGAGGGATTCGTGGCCCGCTCCCAGCGCTTCATCGTGAACTTCTCGGTCTGGTGGTCGCTGCCGCTGGTGCTGATGATTTTTTCCTCCTGGTACCTCAAAACCCACGATCCGCGCTGGGGAAGCATCATCGGCCTTGCCCCATTGCTCGGCGCAGCGGCGGTGATGGCGTTCTGGATCCCTTACCATGTCTCTTCCCAAGAACGATTTCGCTTCACCTTCCCCCAATTCAAGGAATTTCTAAAATCCCACAAGGATGCCCGGGCCCTGTTGGTCCTGGCGCTGCTCTATGAAATTTTGTTTTTTGCCGTATTTATGCCCCGGGCGCTGAGAGGGGAAAGATTGATCGGAACCTGGCCGGCGATTAACCTTAGTCATCAGAATTTGATAATTAAAGAAGATAAAGAACTGCGATACTGGATAAATCTCCGAAATGCTAAACTGCAAGGCGCCGATCTTACCGGGGCGATCCTTAGAAGAGCTGATTTTCGGGGGGCGAATTTAGAAGGCGCGAAATTGGTGGAAGCTCACCTGGAAGGCGCTGATCTTAGCGGCGCATTTCTCCGCAACACTGATCTGAAAGGGGCCTATCTGTCGGAAGCTGTTCTCCATAAAACCAATTTCTTCGATGCAATTCTTCAAAATGCGGATTTGAAAAAGGCGCAAATCCAGGGCGCGAATTTTCGCGGTGCGAGGATGGAAAGCGCAGATTTGCATGAAGTACAACATGACAGCTTAACCGATTTTCGCGGCACCGTGTTGGTAGATGCGAAAGCGGTTCCTGAGGAGGTTAAAAATGCGAAATTTTTAAAAAGCCCCGGGCTGCGTTATATCCCTGTTGACAGTCTTCCGGTGGATAGCGTGGCGGCCACGTTAACCAGACATGATTTTTATAGCAAGAAGTATGGATGGAATGAAGGATTCAATAATCCTGACGTTAAGGGATTTCCCAACGGTTTTGAGCTTCAACAAAACGGTAAGGTAGTTGTAGATACCATTAGTGGGTTGAACTGGCAGCAATCGGGATCAGGGGGGATGGATTATGAAAAAGCCAAAGCCTATATCAAACAATTGAATGCAGATCGTTTTGCCGGTTTTAACGACTGGCGGCTACCCACCTTAGAAGAGGCGATGACGCTGATGGAGCCGCAAGAAAGCGGAGGATTGTATATCGACCCGGTGTTTGACCGGAGCCAAAGGTGGATTTGGACTGCGGATCAAGAGAGCGCGTCTATTGCGTGGGTGGTCAATTTCAGCCACGGCTACTGCTACAGCAACTTCTCCCGCTACGGCTACTTCTATGTGCGTGCTGTTCGTTTCGGACATTGATTATTCGATCATTCCCCGAAGGGGCAAGTGAATCATTTGGTTATTTATCTTTTTTTGTTTTTTTTGCTTTTTGCAGGTTCCCCGCCGCATCCTGAGTTCATCGAAGGGCGAAGCGGGGTCGCCATATTTTTGAAAATTCGAGGGTACCATTGCCCCGGGGCAACCTCCCGGAGGTTCCAAACCTCCGGGAGGTTTTATCCGGAAAGTCGCTAAAAACCAAACCTACCCGCAATTCACCCGTAGTGCGTAGTTGTGAAACATCAGGAGGACGCATATGGGCACACAGACACGTTTACATGACCTTTTGCGGATCATTGCCGCAGCTATTTTCATTTTGCTGAGCGCCGCTTTACTAAACGGCTGCTCTAAAGATACCACCCCGGTGGTGGCGGATGAGAACCAGTTGGAATATGTTACCCCCGAATCGGTAGGGTGGTCTTCGGCAAAATTGGAAGAGGCCCGGCAGTTTGCAGAGCAGAGCGGCTACGCCGCGGTAATGGCGCTGTATGACGGGAAGGTCTTCTTTTCCTGGGGCAATACTGCCCGCAATTACCTTTGCCATTCCATCCGCAAACCCTTCCTGGGCGCGCTTTACGGGATTCACCTTCAACCCGGGAATATCGACCCGGAGGCCACACTGGAACAATTGGGCATCGATGACATCCCGCCCGCCCTCACTCCCCAGGAGAAGCAGGCCACCGTGCGGGACTTGCTGAAATCCCGCTCCGGGGTGTATCACGAGGCCGCGGCGGAGGATTCCTCCATGATCGCTGCCCGCCCGCCCCGGGGAAGCCATGCCCCGGGAACCTTTTTCTATTACAATAACTGGGATTTCAACGCCCTGGGAACGATTTTCGAGCAGGAAACCGGGCGGAAAATTTTCCAGGAATTCAAGCGCGAAATTGCCGATCCCATCGGAATGGAAGATTTCAGCATCGCCAATTGCAGTTATGAATATGAACCGGAAAAATCCCTCCACCCGGCCTACTCTTTCCGCATGAGCGCCCGGGACATGGCCCGCTTCGGGGCGCTGTACCAGAAAAATGGAAAATGGAAGGATGCGCAGATCGTGCCCGAAGCATGGATTGCGGAGAGCACCACGGTCTATTCCATCACGGACAGCGCCGCGGGAATCGGGTATGGTTACCTGTGGAGAATTTTCCCGGAGGGTTCCGCGGTTGCGCAAATGGTCGGTTACCCGGGGTATTACCATACCGGGGTGGGGATTCACGCCCTCATTATCATTCCGACGCTAAAACTGGTGCTGGTGGAACGGTATGATACCGACGGGGCCTGGAGTGATCCGGGAGAAGTGGGACTTCAATTAGGGTTGATGATCATCAATGCCCGAATACCCGGTTAGATTTGCGTGTAATCCAAATACTGGTAGTCCCCTTGTTGAGTGTTGCTAACAAAATTTGATAGGAAAATGAATGTTTTTTGTCCCTTTTTGGGTGATTTTAAGCAGTCTTTACCTTCAAAAAGGGGCAATTTTAGCCAGCAACACTCCATAGGGAGACTACCCAAATACTGCAAGCAAAAAAACACCCGGAGTGCTCCAAATGACTGGCTTTGCAAAATGAATTTTGTGGCAAAGCCAGTCCCCGGGGGGCACTTCTTTTCCACTTTAGCCCACTTTAGTTCATTTTAGTCACTTCTCCTCAAATCTCCACCTTCATATCAATGGGAATTTCGTCCCGCAGCTCCTTCAGCCATTTTTCGAACTGCTGGGTGGTTTTGAACTCGATGGCGTATTGCTCGATCTGCTGCCAGTCGTTCTCCAGGCTGAGGGTGCGGGCTTCCTGGCGGCCGTGCAGCATCACGATGTGGTAGCCGAAATCAGTTTTGAAGGGTTCGGAGATTTCCCCCGCTTGAAGGGGCTTGATGGCCGCGTCGAAGGCCTTGATCTGGAAGGAGCCGGTCGCGAATTTCCCCAGGCGGCCTTTATCCTGCGCCGCGTTGGGATCGTTGGAATTTTGCAGCGCCATTTCCTCGAACGTCGCCTCGCCGGCCAAAATTTTGCGGCGGATTTCCTTCAAGCGTTCCGCGGTGCGGCTGTCATCCTCCGCGGTGGGCTGCAAGCGGATCAAAATATGACGCACGTGAATGCGCTCCCCCTGGCGCTCGATCATTTGAATGATATGAAATCCGAACTGGGTTTGCACAATATCGGAAATCTGCCCCGGCTCCAGTGCAAAGGCGACCTCTTCGAACTCCTTTACTAAATCGCCGCGTTTGACCCATCCCAAATCCCCCCCGCTGGAGGCGGAGCCGGGATCCTCGGAATATTGGCTGGCCAATTCCACAAAATCCTGCCCCTGGTTCAACAGTTCCTTAACTTTTTCTATTTTGGTGTACCCGGCCTGAAAACTCTCCTCGCTGGGGGTGATTTGCAGCAGAATGTGGGAAATATCCACGGTTTCATCCTGCCGGGGGAGGCTGTCCTGGTATTGATAAAAGAAATTTTCCACCTCCCGGCGGGACACTTTGATATTGGAGAAATGTTTCTGGCGAAGCTGTTCGATAATCATGCGATTCTCGATCTGCTGGCGCAGCTCTTTTTTGATCTGCACCAGGGGCATTCCGTAGTAACTTTCCAGGCGTTCCTGGGAACCGGCCTGCTGGATAAAATTGTTGATTTGCTGCGACAAAACCTGGTCCACCCGCTCGTCGTCTGCCTTGATAGTGTCTTCCTGGGCTTTGATCAAGAGCACTTTTTCATCTACCAGCCGCGCCAGAATCTCCTGGCTCAGGCTTTTGAGCAGTTGAGGGTCCTTATAGACGTTGACCTTGTTTTGCATGCCATATTGGGCAATCAAGGTGTTCAGATCCGATTTCAGAATGATCTGGTTGCCCACCACCGCGGCGATGCCGTCCACCGACTGTTGGGAGCGCAGCGTTCCGACCGCGAGCAGGGCGAATGCTATCGTAAAGAATATGGAAATACGTTTCATATCTCTCTCTAAATAGGTTTCAATTCAGGTTACCAAAACACCAAAACACCAAAACACTAACCCCCCCTCTCACAAAATGTTCTCATAATGAGTTTCCGCATCGAATTCCTGGCGGATTTTTTCCTTGAGCATTTTGATGGCCTCTTGGCGGCGGGCGATTTGCAGGCGGGTTGCAATCTCATCATGTACTAATTCCAACGTTTTTAGCGAACCGGCCGGCTGGCGGTCGAGCACTTGCAAAAAATGATAACCGTCTTCGGTGCGGATGGGACCGTAAATTCCGCCGCTTTGCGCGCCACGGATGGCCTGCTTGAATTTCTCCCGCAACTGCTCCACCGGCACGTATCCCAGGTCCCCGTTTGGTTCCACAATGCGATTTACCTGCCGGTCCAGGTAGTTTTTCTTGATCACCTCCGGTAAAGATTTGGATTGCCGGATTTCGTTGACGATGGTATTATCCAACTGCTCGAAATAGAGGTGAACCAGGTGAACTTCATCCATTTTCCGTTTGAATTGCCCGGGGTTGGCAGTGTAATACTCCTCGATTTCCCCCTCGGCCACCGGAAAGCTGGCCCTCATTTTGGAATCTAAGAATTTCGACGCCAGCATATCCGCCTCCAGGTTGCGGATTTGCCAGATCTCCCGGGGGGATAGCTCCATCCCTTCCTGGGCGGCTTTGCGCGCCAGGGTCTGGTTATCCACCCACTGCTCCACAATACGGTGAATGAAAAATTCCCGGTCCTCTCTCTCCAGGGTCTCGGGCGTGAGGGAGAGCACCATATCGCGGGTTAAGTAAGCGTCGCCGACCCGGGCGACAATTTCTCCCGGCTTGGGATTGCTGCCGCAGCTTGCCAACAACATAGCCGCCGCCGGGAATAACACCGCCATTCTCAGAAACTTGATCTTCATATAATGCTAATGGCCCTCGGGTGAATGTTTCTCGAAGCTGGATGCGTGATTTTCGATGCTTGATGTTCGATGCTCGTCACTCGATGCTGGATATTCGATGCTCGATCGGGAAACGGGGCATTCCAGCATCAAGAATCGAAGATCGAGCATCGGGCATCCTGGCATCGCGCTTCAGCTAATGCTCCGCAAAATGGATTCGTTGATCCGGTAACTATACTTTTTGCGGATATCCGTCATCAGTTGTTCGCGGGCTTCGTTCCGTTTCTGGTTGGTAAGCACGCTGTTGATGCTGCTGCGCACCTCTTCCAGCGGTTTTAACTGTTCCGGCTGATGCTCCCCGGTTTTGATAATGTAGAGGTTCCCTCCCGAAAGAACCGGCCCGGCGTACTGGTTTGGGCCGATTTCAAACGCTTTTTCAACCACCTCTTTGAATTGAGAGTTCCGGGTCTGGTAGCTCAAATCCATCCGTCCGGCAATTCCCTTCAGTTCTTTGCCATAACTTTTGAAGAGGGTGGGAAAATCTTTGCCGCTTTTGGCCTGGCGCAGCGCTTCCCGGGCGGCGGCCTCGTCTTTCACCGGGAGCTGCCACACCTGGATGCGCTCCGGCGTCTTATACTTGTCCTGGTTGGCGTCATAATAAGCAACGATTTCATCCTCGCTGACGGCGATATCCTGGCTGACCCCGTGCTTTTCGAGCATCTGGGAGAGGCGGGAAATGCGGAATTTCTCCAGCGCTTCCTCGACCTTTTCCCGCTTCCCGAATCCGCGCTTCTGGCTCTCCAGCGCCCAGGCTTCCAGGTTCATCTGCCGGGAAAGAAAACCGTTCTTCAATTCATCCGGGGTGAGAAATTTGCGGTAATCGAATTTCAGCCGCTCTTTGAAGGCGTCGATGAAATCGCCGGCTTCGTAGGCTTTGCCGTCGATTTTTGCCAGCGCGATTTCCCGTTCCTCGGCGGTAAAATCGCTGATTTCATGCCCGGGCTTCTCACCCCAGGCGCGCAAAATCTCCACAAACCGGGCAATCTCCGCGTCGGAAATCTCCACCCGGTATTTCTCTTGAAACTCTTTGGAGTAGCGATCAAATAACTCTGTTTCCCGGGGACGCATAATGCCGCGCAAGGTTTGCTGCAACTCCCCTTTGACGCTTTCATAATCGCCGGTTTTGGGGATGGGCTGCACGCTGAGGATCTTCAACACCATCACCCCATGGTCTTCGGTCTTGATCGGGCCGACCACGTCGCCGGGGGCGGCAGTGAACACCGCGCTGTCCACCGCGGTGGTAAAACGCCCGATGGCGTACGGTTTCAATAGCACGCTGACCCGTTTATTATCGGTCAGCTCCTCGGCGGTTTTTTGAGGGTCGGGGCTGGCGGCCAGTTGATCCCGGTATTGCCGGGCCAGCGTTTCCGCCTCCTCCAGGGCGCGGGGGTTATTGATGATCCGCGCCTGGTTATACCCCACGTGGAGCACCACCGCTTCCACGTTCCGGTATTTCCACTCATAATACTGCTTCAACAACTTTTCCGGTAAAATGTTGGAGACGATTACCGTGGTATAGAGTTCGTTGGCGAGAGCAATTTTGCGATAATTGCTCAATTCTTTTTGATATTCGGGGTCTTCATCATAATCATTTTTGATCGCCCATACCACTTTGCGCCGTTCTTCTAACAGCTTTTCCAGGGTTTTCTGGCGATCATCCAGCGAAATATCGGCCAGGTTCTTGCCGCGGTATTCTTCCTGAAGTTTTTCACGCAGTTCTTTCACGGTGATTTTCTCGCTCTCGATCCGGGCAACTACCTTGTCGTCCTCTTTCTGGCATTGAAGGAAGAAAAATAGCAGGGGAATGAGCAGCGACAGGCGAATGAATGTTTTCATAGTGAAATCTCCTTGATTTAAAGACCTCAAAGGTTTAAAGGACCTCAAAGGTTTCAAAAACCTTTGAGGTCTATATCTTTGAGGTTTATGATTTCTCTTACCCAACAAGGCCGCAAAATTTATCCCTGCCTCACAAGTTACGCAAGAAGTATTTTGCAAAGCCCATGCGGTCTTTCTCGGTTTTTCCGTTCAGGGTTACCAGCGCTCTCAACTGCTCGTTTTGCACGAATTTCAGGGGGGCCATGGTCTGGTTGATGTAACGGGGCAGCTCTTTTTCGATGAAAGCGTCGCGGGCGCTGGCGCGTTCGTCAAATACGATGGTCATCTGGCTCTTGCGAATTTTTACCTGCTTGATGAACAACTGCGAGGCTAATTTTTTGATCCGCACCATTTCCACCAGGTTCTCCGCCGGCTCCGGCAGGGGGCCGAACCGGTCGCGCAGTTCATTCACCAGATTGTCGATGGAGCTAAGCACGTCGAGGTTGAGCAAACGGTGGTAGATGATTACCTTTTCGTTGGGGGAGGGGATGTAATCGTCCGGGAAATACATTTCCATATCGATCTCCACTGAGGCATCCACAATCGGCATGCGATCCACGAGAAATTGCTCCGGCAGCTTCTCTTCCTGGATCGCTTCCACGGCTTCGCGGAGGATTTTCTGGTATAAATCGTAGCCCACCGCGTTGATGTGCCCGCTCTGGCTGTGCCCCAACAGGTTGCCGGCCCCGCGGATTTCCAGGTCGCGCATGGCGATTTTCATCCCCGAACCGAGGTCGCTGAACTCCTCGATGGCGTAGAGACGCTTCAGGGCCAGGTCGTTCAGCCGCTCCTGGGGCGGGATGATCAAATAAGCGTAGGCCTGGCGGTCGGAGCGCCCCACCCGCCCGCGCAACTGGTACAACTGCGCCAGCCCGAACTTGTCCGCCCGGTTGATGATGATGGTATTGCAGTTGGGAATGTCCAGCCCGTTTTCGATGATCATGGTCGCCACCAACACGTCGATGCGCTTGTGGTGGAAATCGTCCATGATCTGTTCCAACTGGTGCTCGCGCATCTGCCCGTGCGCAATGGCAAACCGCGCCCGGGGAACGATATTGCGCAGCATCCCCGCCACCGCTTCGATGGTCTGCACCCGGTTGTGCACGAAAAACACCTGCCCGCCGCGCTCGATTTCGTAGGTGATCGCTTTGTAGATGAGCTGCTGGTCCCAGGTGGTGATTTCGGTGATAATCGGGCGGCGGTTGGTGGGCGGGGTATCCACGATGGAGAGGTCCCGGGCGCCCATCAGGGACATGTGCAGGGTGCGGGGAATGGGCGTGGCGGTAAGGGTGAGGGTGTCCACGGTGACTTTCAACTGCTTCAACCGCTCCTTGTGGGTGACCCCGAACCGTTGCTCCTCGTCCACGATCAGCAAGCCCAGGTCTTTGAACGTTACGTCTTTGGAGAGCAGCCGGTGGGTGCCGATAACGACGTCCACTTCGCCGCCGGCCAGCTTTTCCAGCGCCCGCTGCTGCTGCGCCCGGCTGCGAAAGCGCGAGAGCACCTCGATTTGCAGGGGGAAATTCATCATTCTTTCCCGAAAGGTGTCGTAATGCTGTTGCGCCAGGATGGTGGTAGGCACTAACACCGCCACCTGCCGCCCGTCCATCACCGCCTTGAAGGCCGCGCGGATGGCCACCTCGGTTTTTCCGTAGCCCACGTCCCCGCACACTAAGCGGTCCATCGGGCGGGGGGATTCCATGTCCTGCTTCACCTCTTCCGCAGCGCGGGCCTGGTCCGGGGTATCTTCAAAGGGGAAAGAGGCTTCCAACTCCTTCTGCCACAAACCGTCCTCGTTGAAGGCGTGGCCCTCCTGGGCCAGCCGTTTGGCGTACAGCTCCACCAGGTCGCGGGCGACGTGCTCCACGGATTTGCGGGTGCGCCCCTTTACCCGCTCCCACTCCGCGCTGCCTAACTTGGTCAATTTGGGCTGGAAACCCTCCTCGCTGACGTAGCGCTGGATGCGGCTGAGCTTGTCTAAGGTAACGTAGAGGGCGTCATCGTCCTCGTAGAGCAGTTTGATGCACTCCTTTTCGATGCCCGCCACCTGGATGCGCTCCACGCCCACGTATTTTCCGATCCCGTAGTCGATGTGCACCACGTAATCGCCGTATTCTAAGGTTTGCAGGCTGCGGATCAGGCTGCCGGAAATTCGCAGGCGGCGCTTGCGCCGGCGCATGCGCAGACGGTTGAATATCTCATGGTCGGTAAGGCACTGGATGGAGTGCCGCGGGAGGGTGAATCCCTGGTGCAACCCCTCGTCGATAAAGGTGAGCGGGGGAAGCGCGCCCATTTCCTGCTCTAAAATATCCTCTAAGCGGCTGCGGGAAGCCTCGCCGTCGTGGAGAATGTAAATTTTTTGCGGTTTTTCCCCGCTCCCCGCCCCCAGGCTGCGCTGCAAGTGCTCCACCAACAGTTTCACGTTCCCGTGAAAAACCGGGGGCGGGGAGGCGTGGAAGTGCAGGTCGATATTCTCGGCGATTTGAGATTTCGGATTTGGGATTTCGGATGGTTCGACTGGAGTGTATCCTGAGCCTGCCGAAGGGCTCACCACAGGTTTCGGATCGCTGATTTCGGATGTTGGAATTTGAGTTTTGGATTTTGGATTTTGAACTTCAAACGTTGGATTTTGGATTTTGGATTTTGGATTTTGAATTTCCGACAGGTGGGAGTGGAAGACGTGCTGGAATTTTTTTACCGCCGCGGAGAGTTGCCCTAAGGGGAGGTAGTATTCTTCCGGAGAGTTGATTTTTAGCTCTCCCTTGCGCTCCTCGAAACGGGCGCTCGCCTCTTCCCACCACTCCTTCAAATGCCGGCGGCAGCGTTCGATGTCTTCCCAGAAAATAATCGACCAGGCGGGGAAGTAATCGAAAATCAGCGCATTTTCCGCCTGCCCGGCGATCTTGCCTACCATGCGCATTTTTTCGATCTGCTGGATGGAAAGCTGCGAGAGCACGTCGAACTCGCGGATGGATTCGATCGTGTCGCCGAAAAATTCCAGGCGGTGCGGCGCTTCGGATTCGAAGGAGAAAACGTCGATGATTCCCCCGCGCACGCTGAACTGCCCGATCTCGTCGATGATGGGCGCGCGCTGGTAGCCGCTCTCCGCCAGCCACTGGATCAGCAGATCGCGCTCGAAATCCTCTCCCACCTTCAGTTGCAGGATGTTTTTCTTGAACGCCGCGGGGTCGGGAACCCGGCGCAGCAGCGCGGAAGGGGTGGTCACGATCACCGGGGCGGGCTGTTCCACGGCCGCGGCCAGGGCGTTCAGCCTCATGCTGTAGAGCGCCGGGGTGAACAACCCCTTATCGAAGGGCACGACTTCGTCGGAGGGGAAATACACCGCCTGGGACTCTCCGAAAGAGTTCCCCGCGGGCATAAAGGAGCGCAGGTCATCGACCAATTTTTCCGCGGCGTCGCCGTCCGGCTGCACCGCTAAAATGGGGCAGTTGCGGGTTTCTTTGATGAAATTGATCGCCGCGGCCTGGAAGGAGCCGTACAGCCCCTTTACCCGGATGGCGGGTTTTTGCTCTAACAATTTTTGCAACTCGGCGAATTCCGGCAGGCCGTAGAAAACAGGTTTTAACTTTAGCATATTGAAGCCATGGAGTGCAAAACTTCAGTTTTGCACCGTTTTGCGCGCACTCCCTCATTTTAATTTTTACAATCGCGGTTATAAACCCCGCGCTACTGCTCGAATTTAAGGTAGTCGAGAATTGCCATTTTGCTATCGGCAGTCAGAACCATTTTCAGGGCAGTGTTCAATTTATCAATGGAATGGATGGTTTGGATAAAGGCTTTTTCATCCTCGTCCAACCCAAATCGGGCAGACAGAAGCATGATCAACACCTCTTGCTTGTCCAACATAAATCCTTTTTCGATTCCTTTTTCGATTCCCTTTTCGATTCCCTTTTCAATTCCCTTTTCAATTCCCTGTTCGATTCCCTCCCGGATTCCTTCCTGTTTTCCCTCTTGTCTCCAACGCTGGGCTAAAGTGGGCATAATATCTTCTCCTTGCAGTTCGCTTTCTTCCAATATTTTGATCAACTGCTTCGCGGGAACGTCCTGCGTTTCCGCAATGTAAATCAGCAAAAAGTTAACCTGATCTTTTTTCTCGATCAAGCCCATTTTGTTCCATAGCCGCACCACCTGCCGGATGGTCTCTAAATCCTTCCGGTAAGCGCCTTTCATCAACAACAGGGCGGAGAGCAGGAATACATTCTCTTTCAAGGGTCGGCTGCCTTCTGCTTGCCAATCCCACTGGTTGGCGTCGAAGAGGAGGTATTCAAAATTGAGCAGGAAGCGCCGCAACTCTTTGCCAACCTCGAACTGTTCCACAAATTGAGTGGGGATTTTCCAGCGACCCTTGCCGTGGTAGAAGACCAGCGGAATAATCGCCCGCAGCGGTTTTCCTTCCGCGCTGTCTTTCTGCCACATCAAATACATGTAGCGCAGCAGTTGGATGAAAATCTTTTTATCCGGGTAGGATTTGTGCTCGAACAGCAGATAGACGTCCAGCGGATTCTGCCGCTCTTTAATAACGCATTTTACCACCACGTCCGACAGGGAGGTTTTGTATTCCTCGGAAACGTAGGAGGTGGTGTCCAGCTCCAGGGCGCCAAGATCCAACTGCCGGCGCAGCGCTTCCGGCAGGGCGATTTCCAAAAAGGTTTTGACGTTAGCAATATCGGAGAAAACCTTTTTGAAAAAGTTGTCGTG
>CAZFVV010000107.1:0-17671 GCA_964522165.1 uncultured Calditrichaceae bacterium
TCGGTCTGGCATCCCTTTGTATCGGGGGCGGAGAGGCCGTGGCGCTGATGGTCGAAATTATGTAATCCTCCCGCGGGGATATCTTTTTCAATAACCAATCCTGGTTGTCGGGACGGCATACCGTCCCGACCTTCCATATTCCGCCGAAACTGCGGGGACGATGAACTGTTTCGAGTATCAAGGCGAAGCCGTAACGGGAAATAAAGTTAATTTTGATTTTCATTACTTCGATATTGACAAAACGCACTTACTTCTTTGCAAAAGTTGTTTATTGTTGGCTATTAATTGAAATACTGGAACTCGAGTAGGATCTGAATATGCTTTCGCGTCGATTGGCCCGTAGAATGGCGTTACAAATTCTCTTCGCCAATGAATTCTTAAGAGAAGATATACATTCGGTCGCCGAACGGGTTGCCGAAAGCTTGAACGAACAGATTACTCCCTTCACCTTCGACCTCTTGAACAAAACCGTGGATAAGGAAGATGAGCTCAACGACCTGATCCGGCAGCATTTGCGGAATTGGGATTATAAGCGCGTGGCCGTGTTGGACCGGGTGTTGATCCGGATGGCCTTGTGTGAAATTGTTTATTTCCCGGATATTCCGGTAGAAGTTACCATTAATGAGGCATTGGAAATCAGCAAAGATTTTAGTAACTTAAAGAGTCGCAGGTTTGTGAACGGTATTTTGGATTCTATCTACAAGGAACTGAAATCTGCGAACAAACTATCGAAGAACAATCATCTTGCAATTGCCCTGAACCATAAGCAAAAAACGCATTCCAAAGGCAGCCCGCCGTGAAAGTGGCCATCATTTCGGATATTCACGCCAACCTGGAAGCCTTTCAAACTGTTTTAACCTACCTGCAAGCGGAAAATATATCGGAAATTATTTGCCTGGGAGACATTATCGGTTACGGTCCCCGGCCTAATGAGTGCGTCGAGCTGGTACAAACTCATTGCCAAACCTGCTTAATGGGAAACCATGACCATGGCGTTCTGGGATTGACTGATATCCACTATTTCAACCAGTACGCCCAGGACGCGCTGCTGTGGACCCGCCGGCATCTTTTTCAATATCACAAAGCCTACCTGGAGAACTTGCCTTTCAGCTTTGCGATGGAAGAAACTCTTTTCGTGCATAGCGCCCCGGTTCAGCCGGAAGAATGGCATTACATTTTTACCGCGGACGAGGCGCGGCAGAATTTGCAGCGTATCGCTCATCGCCTGGTATTCGTCGGGCATTCCCATATTCCAATGATTTTTTCTTACCGGCAGGGGGTCTTGGGGGCGGGGCGGGTGCAGTTAGACCTGGAGGAAGATCGCTATATCGTCAATGTCGGCAGCGTGGGGCAGCCGCGCGATGGCGATCCCCGGGCCTGCTTTGTGATTTTTGACCGGGACATGCATACGTTGGAATATATTCGCCTGGAATACCCGGTGGAAAAGACCCACCGGGAAATACTGGAAAATCATCTGCCCCCTTTTTTAGCCATGCGGTTGTTGACCGGCCAATAACCGCGGTATACCAGCTTTCAGCAACCAGCCGTCAGCAATCAACTGGCTGACAGCCAGTGCAAAATATCGTTCCCCTGAATTTTTTAGGAGTGCTATGAAAGCCAAACCTGTTTTTACGGCATATTTTCGGTATGTCTTTTTCTTCCTGTTTTGGCTCCTGCTCCCCGGGGCGCTGTCCGTTGCCAAAGATAAATTGCCGAACGTTCCCCCCGCGGCCCGCGCCCCTGTCGATACCCTGTTCCACGGCCCCCTGGACCGGGGAATCAAACTGGTTTACCAGGATCGCTTTCAGGAAGCCATTCTTCTGTTCGACAGCTTGCAGGAGGTTTTTCCCCATCACCCCGCGCCCTATTTTTACCGCGCCGCGACCTGCCAGAGCTGGATGAGCAGCTACCGCTTCAACAAATTTCAGGCGCAGTTGGAAGATGACGTTCAAAAAGCGATTAATATTGGCAACGAACTGCTCAAACAGCGCCAGGACGACCCCTGGGTGAATTTTTACATCGGTGCGGCCTATGGCTACCGGGCTTTTTTCAAAGTGCGCAGTTGGAATTTCATCGGCGCTTATGCTGACGGGAAAAAGGGCATCGGGAATTTCAAAAAGGCGCTGGAAAAGGATTCCACCCTGTACGACGTCTATTTAGGGTTGGGCACTTATCACTACTGGCGCACTGCCCGCTCTTCTTTTATCCGCGTTATTGCTTTCTGGATGCCGGATAAGCGCGATTTCGGCCTGGAGCAAATTGAATTCACCATCCGGCATGGGCGCTACGCCCCGGAAGAGGCCACCCTGGCGCTGGTCACTTCCTTGTATGATTACAAAAAATACCAGCGCGCTATCGAAGTACTGGAAAAATTCATGGCCGGTTACCGGACCCAGTTGATTTCCAGCCTGTATCTTCACGGGCGCTTGCTGGTGGAGTTCCAACGCTGGCCGGAAGTGCGGGAAACCTTTGCGGAAATTCTGGGGAGGTTAGAAAATTACTCCTATCCCTCTATCGGCTATCAGGTAGAGTGCAAATATTGGATGGCCCTGGCGCTGCAAGGCGAAAACAGGCCGCAAGAAGCGTTGGCGCTGGCGGAGGCCGCCCTGGAGCAAAGTAAACTGCGCAACAAGGCGGTGGAATTGGAAGGACAATTCGACAGTTTTGAGGACATCAAAGGCCGCCTGGAAAAACTCGCGAAACAATTAAGAGAAACCTCAAAACCATAAATAGACCTTATAACTGGTTAAGTAATTGTTTTTTATGAACTGATTTTTTTATTCTCCTGTTATTCCCGCATGTTCCCCGCTTAATACCTGCGGGGGACAAGCTTTAGCGGGAATCCATAATTTTTACGACTTGGATTCCCGTTCCCCGTATTCACGGGGACAAGCTTCACGGGAATGACAACTTTTGGCCATTGATGGCAAATAAACATGTCAAGTTTTATCAACACCTTAAAAAGTAATAAGGTCTAATGTTTCTTCCCGGAATACCGCCGATTTCGAGAGAATACCATAGTTTGCTATCATGCCCTTAAATTCTTTTACCGTGTATTTGCGTATTGAATTTTCCGCTAATTACCGGTATATTCCCCGCGATTTATAATTCCGACTCTTTGCCGAGTGCAACTTACTATCCCTGCATGCGTTGGCATACTTTTGATTAAAAGGAGGGGGATGTGTAATTATGCGAAGATCGGTCAAAGTCTGACTTTTCCGCTTGAAGTATAAATAAGCGTTGAGAACCGCGGGATTTGCCATAAATAACACGATATTGTAATCGGGCTGACGTTAGAAAGTCATGAATGGAATGATAATTGGGCGTGCGAAAAAACCGGCTGATGCTATGCAAAACTTTACAACCATAAACTCATCGCGTAAAACCCGCCTCCCGGCGGCGCCCGGTTTTCCCCCCGGGGAAATCACCGGCCGGCGCTACCGGCTGCGCTTTGCCCGCACCCCGGGGGAGATCGACGCGGCGCTGAAGCTGCGCTTCGAGGTATTCAACCTGGAACTGGGGGAGGGGTTGGAGAGCTCATTTGCTACTCAACGGGATCAGGATGATTTCGACGCCCAGTGCCATCACCTGATCGTGATCGAAAAAGAGAGCGGGGAGGTGATCGCAACCTACCGGATGCAGACCCGGCAAATGGCCGAAGCCGCCAACGGGTTCTATTCCGCGGGAGAATTCGACCTCTCCGGGCTTACTTCAGTGGTATTGGACAGCGCCGTGGAAGTCGGGCGCGCTTGCATCGCCAGGCCGCACCGCAACGGGAGAGTGCTTTTCCTGCTGTGGAAAGGGATTGCGCAATATATGGTGCACGCGCAAAAGCGCTATCTATTCGGGTGCTGCTCCCTCACCAGCCAAGACCCCGAGGAAGGCAAGGCGGTGATGGAATACCTGGAACAAAACGGATACGTTCGGAAAGATGTATGGGCTTTGCCCCAACCCGGTCTGGAATGTTACCCGGAACATTTTATCCCCGCTAAAGCGGTAGCGGTTCACATTCCCATTCTCTTCCGCCTGTACCTGGATTACGGCGCGAAAATCTGCGCTCCCCCGGTTATCGACCGGAACTTCAAAACCATTGATTACCTGGTTATCCTGGACCTGGCCGATCTGGACCGGCGAACCCGGAAAATGTTTTTCCAATAACGCCCGATTTAATGAGCACCGCAAGAGCGATTTTTCGCGTGGCAGCCATCAGCATATCAACCTTGGTCCACTACCTGGTTTTGCTGGGCGGGACGGCCTTGCTGGCGTTTTCCCACGACCTGAGAGCGCGCTGGCGCATGGCCGTGGTGCGAAGCTGGGCCAAATCCGCCGCGCGTATTTTAGGTATTCGCATCACCGTGCAGGGAACCCCGCCCCGCCCGCCGTTTTTCTTAGTATCCAATCATTTGAGTTACCTGGATATCGTGGTCTATTTTACGCAGTTGAATGGCGTCTTCATCGCTAAAAAAGAGGTGCGTTCCTGGCCGGTTCTGGGATTCCTGGCGCACACCGCCAATACCCTGTTCATCGATCGCCGCAATCGCCGCGACCTGGGCCGGATCAACCGGTTGATTGCCGGGCATATCAACGCGCGCCAGGGCGTTATCCTTTTCGCCGAGGGAACCAGCACCGCCGGCGCCACGGTGAATCCCTTCAAACCTTCTTTGTTAGAATATCCCGCGGGAAACAATCTTCCGGTATCTTACGCAAGTATCAGCTATCAAACCGCCGCGGGAGCGCCCCCGGCGCATTTGGCGGTGTGCTGGTGGGGAGAGATGACTTTCGGCGGCCACGCTTTCAACCTCTTCAAGATTCCCCGGGTGGAGGCGAGCATTGTGTTCGGGGAGCAGACCGTTCAGGAGCGGGATCGAAAACGCTTAGCCAGTGAATTATGGAAACAGGTTCATAAACAATTTATACCGGTGGTAACCATGGAGGAATTATGACCTACGACCGAATTTTAGTGCAGGAAAATATCTATCACCTTCAACAGGGCATCGAGTTGATGGATCGCATGGGCGATGAATTGTACCGCCGCAATGATCCGGCCCGCTTCGGCAGCGGTCCCGGCAAACATTTTCGCCATATTTTGGACCACTATCTTAGCTTTATAGGAGGGGTACAGGGGGAAATCGACTATGACGCCCGGGAGCGCGACGCCCGCCTGGAAGAAGACTGCGCCTACGCGATGGGGAAGACCCGGGAAATCATCGCCGGGTTGGAAGGATTGCTGGACCAGCCCCAGACCCTTCAGCGGGCGGTGCAGGTGATCAGCAACGAAGGCGAAGAGGCGGAAAACGGTTCTCCCTGGAGCCAATCCACCCTCAAGCGGGAATTGCAATTCCTGCTCAGCCACACCGTTCATCATTATGCCCTCATCGCGTTGATCCTGCGCATCCAGGGCTTCGAGACGCCGAAAGAGTTTGGGGTCGCGCCCTCCACGCTGAAATACCGGAAATCATTGGCGGAAGGATAAGAAAATAGTAGGCAGTAGGCAAGTAGGTAGTAGGCAGCCGGGTTCAAATCCTTACGCAAAATGGCAGGCTACCCGGTGGGACTCGCTGATGCTCCTTAACGGCGGACGGCAATCGGTGCAGATTTCCGGTCGGTTTTTTTGCCGGTAGAGGCTGCAATTGCCCGCGTATTTACATCCCCTGGTTATATTCAACCCCAATTTATCCCCGTTGCTAATTTTCTCGACCTGCATAGAGCTTTTTTCAGCCGGGAGGCCTGCCGCAAAGAGTTTTTGGGTGTAGGGATGGCAAAATCCCCTCCGGCGGGCGTCTTCGCGCGTAAATATTTCCACCAGGCAACCGTCATACATCACCGCAATACGCCCCGCGACGGTTCGAACCAGGTTAATATCGTGGGAAATCAGCAGCATGGTAATCCCGTGCTGCGCTTGCATCTCCAGGAGGTAGCGCAAAATGTGCTTCACCTGGGAGGCGTCGATCCCGGAAAACGGCTCGTCCGCTAACAGCAGCGCCGGGGGCGCGGCAAAGGCGCGGGCAATGCCCACCCGCTTTTTCTGCCCGCTGCTCAACTCGTGGGGATAGCGATCCAGGTGTTCGCGCTCCAATCCTAACTTAGCGAACAATTCCCGGATGCTCCCCGGCCGCTCCGCTTTGGATAAACCGCTGTGCAACCCATAAACCTCTTCGAGAATATCCTTCACCTTCATCCCCGGGTTCAAACTGGCGCCGGGGTTTTGAAAAATCTTGCGCACCCGGCGGCGAAAATCTTTCATGGCGGAACTATCCAGCTCGAAAATGCTCTTCCCCTCGAAGCGAATATCCCCGGAATCCGGCGCGATTAATTTGAGTATCAGGCGGGCCAGGGTGGTTTTCCCGCAGCCGCTTTCCCCCACCAATCCCAATATTTCCCCTTTACGGAGCGAGAGATTCAGGTTATCCACCGCGGGGAGGAGTTGGCCGTTCTGATTCCCGTTCAGGAAGGTTTTCGGCCCGCTGTAAAAGCATTTTCTGAGGTTTTGAATCTCCAAAATATTATCCATTCTCATTTCCTCCCGGAATGGCGCCGGTTTCATACAGCCAGCAGCAGACCCGGTGGGAGTCGCTGAGGACAAATCCCGGCGGGCGGCGGAGCCGGCAGCGCTCCAATCTTGCCCCACACTCCTGGTAATAGACACACCCCTGCTGCGCCGGGGATATACCGGAGATGGAAGAGATTTCTTCCGGGGAGGCGTGGCCGTTTCCCGAAAAAACGTTTAAGGGGTCGAGCAGGCGGCGGGTAAAGGGATGGATGGGCAAATCCGGGTCGCGCAGGATTTCCCCCGCTGCGCCCTGCTCTATTAGGCGGCCTTTATAGAGAACCGCGATGCGGTCTGCGAAGGATTTGACCAGCGCCATATCGTGGGTGATGAACAGAACGGAGAGATTCATTTCCTCCCGCAAACGCGCCAGCAGCAGCAGGATCTCCTTCTGAATGGTGGCGTCCAGGGCGGTGGTAGGCTCGTCGGCGATGAGCAAATCCGGCTCGCTGCACAGCGCCAGGGCGATCATGGCCCGCTGCGCCATCCCCCCGCTCAGCTCGTGGGGATAATAATTGTAAACCATTTTGGGGTGTTTGAGGGCCACCCGCTCTAACCACGCTTCCGCCAGCTCCCGCGCTTCCGCCGGTTTTGCGCACTTCCGGCGGCGCAGCAGCACCTCTTCGATCTGCTCCCCGACCTTGAAATAAGGATCCAGGCAGCTCAACGGCTCCTGGAAAATCATGGCGATCCTGTTTCCGCGAATTTTTTCCATCCTCTTTTGATAGCGGCGCTCCCAGCGCAGGTCTTTTTCAACCCTGGCGACCGCGCCGTTCTCTTCCGCCACGCGACAGCAATCGCCTAATCCCTCTAAGAGATTTTCTCCCTCGAAGCGAATTTCGCCGCTCACTACGCCGGGAAAACTATCCAGCAATCCCAAAATCGACAACGCGGTGACGGTCTTCCCGCTGCCGGATTCGCCGATGAGGGCCAGCATTTCCCCTTTTTCCATCGCGAAAGAGACCCCCTCCACAGCCTTGACGAAGCCGAAATCGCGATAAAAACATACGCCCAGGTTTTCGATTTCTAAAATATTCATATCAGCCTGCCCGCTCCGCCGCCCCGGTTGCGAACCATTTGCTCAAACCCTCCGCCAGCATCATGAATCCGGCGATGGAGAGAACGATGGCCAGGGAAGGAAAAAACAGCATCCAGTAGTGCTGGTTGGCGATGTAATCCATCCCGCTGGCGACCATCCCTCCCCAGCTTACCTGGTCTTTCACCCCCCAGCCTAAGTAACTCAAGGTGCTTTCCAGCAGGATCACCTCCGCGATTTCATAGGTCAACTGGATGAAAATGAGGGTGTTGCAATTGTGCCAGAGAATGTGTTTGAAAATAATCTTATAATCCGGAAGCCCTAATTCTTTGGCGGCCTCAATGAACTGGGTCTCCTTGAGCTCCCGCACCTTTTGCTGCACGATGTCCATAATTTTGGTGGAGGAGAGCAGCCCGATGGTTATCATAATCACCAGAAAATCATAGCCCAGGGTCGCGACGATGATAATCAGCATAATCAGGCGCGGCAGGGTGGTAATGTTGGCGGCAAGATAATCAATGATTTTCTCCGCATACCCGCCATAATAGCCGGAAATGATGCCCAGGGGAACCCCGATGAGCAGGGAAATCAGGATTGCCAGCAAACTTCCCAAAATGGCAATGCGGGCGCCTTCCATGATAGTTGCCAGCAGGTCGCGCCCGTATTGGTCGGTTCCCAGGTAGTGAAACGGCTGAATTTTTGCTTCCGTTGGATCGAGTGCGAACGGTTCTTCCGCCTCGCCCGCTGGTTCGGAGGCGGAAGCGTGCCGGGGGGCCAGCAAACGCTGGAAAAGCCCGATGGAGGGAGGCTCGCTCACGAAATCCGTCATCGAAGAGGTATTCCGGGCGGAAAACCGCCGGGCCTCGATCCAGCGCTGATAGTGCTCGCTCAAAAATGAGAACAAGACCAGCGGGAGGATGGCCGCGATCCCCAAAATGATCCGCAAACTCCCCGGTTTCTTGAGAAGCCTCCGCAGCGGATGCCGGATGGTTTGATTAGCCACTTTCATGGTGTGCTCAGGCAATGCTTTTGGCCCGGGGATTGACGGCGTTGCTGGCCATCTCCAGGGCGATTTTCACCCCTAAAACGGTGACAATGGTGATGATGGTGATACCTAAGATAAGCGGGTAATCCCGCGATTTCGCCGCATCGATGCTCAGCAGCCCGATTCCCGGAATGGCGAACATATACTCAACCACTACCGCGCCGCTCAACAGAAAGACAAAGCGGTGGGAGATAATCGTCAAAACCGGAATGGCGCAGCTCTTCAGCAAGTGTTTGAAATAATTTGCCGATCTTGCTCTCACCGCCCGCATGTACATTTTGCTCTTGATGTCGCTCAATTCGCTGCGAAAATGTTTGAGAAATTCGATAGCCGCGCCGTTGCCCAACCCCAGCACGAAAATGGTTGCCGCGTAGAAGACCGCTTCACTCCCTAAAGAGAGCGAGGTTCCGGCAAGGATTTTTTGCCGGAAGGTTGCGGCAAAGATCAAAAAAGCTCCGTACCCGGTGATGAATACCGGGATGGCCGAGAAACTTTCCACGATCTTCAAGACCATTTGCACCAAGCGGGAGCGGGGTTTGAACACGCTGAGAAACGCCAGGGGCGCCGAAATCAGTACCGCGACTGCCACCGCCCCCAGAACGATTCCCAGGGTGTAGGGATAGGCGTTGAAAACCAGCCGCGTAACCGGATGCCCCTGGAAGCGGTGCGAGATTCCCCAATTCAGGGTGAAGAAATCCCCCACCCAGGCGGCGTACTGGCGCAGCACCGGCCGGCCCACCCCAAACTGCTCCTTCAGGGTTTCGCTCCACCCCTCGTAGGGATCGCCGGGCGCCAGGTGAATGAATACGAAAACGACCAGGGCGGTCAGCAGCGTGATGCTGATAATGTAGAAAATTCGCCTGGCCAGAAAGAAGATGACGGTTTTCACGGCTGCGCTCGCAAAATTATTCTTTTTTGATCACGGTGCGGCCTCCGCCGCCGGTCTTGGAGGTATCATCTACCCCAACCGTGTGGCCGGGCAGGGCAGTTTTTTTCTCCAAGAGGATCAGAACCTCCTTATCCCCTTTTTGCAGGAATTCATTTCCCAGCAACTTCCCCTTTTCCTGCACAAATATCTGGTAGCGGATTTTGTCTTGCAGTCCCCCGATGGCGAATCTGCCATCAGTTAAAGCTTTGAACTCCCGGATAGGGGGTTCGCCGACCAGGCTCAGCCGTTCAGCAATGCTATCCGGAACCTCACTGCTGTCGGCGTAAAGAACCTTCACGATAGTTCCCTTGCCGTTAGAAACCGGCGCGCCTGGGGGCTGTTTCGCCTGTTTGGATGCCTGCATGCAACCGGCCGCAGCAAGGACCGCCGCCAAAACCAGCAACCTGCTTAAAAATCCTGCCATGATATCTTCTCCTGCTTATTGAGCGTTTTCTTCGGAATCTCCCGGGGTGATATTCAACGGGAATTCCCATCCCATCAGCGATAATCGATCGGGATATACCATTTTTTGATGTATTTAAAGAATGTGAACGGGTGAATATCCTCGGTTCCGTACACTTTCTTTTTGATCGCCGCATTTTTATCCAACGTCCATAAGAAGGTATAGGGAAGCTCGTCGAAAAATACCCGGTGCAGTTTATGGTGCAGCAGGCGTTTCTCTTCCGGGTTATTGGTATTTTTGATAGAGTTGATCAACGAATCCACCTGAGGATGGGAATAGGAAATAAAATTATCGTATCCCCCGGTTTGGAATAAGGAGCTGACGTCATTGGCGGCGTCGAACGCCCAACCGGCCATGATCATGTCGAAATTCTTCTTTTGAAACACCGCTACTTGCGCCGCCTGGGAGTCCATGTGTTTGATATTGATTTTGATGCCCAGGTCGTTCCAATAACCCTGGGTGGCCACGGCCGCCCTTTCTAACAGGGTGGTGCGCTGGCCGTCAGTTTGAATGATCAAATCGAATATCAGCGCCTTGCCGTTATAGTCGCGAACCCCGTCGCCGTTGGAATCCACGCAATTAGCCTGATCGAGCAATTGTTTGGCGAGATTGGGCGCGTAGGTTTGCATATCCGGTTTCACTTCCGGGTTGTTGTAAGGGCTGGCGGGCGGGTAGGGCCCGCTGATCAACTGCCCCTTGCCGTAATAGTGAACCTGCAAAATTTTGGCGCGATCGATCCCCAGGGTCAGCGCCTGGCGAACCTGCTTGATCCGCAAAACCGGGTGCTGAAAATTATAGCCGATATAGGAAAAACTGAGCGAATTATATTGCCGGATGTTAAACTCCCCGGTCGAAATATAATCCCCAATATCACTGGGCCGCACTTCCACTACCGCCTCCAGCCCGTCGGGAGATTTCGCGAGGTCTAACATTCTTTGCGGGTCGGGGACATAGGCCATAAAGATCCTGTCCAGGTAGGCTCGCCCGCCATCGCCGGGGTTAGCAACTTCCAACTTAATGACGTTACTGATATTCTCCACGAAGTGGAAGGGCCCCGAACCAACCGGGTTGCGCACAAAGGGGTTCTCCTTTTGCAGGTACGCCGCCGCCACAATGTGGCGGGGAATGATTTTAAAAGTAAAGAGTTGTTGAGGATTTACCACCGCTTCTTTTAAGACGAATTGCACCTGGTAGGGCCCCAGAATCTGGCAGACGCGGAACTTGTCGATCAGTTTCTTGAGATAGGGATCGCAGACCGTCTGGGGATTTTTCAGCAGGTCGAAAGTAAATTTCACGTCCTCGCTGGTGAAGGCGGTTCCGTCGTGCCAGGTCACGTCACTGCGGAGGTTGAATATTACCTCCTTCCCCCTGATGGCGGGCATCTCCGCCGCTAACCGGGGGACATATTTCCCGAATTCGTCCTCATCCAGCAAGGATTCGAACATCAATTCCATCAAGCGGATGTTGGACATGTTCTGGATCGAAGTGACCGGGTCGAAAGAATCGGGAAACTGGTCCTCGCCGTAGCGCAGCAGCCCCCCATACTGGCTTGGATCGCTAACCTGTGCTTCAGCAATGAGCGGAAGCAGCATTACCATCAGCGTCAATCCGAATCGCAGGAGAGCGGTAGGTTGCCTGTTTTTGCGCATGATACAAATTTCCTCTATCGAGTATAATTTAGTCGCCGCTTTCATTTCCGGTTCGCCCTTCGGTTTTGATCCGCGCGGCCACCAATCCCTGCACGTAGTAATGAAGCTGCCGGGCAAACTCATTGTTCTGTTGCAGCAGGTGCAGGGCATAGAGCGCATCATTGAAGCGGTTGGGGCCGCTGGCGTACATAATTTTGGCATAGGCCGGCCAGAACAGGGGATCGTTTTCCGCGCTTTTGCTGCGCGCCGCCTCCATCACCAGCGCGGCGTTGAAAAGGTCGCTCTTCAAGGAGTAATAAATTTCGCCCAATAAAGCTGCTATCTCCTGGTCTTCCCCGGCCTCGCGGTGGGCCTTGCGGCAGGCGGCCAATCCTTCCTCAACCCGCCCGGCGTATGCGGCGAGGAAATATCCCGCGTAGGCGCGGGCTTCCGGCGCATCGGCAGCGAGGTTTTTTGCCCAGATCGCTTTTGCGCTTTCCCGATCGCCGCTCTCCCAGAGCAGGCGGGCGTAGAAATTTTTCAGCGCCGGGTCCTCCTCATTCTTCAAATACGCCAGCGCGTTTTCGGAATCCATCTCCGCGTAGGTTCGACCGATTTTCCGGCGCACCACCCGCCGCTGTTCGGCGTCGCTAACCTTCTTTTCCAGGGGCAGGTAATAGGCCAGCGCCTTTTCATAGAAATGCCGGCTCAGGTACTTCAGCGCCAGGGGATGGTAGTAGGAATATTCGATAGCGGAGTTGGCGGCAACCCCCTGTTCCGCAGCGTCCAGGAGCCGGTAATCGAACTTCTTCAGCATTTGATCTGCCGGTGCGGTTTTATTCTGGCCGATTAACAACATAACGTAGTTATAGAGGCTGTGCGGCGCGGATAGCTCTCCGGAATTCTGAAAATCCGGCGAAATATCTGCCGGGGCGTTGTGAATTTCCCACCGGGCTACCGCATATTCCAATCGCTGGCCGGCAGGGGCCGGGGATTGCGCGTTACCGTTCAGGACGTCTAACCAGGCTGCGGCATAGGCGGAATAGGGTTTGGAGGAATGTTTAACCGCTCTTGCAAAGGCGCTTTTAGCCTCCGCGGTTTTCTCCATCCCCCACAGGCAAAGCCCCCGGTAATAGTGCCCGGGGGTGTTTTTAGCGCCCCGCGCTTCCAGGTCTTCATAATAGAGATTGCCAAAGTAGCAGGCCTCGCGGTACAACTGCCCGTTCAACCGCCCCAGCGCCTGGTAAGAATTGCCGAGATAAAAATACAGCCCGGGGTTGAATTGGGCTTGCGACTGCAACTGCGCCTCGAACTCCGCGATGGCCTTCAGGTAATTGCCTTCGTCGTAATATTCCTTCCCGGCATTCTGCGCTCCCAGGAATGACAGGCCGGAGAGCAGCATGGCGGCGAATAAGCAATCTCTCAGTAACCGTCTCATAATAAACCGTTTGAAGTTATTAGGCTTTATTGGAAATGAAAAATTAGACAGGATGCACAAGATGAAACAGGATAAAGAGGTCTGAAAATCAGTGCCTTCATATCCAGTAAATCCAGTCTATCCTTGCCTGCCCCGATTTGTCGGGGTCAAAAAGTTATTTCCTATACTCTATTGAATTTTTAGCATCTTCAGCGCCCGGGTATGTTTGCCGGATCGGATGCGGTAAAAATAGACCCCGCTGGCGGTTTGCGCCCCGGCGTTGCTGGCGCCGTCCCAGCGAACTTTGTAGAACCCGGCTTCCTGGCGTTCATCCACCAGGGTTTTTACCAATTGCCCCAGCAGGTTGTAAATCGCCAGGGTAACTCTGCCCGCTTCGGGAAGCTGATAAGCAATGAAGGTCTCCGGGTTGAAGGGATTGGGATAGTTTTGCAGCAAGCGGAATTCCCGGGGGAGCAGCAAATCTATTTTTCCCAATTCGCCGCTGATATAGGGTTCCGTCCCGATGAGCAGGGTGAAGCGATTTTCTTCCTGCGGCAGTATCTCCAACAGGGTGATCTCGCTGCCGGCCTCCAGCGGCCAAGTTGTACCGTATTTGCTATCGTAGAACGCCGCCCGGAAGTTCTCCGGCAGCTTCTCTAACCATTCCGGGCGCAATTTGACCGAGCGGGTAGAGCTTACAATGGTCAATTGCCAGGTTTCCCCGTCATTGTGATGAGGCCGGAAATCCGAGGAAAAATCGGCCACGCGGGAATCCCAGTCCGGGTGATGGAAGAACATGGAGACGAAATCCTCTCCCATTACCGGGGGCGCGACGTAATCCAGGGGGTCTTTTTCCGGCAGCGCCTGCGCCGCCATTCCCGCCACGGTTTTGGCGTAACGATTGGCGGTGCGGGCGGTCAGCAGAATTTTCCAATCGCTTTGCGGGTTTATCTTAGGCAGGGGATGCGGCGCGCCCGGCTTTCCCTGTGGGAAATAGCGGATGGCCACCTTGAAGGTGGTATCGTTGAACACCGCGTACCCGTTCCAGGGGTACAACTCGAAATCGCTGGTATCCATCTGGTCGCTAACCAGCCCCGCGCCGTCGAAACGGAAAGGTTGCAGGCCGGCGGTGTTTTCCACGTTCTCGATCCAACTGATGGGAAAAGCGTAAGGGTTCCCGATCTGGTTCCAGCCCACCTGCAAGCTGTCGGTAACGCCCAGGTCGCCCCGGATGGTTTCCATTTGCGGGAAGGACAACTGCTGGGAGTCCACCTCTTTCAGGTACAGCCAGAAGGCGTTGCCCGGCTCGAAACGCCCGTATTCCCCCATGCCGTTCAGATCCCCGGAGTTGTAGCACTCCCTGCCGACGCCGGAGGGACGGGTGCGGAAAATCTTCCAGCGGGTATCGCTTTCCGGGCCGAGGCTGTTTAGAATGGCGCCGATACTCTTATTGCTACTGTTAAAGGGCAGGGAGAACATCAGCCACTGGTCTTTGGGCAGGGTTCTGGCGAGCGCCCCGGCGGGGACGGTAACGGATTTAAAGAGGGTATCCGGCACGTTTCGCAATCCGAAGTTGTCTATCACCTCGATGAAAAATTTCAGGGCCTGTTCATCGATGAAAGCGCCCGGAACGGTTGCCCGGTAGGTGGAGCCGGAAACCGGGAGCATGGAACCGGAGAAAAACTCCGAACCCTGCTGGCTTTTGGCGTATCGCAGGCTAACGGATTGAACGGTGGTGTCTGCGACAACCTGGGCGGTTATGGTTAAATTTTGATTATATATAACCTCGCTGACCACAATGTTATTGATCGAGGGGGTTTTCAACACTTTCAATCTGAACGTTACACTATCCGAGAGGTTGGGAACGCCGTTGTCAATCGCAAAGACGACGATATTGGGAAAATTACCGGAATTACCGGGGACCGGGGTAAAACGAATATTCCCGGCTCCGTTTCCGGTATTGGTAAAACTGGCGAATGCGGGCAAATTCAGCGGAGAGAGGGTGATATTATCCCCATCGGGGTCGAAAGCGGAAACCGCTGCGTTCAGCGTGTCGCCTTCGGCCATGAATTTATCGGAAATTGCGCTCAATACCGGGGCGCGATTCACGTTGTTCACGGTCAGGTTGAAGATTCGAGTAGCGAACAGTTGCGGCGTGCCATTATCCTGCGCCACCACAGTGATATTGGGATAAACATTGGCGTGATTGAACCCCGGCGCAAAGCGAATCGATCCTTTTCCGTTGCCGCTGTCAACCGCCGTGGCAAAGGAGGGCAGATTGCTGAACAGCAGGGTAATGGTATTCCCATCCGGATCGGTAGCGGACACCGGCACGACCAGGATAGTCCCCTCATTCATAACCTGATCGGGAATCGAATTGATCACCGGGGGACGGTTGGCATTGCTGACGGTTAATTCAAAAATTGTCGTATCCGATAGCTGGGGCGCGCCGTCATCCCGGGCAATGATGGTTATGCCCGGGTAGGTTCCGGCGTGGCCGAAACCGGGAGTAAAGCGAATCGTTCCGCTTCCGTTGCCATTGTCAGTGAAGCTGGCGAAAGGAGGCAGGTTCTCAGGTATCAGGGTGAGGTCATTGTCGTCGGGATCGATTGCTGATATTGCGACATTCAGCGTCTCGCCTTCCGCCATAGCCTGGTTGGAGATGGATGTCAGTACCGGCGGCCGGTTTTTGTTATTTACGGTCAAATTAAAGGTGATGGTGCTCGACAGGGCGGGAGAACCGTTATCCAGGGCAAGCACCTGGATAATATAAGCGCCTTCGTGGTTATACCCCGGCGTAAAACGAATCGTGCCGGCACCATTGCCGCTGTCCGTAAGAGTCGCAAATGAAGGCGCAGCGCCTAAAATCAGGTCGATGGCATTACCATCGGGATCCGTTGCCGAAACCGCTACCTCAAGCGTATCCCCCTCGTCCATAGACTGATCGGGGATGGAGTCTAACACCGGGGGGCGGTTTACATTGGTAACCGTCAGGGTAAAAGAAACCGTATCCGCCAGATTGGGAGCGCCGTTATCCGTTGCTATTACGGTAATATTCGGGTAGGTTCCGGCGTCGTCAAACCCGGGGTTGAAAGCGAATGAGCCGGTCCCGTCGCCATTGTCCGTAAAATTGCCGAAAGAGGGCAGGTTCAGCGTTGTCAGGGTAATTATATCACCGGGGTCTGGGTCGCTCGCCGTTACCGGCAGATTAAGTGTATCATTTTCCGCCATCACCGTATCGGGAATCGAGTTTAATATCGGTGGATCATTCATCGGGGTAACAATTACGTTCACTTGAGCCGTATCTCTGTTCATCGCGTTATCTTCGATGACGTACAAGAAGCTGTCATCCCCGAAAAAGTTGCCCGGGGGGGTATAGGATACTGAGCTATCGTCCACAATCGTTACGGCGCCAATGGTGTTGAATGTATCGGTATCCACGGCAACGACGCTGAGCATGGTCCCGGTATCATTGAGCAGCACGTTGATCACGCCCGGCGTATCTTCCTGTATTGTTAGAGTATCAGGCACGGCCAGCGGCTGGGCATATAATCTGGAAATAGCGCCCAGGAGAAATAGAACTGTTAAACTAATATTCGCCTTCATTTGTATCGCTCCCCATCGAATTTTTTGCTGTTTAAAACCGCTCATCGTTTCCCGGCCCCCGTCAAATCCGGCGGATACCCGATAGTTTCTATTTCGTCGGGCCTTGTAATCAAATATATGATGATGCCTCCTGCCACAAGCGCGCCGCCGCCGGCGGCAATCCAAACCGGCTTCGACACCCCGCCTCCCCCCTGCCCCTTCGGATTCTTCATCACGAAATTGCTGGTAGGGAGTAACACAATATCTTCCCCGTCTATTTCCGCGGCAAAAATCTTGAAGAATTTTCCTTCCTGGGTGGCGAACAGCAGCGCCTGGTCTTTCATATCGTATTCCGAGATGTAGGGATAGGCCTTGTGCAGCTCTTCAAAATAATTGGTGGCGCGGCGCTGCCCTTTTTCCCATCGGTTGATATTCACGGAATAGAGCGGGTAGCGCTGCTCCTGGTTGTCTTTTTGCACCAGCACCGCGTTGCTGCCGGTCAGCAGCATCACCGGGGTATCGTTCAGGCGCACTTCCGTGAATACTTCGGGGTTATATCCCTGGAGCTGGGTGGCCTCTAATTCTTTGTTCTCATTCCACCTCACCCGGGAGATGTACAAATTGGCCGGGGATTTCTGCTCGATGGACTGGCCGAGGTACAACAGGCGGCTATCATCGTTGGGATCCCAGAGCGGGCGGCTGTAATCCACGCTGGCCTGGTCGGTCAGCTTCAGGGAATTGCTTCTATCGCCGTTCAGGTCCATTACCCGGATTTGAAAGGTTTTTATTCTCCCGCCCTGGTAATCTTCTCTGTTGGCGTACGCTAACAGGCGCGATTGGAGATTGGGGTTCCAGCGCGGGGAAATTTCCAGGTTCATGGTCTGGGTCAATTGAATCAATTTCGCTTTGGCGGGGTCGCCGGATTCGATGACCGCATCCACGTCTTCAATGATATAGAGATCGCCGTTTCCGGTGCGGGCGGAGACAAAAGCGATGGATTTCCCGTCCGGCGACCAGGCGGG
>CAZFVV010000108.1:0-17535 GCA_964522165.1 uncultured Calditrichaceae bacterium
TGAATGGCCCTATATTCCGAATGTCGATAGTATTCCAGATCTTTGCTATCTAAATTATGGCTGGCTTGGCGGGAATGATGCGATCACAAACATTGTATTCACTTTTCAACCTGGGGACACATCCTCTACATTAAGGGTAGGATCCTCATCTGTTTTGAAAGATTGCTTTCGACCCGCAACTTACCTGCTTTATTCAGCGGTGTCCGATTTAGGCCATTATCCGGAATACTTCGACCCTTCTTATGTTAGAGACGATGAGAATCCAACCAGCGCGATTTATGATCAAATGAATCGTTCTTTAATTAAAAAGAAAGAACTGTTTCGACCTGCAATCATTCATCTTAAAAATTGAATTTCTGTTTTCCTCGAAATCTTCAATAGTGAAGTTGCTGATATTTATAAGAGAAATTTTACACTAATCAAATGAAGATAAAGTAATATTTAGAACAGAACATGAAGGGGGGATATGAGTACCCTTCAATTTGCCTTGCTTAATAAGAAAGTATGGATTTCCTCCCCGGTTTTCCGGGGGTGGAAAATAACCCTCCAGAACTGCCGAACTCTCGTTAGCGACCAGCCGAAATTTATTCTGTAAAACCTGCTGTGACATGCCCAAACAGGAGCACAGCAGGTTTTGTGGTTTTACGAAGACGATGAACTTCAATTGAGGTTCTAATTCCTTTTTCCTTCATTCAAGAGGCCAAGAACTATGCAAATTCAGGAAAGCAGATTCATTGCTTTCATCATTTATCCCTTATTCCTTATCGCTGTGTATTTGATTTTTCCAGGTTGTTCGCGGAATTCTTCCGGCATGGGGCCGGAACCTCCACTACCGGATTATGATGAAACTTTGAGCGGTCAGGTGTTTTTAGAAAACCAGCCCGAACATAGCAACGCACTCATATATATTGATGGATTAAACCTCGGCGCGCGAACAGACTCCAGCGGCTATTTTAAGCTTCAATTCCCGGATAGCGTGCGAGACCGTTCCGGGATATTTACGATTTACTATTTTGTGGAAGACTACGACCTGGATTCCGCGAAAATAGAGATGAAAGATGGAGATTTATTGGAAGGGGTATGGGATGCGGATACCGCCGGAAACCTTCCTCTAAAAGAGATGAAGCAGATTTTACAGGTGGAGGGATGGACCGATAAGCAGCAATACAGGATTGGAGATACGTTACACCTCCAGCTAATCATGCGCAATCTTTCGGATGATACGCTTCATTTGGTAATATATAGCGCATTCAACGATTTTGGTGCTGTTTCACTATGGCGGGATAAAACATATCCACATTATCTTCTCTCACCCTATGATCCAGTCATGCTTGATCTTGATATTTATTTATTCCAGGGCGGATTCTATGAAGGAAATGTGTCGTATCCTGTACCGCATGGGGTTTGGATTAGCGATTCATTATGGCCCCTCCTGCCCGCCAACTATACCGTAGTCGCCGGATTTGAATTTAAAGATCGTGGGTATCCGATTCCTCCTCAAATTCGCGAATATATCGAAGATGAATGGCGCGCAGACCCGGAAGCTATTACAGGACTTTATATGTATTATATTTCCAAAAAATATAAATATCCTAAAGTAACTATCATTCCATAATTTGAAAGGAGAAAAAGATGACTCTCAAGAGATGCATACCTTTCCTTTTGTGTTTAACTCTGATTTATGGATTTGAGTTAAAAGCACAAGTTCATTACGAAGCGTCTTTACAGGCCACTGGTGATTCGACATTGACGGATATGATTTACGTAAAATTTAAAAGTTATGATGTAGTACAAATTGGAGAGGAAGAAACCAAAAAGGTTGGGCTGGCAATATTAGAGAATTATGCTGGAATCAGGCAAATCTTTTCCGATTTTTGCGCAGAAAGAAATATCGCTGTTTTCAAAAAGCATTCAAAATGATTCTACCCTTCATGAGACCATTGAGTACAATCTGCCCTCCCAATTAAAGCGCAAGTCCGTGTATCTTCGCCCGCTTTTGTCAAGCGCGGTAAGAATCGGGCTGCCGCAAATGATTGCGCAGATCACGGAAGTGACAGTGTTGTCCGATGGAACGGAGCAGCTCGCAAGACCAACCAACCCGGCTTTAGAATCCGGCTTATCCATTCCCGATGAATTCAATTTAAGCCAGAATTATCCCAACCCCTTTAATCCGACCACCGCGATTCACTTTTCCTTGCCGCAAAATGTCCGGGTTGAATTGACCGTATTTGATATTACCGGGAGGAAAGTGCGAATCCTGGCTGATCGGAATTTCGACAGGGGCAGCCATACCATCTTTTGGGATGGCAGAAATGAGCACAAGAAGGAAGTCGCCTCCGGCATTTACATTTATCGTTTAACCGCCAGTTTGCCAGCAAACAAAAAAACAATATTTCAACAGTCGCGAAGAATGATCTTAGTCCGTTAAACTGAATAGGCTCCTCGGGCATGGAGGGGCCTATTGTTTCCTCCAACTGTATGACTTCCAGAGGAGTGTTTATTCCCTGCTTTGGAATATTACATCCTGTTTGAAGACCAGTTATCATAATACCCAGGCACTAAATAACCGAGCACTAAGCAACCCGTTTCCTTTTTACCCTCCACCGTTTCCTTTGGAAACGCCTTCCCTTCCCCTATCCGATTCATACAGTTTTCTCTCATCTTGTTATGTATCGAATTATCAATTAATTAACCCGCGAGTTACCACTTCGGCTTCCAACTGTTCCCGGCGGCACTGCTTTTGCCCCGTTTCCGCGGGGGAATTATATCGTTTAAAGCCGGAAAATGGCGAGTGAACTCAAAACCTCCCTGAGGTTCTGAACCTCCGGGAGGTTTATGGGCGCTAAGGCAGGAAGATGAAGACGATTATCTTAGGCATGGGCAATACCCTGTTCAGCGACGACGGCGCGGGCATTGCCGTCGCCCAAAGGCTGGGGGAGTTGATCCCGCAAAATGGCGACATCGCCGTGCGGGAAACCTCCTGGGGCGGACTGCGGCTGTTAGACCTACTCAGCGGGTACGATCGCGCCGTGATCATCGACGCCATTCAAACCGGGCAAAAAGCGCCCGGCTATATTCACCGCTTCAGCCCCGCGGATTTCGTGCATTCCGTGCGGATGGTCTCCTTCCACGATCTCAACTTTGCCACAGTGCTGGAATTCGCCAAACGCCTGGGCATTCCCATGCCGCAGGAGATTTCTGTCTATGCCATCGAGGTAGAAGAAATCGAAGTGATGGGGGAGCAGATGACTCCTGCGGTTCGCCGGGTGGTTGAGGAATGCGCTCGAAATATTTTGGCAGAAATCGGGGATAGCGGGTGTTTTAATTGGCAATTGCCAATTGCCAATTAAAACAATTAGCCATTAACCGTTTGAACAATAATAAAGGAGCAACCATGATCGCCGAAGGCTTGACCGCCCTGGAAGCGCTGGGGCTGGCGGTGCGCTGCGAGATGGACGCGCAGGCGCTCTATCAGAACCTCGCTTCCCGCATCGATAACGATTTGTTGAAAGAGCGCTTCCTGAACCTGGCGCAGGAGGAAAAACGGCAGCAATTGTTGTTAGAAAAGAAACACCGGGAGATGTTCCCGGAGGTGGAATTAGAGATTCCCCCCTGCCAACTGCCGGGAGGAGTGCTGGACAAAACCCCCGGCAAAGAATTGACCATCCAGGAGGTGCTGAAAATCGCCCTGGAAGAGGCCAGGCGCGCCCGGGAATTTTACTTAGACTGCGCGGAAACCACCAGCGACCTCTCCGGCAAACGCATGTTCCGCTTCCTGGCGGATATGAAATTCTCCCACCAGATGATGCTGACCGCAGAATTGGAGATGCTCGAAAAATACCCCGCCTATTACGAAGGCCCCGGCAGTTGGGAAGTAGAAACGCGTTTGAAAGCGCCGAAAATAAAACGGTAACAATGGTGCGATAGTGTTCAAGTGTTATGGTGCTTGGGTGGCCAGGAGGTCAAGAACCAGGAGCCAGGAACCAAAAATTCAAAGCTCGAAACCCAAAACTCGAAACTTAAAGAAGGTAACCTGCCATGAAAATCGAAGACATCCGAACCCCCGGAAGATTGACCCCCAAAGAGAGCGAGCTGCGCATCGCTTTTTTGGAGCACGTGGGGGTGATTCCCGGCGGGGAGAAGCTCAAAGCCTGCATCCAGTGCGGCGCTTGCAGCGGCTCCTGCCCGGTTTCTTACGCCATGGACGTGCCCCCGCGGGAGCTGATCGCCCTGTTCCGCGCGGGGGACATGGAAGCGCTGCTGAAGAGCAAGGCGATCTGGACCTGCGCCTCCTGCTACGCCTGCCAGACCCGCTGCCCGGCCGCCATCAAAATTACCGACGTCATCTACGCCCTCAAGCGCACCGCCATGGAGCGCAAGATTTACTCCGCCAAATTCCCGGTGCACTCCTTAGCGGATTCATTTATGAAAAGCATGTTCCGCTTCGGGCGGCTGAACGAGCCCCGGCTGATGGTGTACTACTTCCTCAAATCCGGTTTCTGGAAAGCGTTCGCCTACCTGCCCTTAGGGCTGAAAATGGCCGCTAAAGAGCGCATCGAATACCGCGCCTCCAAAATCAAAGACATTAAAGGGCTGCGAAAAATTATGAAGGTGGCGGAAAAGTTAGATATGCCCATCGAATACGAAGTGAAGCCCTACCGCGAGGAAGCGGTGGGGTATAAGGCGGTGGGGTGAAGAAGCTGTCAGCTTTCAGCGATCAGCCGTCAGCTATTTTTTTTCCTGATAGCTGACCGCTGAAAGCTATGTGCCATAATCTAATTTTGTCAAAACTCGGAGAAGAAACCATGCAGCAATACTCATATTACCCCGGCTGCAGCCTGCACTCCGCGCACAAGGGCTACGATCTGTCCTGCCGGGCGGTGGCGGAAAAGTTGGGCTGCGAGCTGATCGAAATCGAAGACTGGAATTGCTGCGGGGCGACCATTTACATGTCCGTAAAGGAAATCACCTCGCTGGCAATCGCCTCCCGCAACCTGGCCCTGGCGGAACAATACCCCCGCGACGTGGTCGCGCCGTGCAGCTCCTGCTTTACCGTGCTCAGCAAGGCCAACCGCTACCTGAAAAACAACAAAGAGCTTTCCGACAAGGTGAATTCCTGCCTGGCGGAAGCGGGCCTGCGCTACCACGGCGGGGTGCGAGTGCGCCATCCCTTAGACGTGCTGACCAACGACGTGGGAACCGAAATCATTCGCACTTACCTGGAAAAACCGCTCACCGGCCTGAAGATCGCCAATTACTACGGCTGCCAGATCGTGCGCCCGGAGCGCGGATTTGATGACCGGGAAAATCCCACTACCATGGACGACCTGTTCGAGTCCCTGGGCGCGGAAAACGTCTATTTCCCCATGAAAGTGCGCTGCTGCGGGGGCATGTTGATGACCACCTACGAAGAAGTAGCCCTGAAGCTCTCCAAAGAAATATTGGAATGTGCCCTGGAAAACGGGGCGGATTGCATCGCCACCACCTGCCCACTCTGCCAGATGAACTTAGAATCCTACCAGGACAAGATCAACCGCGCCTTCGGAACGAAGTTCGAGATGCCCATCCTCTTCTTCACCCAGGTCCTCGGCGTCGCCCTGGGCATCGACGAGAAAACCCTGGGGATGGATAAGAATTTTTACCGCTGCAAGAAATTAGAAGAAATTGCCCGCTCGGCGCCGCTTCCGGCGGGAAATGGCAAACCTGTGCCGGAATTGGTCGAGGCTTAATGTCGCGTATTATGGATAATTTTCTTTTGTAGAGACATTGCATGCAACGTCTCTACGGTTATGGCAATGGGAAAAACATAGATCCCCCAAATTCATACGGGAGAATATAATGGAAAATCATGAAAAAATCGGCGTGTACATCTGCCACTGCGGGGTGAATATCTCCCAGACCGTGCGGGTGGAGGAAGTGGCGGAAGCCCTGAAATCCAACCCCGAAGTGGTGGTCTCCACCACTTACAAATTCATGTGCTCGGACCCCGGGCAGAAGATGGTGGAAGAAGATATCAAAAAACACGGGTTGACCCGGGTGGTGGTGGCGGCCTGTTCCCCGCACATGCACGAGCTGACCTTCCGCAACGCCTGCGAGCGCGCCGGCCTGAACCGCTACCTGTTCCAGATGGCCAACATCCGGGAGCACTGCGCCTGGGTGCACAGCGATATGGACATGGCTACTGCGAAAGCGAAAGCTTTGGTGAACGCCGCGGCGCGCCGGGTGGCCTGGCAGGAGCCCCTGCAACCGATGAAGGCGAAAATCAACCCCGACACCCTCATCGTCGGGGGCGGAATTGCCGGCATCCAGGCGGCGTTAGAGATCGCCGAATCCGGCAACAAAGTGTACCTGGTGGAAAAAAAATCCACCATCGGCGGGCAAATGGCCAAGTTCGACAAAACCTTCCCCACCCTCGACTGCTCCGCCTGCATCCTCACCCCTAAAATGGTCTCGGTGAGCCACCGCAAGAATATCGAGACGATGACCCTCTCGGAAGTGCAGGAGGTGAGCGGCTTCGTGGGCAACTTCAAGGTGCGCATTCGCAAAAAAGCCCGCTACGTGCACGATAACTGCACCTCCTGCGGGGAGTGCGCCAAAGTGTGCCCGGTGCGGGTTCCCAACTGGTTCGACGAGTTCACCCAGCAGCGCACCGCCATCCACAAGGCCTTTCCCCAGGCGGTTCCCAACACCTACGTGATCGACCGGCAGGATAAACCGCCCTGCACCGAAGCCTGCCCCATCCGCCAGGAGGCGGCCGGCTACGTGGCCTTGATCAAGCAAGGGCGCTTCCACGAAGCGGCGCAGCTCATCCACAAACGCAATCCCCTGCCGATTGTGTGCGGGCGGGTGTGCTACCATCCCTGCGAGACCGAGTGCAACCGCGGCTACGTGGACGAGCCGGTGGCCATCCAGCACCTCAAACGCTTTGCCTTAGACTGGGAGATGAAGCACAACGGCCATTTCGAGCCGCCCGAAATCGAGAAAAAACGCAAAGAAAAAGTAGCGGTGATCGGCTCCGGCCCCGCCGGGCTAACCTGCGCCCACGACCTGGCGCTCAACGGCTACCCGGTCACCGTATTCGAGCAGCACTCCGTGTTAGGCGGGATGTTGGCGGTGGGCATTCCCGAATACCGCCTGCCCAAAAAGCTTTTGGAAATGGAAATCGAGTACATGAAGGGCATGGGCATCAAATTCAAAACCAATTCCAAATTAGGCGCGGATTTTACCATCGAGAGCCTGCTGAAGCAGGATTTCAAGGCCATCTTCATCGCCATCGGGGCGCACAAGGGGGTGAAGCTCTACGTGCCCGGGGAAGATTTGGAAGGGGTGGTCTCGGGAGTGGATTTCCTGCGCCGGGTGAACCTGGGCATTTCCCGGGAAATCGGCCGCCACGTGGCGGTGATCGGCGGGGGCAATACCGCGATTGACGCGGCCCGCACCGCCCTGCGCTGCGGCGCGGAGAAGGTGGCCATCCTTTACCGCCGCACCAAACAGGAGATGCCCGCCTCGCCGGAGGAAATCGCCGACGCCGAGGCGGAAGGCATCCATATCGCCTACCTGACCGCCCCCACGGAAGTGCTGGGCAAAAACGGCAAGGTGGCCGGGCTGCGCTGCACTCGCATGAAGTTAGGCGAGCCGGATTCCTCGGGACGCCGGCGTCCCATTCCCATTCCCAACTCCGAACACGAGCTGGAATTCGATACCGTGATCGCCGCGATCAGCCAGTCGCCGGATATTGCCTGCCTGAACGGGAAATCCACCGTGCACTTAGATTCCACCAAGTGGGACACCCTGCAAGTGAACCCGGAGACCCTGCAAACTAACGTTCCCTACATCTTCTCCGCGGGGGACGTGGTGTTAGGCCCCTCCACCATCATCGCCTCCATGGGCGGGGGGCGGCGGGCCGCGGAATCCATCGACAAATTCCTCAACAACGAACCGCTGAAAGATTATAAAACCCATGTGGTGCGCCCGGAAATTTTCCGCGGGGAGAGCTTCCGCCCCCATTCCTACGCCCCCACTTATAAAGAGACGCCCCGGGCGCCGCGCACCCACGCGCCCAAACTGGATCCCAAACAACGCGCCGCCATCTTTGGGGAAGTGGAGTTAGGCTACAGCGAGGAACAGGCCCTGCGCGAAGCGGCGCGCTGCCTGAGCTGCGGGGTGTGCGTGGAGTGCCACGAGTGCGAGCGGGTGTGCGAGCCGAAAGCGGTGGATTATTCCATGCCGGATGAAATCCTGGAAGTGGAAGTGGGGCAGGTGATCATCGCCACCGGCTACGACATTTTCGACGCCTCGAAGATGTTCCAGTACGGCTACGGCAAGCTGAAAAACGTGTACAGCTCCTTAGAATTCGAGCGCATGCTCAGCTCCACCGGGCCCACCGGCGGCAAGGTGCTGTTAGAAAACGGCAAAGAGCCGCGCGCCGTGGGCATCATCCACTGCGTAGGCTCGCGCGACGCCAATTTCAACCGCTACTGCTCCCGGGTGTGCTGCATGTACGCCCTGAAGTTTGCCCACCTGGTCAAAGACCGCACCAGCGCGGAGGTGTACCAATTCTACATCGACATGCGCGCCTACGGGAAGGGCTACGAGGAGTTCTATTCCCGCATCTTGGAGGAAGGGGTGAACGTGATCCGCGGGAAAGTGGCCGAGGTAGTGGAAAAGAAAACTCCCGATGGCGACAAATTCCTCAATATCCGCTGCGAGGATACCCTGATCGGCAAGTTCCGGGAAATCCCCCTGGACATGGTGATCCTCTGTAACGGTTTGCAGCCGAACAAAACTGCGGATAAAATCGCCCGCCAGTTCGGGCTTTCCCGCAGCCCGGATGGATTTTTCTTAGAGCGCCATCCCAAGCTGGATCCCTTCTCCACGGTCAGCGAGGGGATTTACTTAGCCGGCTGCGCCCAGGGGCCGAAAGACATTCCCGACACCGTATCCCAGGCCAGCGCCGCGGCCGGTCGCGCCCTGGCGATGATCTCCAAAGCGGAAGTGGATTTGGATCCCATTCGCGCCTGGATCGACGAGCGCTATTGCAGCGGCTGCCGCATCTGCAACAACCTCTGCCCCTACCACGCGATTGATTTCCTGGAAGAGAAGAAAATCTCCCTGGTCAACGATGCGCTATGCAAAGGCTGCGGCACCTGCGTGGCCGCCTGCCCGGCCGGGGCCATTACCGGCAAGGGATTCTCCGACCGGCAAATCTACGCGGAATTGGAGGGGATTTTGGCAATATAAAAGAGTTAATAGCACGCGGATAACGCGGATAACACAGATCATCACGGATTTTTAATTTTATTATTATCCGTGAAAATCCGCGTAATCCGTGTCATCCGCGTGCCATATCGAATGTCAATATAATTCAAATTCGCATTAGACAGAGGCACTGATATGGAAACCCAGGAAAAAACTATCGAGCAAAAAGCAGTTCAAGCGAAAGAGAAATTCGAACCGCGGATCGTCGGCTTCCTGTGCAACTGGTGCGCCTATTCCGGGGCGGATCTGGCGGGAGTTTCCCGGCTGCAATCCTCGCCCAACATCCGCATCATCCGCACCATGTGCTCCGGGCGGGTGGACCCGGCCATGATCCTGCGCGCCTTCGAGCTTGGCGCCGACGGGGTGCTGATCGCCGGCTGCCACTTCGGCGACTGCCACTATTTGGAGGGCAATTTCAAGACCATGCGCCGCATCGAATTGCTGAAAATGGTGCTGAAACGCTTCGGCATCGACGAAAAGCGCCTGCGGTTAGAGTGGATTTCCGCCTCGGAAGCGGAGAAATACGCCCGGGTCTCGTTCGAGTTTACCGAACAAATCCGGGAAATAGGACCGTTGCAATTACAAACGAATTAAACGCCCGTAGGGGCGTATCGCGATACGCCCTGCGATACGCCCCTCTGGGGTGGCAACCCGGACAATCCCAATATTGGGGCGAATTGCAATTCGCCCCTACGATTCGGCAACCCAAAGACCGGAGAATAAACCATGCCAAAACCCAAATTAGCCCTCTACTGGGCGGCCAGTTGCGGAGGCTGCGAGATCACCGTGCTGGACATCGAGGAGAAAATCCTCGAGGTGGCCGCCTTTTTCGACATCGTGTTCTGGCCCTGCGCCATGGATTTCAAGTACGCAGACGTGGAGGCCCTGGAAGACCGGGAGATCGACATCACCCTGTTCAACGGGGCGATTCGCACCTCCGAAAACGAGCACCTTGCCAAACTGCTGCGGCAAAAATCAAAGATATTGATCGCCTTCGGTTCCTGCGCCCACGAAGGCTGCATCCCCGGTCTCTCCAATTTTTACGACGCGAAGAGCACCTTCGAGTACGCCTACCGGGAAGCTCCCACCGTGGATGAATCCTCCAAAGGAATTTATCCCCAACCCAAAACCGCCATGCCGGAAGGAGAGATCGAAATCCCGGAATTCTACAACACCGTGAAGGTGCTCGACCAGGTAGTGGAGGTGGATTACACCATCCCCGGCTGCCCACCCCAATCCGCCCAGGTCATCGCTGTGCTGGAGGCGGTGATTGACATATTGAAAACCGGGAAGGCGTTACCGCCCCGGGGCGCGATCTTAGGCGCCGGGGATAAAACTTGCTGCGACGAGTGCCCGCGCACCCGCAAGGAGAAGAAAATCAAAGAATTCTTCCGCCCCCACGAAATCATTCCCAAAGAGGACGAGTGCCTGTTAGACCAGGGCATTCTCTGCCTGGGACCTGCAACGAGAAGCGGCTGCGGGGCGCTGTGCGTAAAGGCCAACGTACCCTGCCGGGGTTGCTACGGCGCGCCGCCCAACGTGAGCGACCAGGGCGCGAAAATGATCTCCGCGCTCAGCTCCGTCATCGACGCGGCTACCCCGGAAGAAGCGCGCAAGATCATGGAAAAAATCGCCGATCCCCTGGGAACCCTGTACCGCTTCTCCCTGGCGCGTTCCACGTTTAGAAGGGTGCAATTGACCAATGGGAAAAATCTGTAGGGGCGATTCGCGTAGGGGCGATTCGCGAATCGCCCCTACAGGGGCAAAAAACCATAATATGGCAAAGGATAACAATATGAACCGCATCAAAATCGATCCGATAACCCGCCTAGAAGGGCACGGCAAAATTGACATTTTTTTAGATGAGCAGGGCGAGGTAGCCAATTGCTATTTCATCGTGCCGGAGCTGCGTGGATTCGAGAAATTCTGCCAGGGACGCCCGGTGGAAGAACTGCCGCGCATTACCACCCGCATTTGCGGGGTCTGCCCGGAGGCGCACCACATGGCCTCCGCCAAAGCCTGCGACGCGGTGTACCAGGCGGAGATTCCTTCCGCGGCCAAAAAGCTGCGCCAACTGCTCTATTCCGCCTTCTTCACCGCCGACCATACCGTGCACTTTTACGCCTTAGGCGGTCCGGATTTCGTGGTCGGCCCGGACGCCCCCAAGGGGGAGCGCAACATCTTGGGGGTGATCAACAAAGTGGGGCTGGAGGCGGGCAAGAAGGTGATCAAGCTGCGCGCCCTGGCGCAGGAGATGATTCAGACCTTAGGAGGCAAGAAAATCCACCAGGTAACCGCCCTGCCCGGCGGCGTCTCCAAAGGATTGATGGAGGCCGAGCGGGAGAAATTCCGGGTCTATGCCGCCTATTTCATCGAATTCGGGCAGTTCACCTTCCAGGTATTCGAAGACATCGTGCTGAAAAATTCCGCCTACGTGGATATGATCCTCTCCGACACCTTCGCCCACAAAACCTATTACATGGGGCTGGTGGATGAGAACAACAAGGTGAATTTCTACGACGGGAAGGTGCGGGTGGTGGACCCCGACGGCAACGAATTCTGCAAATACGAGCCGAAGGATTACACCCGCCACATCAGCGAGCACATCGAGCCGTGGAATTACCTGAAGTATCCCTACCTGAAAGAGATCGGCTGGAAGGGCCTGGTGGACGGCAAACAGAGCGGGGTGTACCGCGCCACGCCGTTGTCGCGCCTGAACGCCTCCGATGGGATGGCCACGCCTTTGGCGCAGGCGGAATACGAGAAATTCTACGACACCCTCACCGGCGATCGCTCCGGGAAAACCCCGGTGCACCACACCTTAGCCACCCACTGGGCGCGGGTGATCGAGCTGATGTACGCCGCGGAGCGCACTAAGGAACTGTTGGAAGACCCGGAGATCACCTCCCCGGATTTTCGCATGATTCCCAACGCCACGCCCACGGAAGGGGTGGGCATCGTGGAAGCGCCGCGCGGAACCCTCACCCACCATTACAAAACCGATGAAAAGGGCATCGTGACCGAGGCCAACCTGATTGTGGGAACCACCAACAACCACGCCGCCATCTCCATGTCGATCAAAAAAGCGGCCCAGGGGTTGATCCATCGCGGGGTGGAAATCACTGACGGCCTGCTGAACCGCATCGAGATGGCCTTCCGCGCCTACGATCCCTGCTTTGCCTGCGCTACCCACAGCCTGCCGGGGCAAATGCCGTTAGAAGTGCGGATTTTTGACTGTAAGGGGAATCTGGTGGAGCAGAAAAGGCGGTTTTGAGGCGGGTGGGAAGTGTTATGGTGTTTTGGTGTTTTGGTGTTTTAGTGTTTTAGTGTTTTAGTTCTGGCCTATCAAAACACTATAACACAATCGCACTAAAAAATGGCGGCAATTTATTCACTGCGTTTAGCTGCCCGAATTCGCCCCCCCTCAGCGATTCAGGTAATAGAGGCGCAGCACGTGCAGCTCCTCGTACGCCACCTGCCCGCCCAGGGCCTCGAAAACCGGGCGGAGGCGCTGGGTTCCCAATTTATCGAATACGTAAAACACTTTTTGCTGCGCCTCCGCCGGGAGCGCGGAAAGCGCCTGTAATTCATCCGCCCGCAGCTTATATCCCTCCTGGTAAAATTTATACAAATGCTCCAGGATGGTAGGCATTTTGACCTCATACGCCGCCATCAACTCCCGGATCGATTTTCCGCTGTTATAAGCCTCCCCCACCTCCACGTGGCGGGGCCTCGGCGGGGCTTCCGGTTTGGGGCGGGAGACCGGCAGGGGGCGTTCTTTAGTACGTTCTTTGATCTGGTGCTCCATGCAATAGCGGCGAATGGCATTCAGAAACAGGGCCCCGTATTTGGCGAACTTGGCCTCCCCCACCCCGTGCATGCGCATGAAGCTCTGCACCGATTGGGGATAAAAGGAGGCCATCTCCACCAGGGATTTGTCGGAAAATATAACGTAGGGCGGCACGTTGGCGCGATCCGCCAGCTCCTTGCGCTGCTGGCGCAGGATTTCGAACAGGGTTTTATCATACGCTTCGGATACCTCTTTGCCGCGGCCGTATTCCAGCGCTTCTTCCTGGAGGGCCCCAGTCACTTTCTCCCTGCTGCCCAAGACTTCGTATGCTTTGGGAGTGAGCTTCAAGCTGCCGTAGGCGGGGTCCTTAGTCAAATAACCCTGGCGGATGAACTGCCGCGCCAGGTGCCCCCACTGTTTGGCGGAGAATTCCCGGCCAACCCCGTGGGTGGGCAGATTGTTATGCCCGTGCCGGAGGACCTTTTGCGACTCCGACCCGCGCAGCACTTCGATAATGTGGGCGCTCCCGAAAAGCTGCCCGGTGCGGTAAATGCAGGAGAAGAATTTCTGCGCCGGGATGGTAATATCCTCCAGCTTCTTCTGGCCGGAGGTGCAATTATCGCACATCCCGCAGTTCTCCTCGTCGTACGCCTCTCCGAAATAGCGGATCAGCGGCTGGCGGCGGCATTCGCGGGTCTCTGCAAAATCGACTAACCTGTCCAAATGGAAGCGCGCCACCTGCTGCTGCAAAGGGTCTTCTTTCTGGTCGATGAAATAGCGGATTTTCTGGGTATCGCCGATCCCGAACAATAGCAGGCAATCGGCGCGCAGGCCGTCGCGCCCCGCCCGCCCGATCTCCTGGTAGTAGGATTCGATGCTCTTGGGAAGGTCGTAATGGATGACAAAGCGCACGTTGGATTTGTTGATGCCCATCCCGAAGGCAATGGTAGCGACGATAATTTGCACGTTGTCGCGGATGAACAACTCCTGATTCTCCTTGCGCTCCTCGTCGGACATGCCGGCGTGGTAGGGCCGCACCGAATATCCCTGGGCGTGCAGGCTCTCGGCCAGGGACTCCACCTGCTTGCGGGAAAAACAGTAGATAATTCCGGACTGGCCGGAAAATTTTTTCAGAAAATCCAGCGTCTGCCCCAGGGCATTGGATTTGGGAGCCACCTGGATGAACAAATTCTCCCGGTTGAAGCTGGCGATAAATTCTTTATAATTCTGAAAATGGAGATTTCCGCAAATATCTTCCCGCACCTGCGGGGTGGCGGTGGCGGTGAGAGCCATGCACACCGCGCCGGGAAAGCGGTTCCGCACCCCGGCGATCTGGCGGTATTCGGGGCGGAAATCGTGCCCCCATTCGGAGATGCAGTGCGCTTCGTCGATGGTCAGGCAGTCCACCGGTATGGAGGTGAGGAGGGAGAGGATATCGGGTTTTAGCAGGGTTTCCGGGGCCACGTAGAGCAGTTTGGCCTCGCGGTTTTTGATCCGGTTACGGTTCCGGGAATACTCTTCCGCGGTCAGCGAGCTGTTCAACAGCACCGCGCTGACTCCCAACTCCACCAATTGCTCCACCTGGTCTTTCATGAGCGAGATCAACGGGGAAACCACCACGGTTAACCCCTCGAAGATCAGCGCCGGAATTTGATAGCAGAGCGATTTGCCCCCGCCGGTGGGCATAATCACCAGGGCGTCAACCTTTTGCAGCGCCGTCTCGATGATCTCTTCCTGCAAGGGCCGGAAGTCATCGTAGCCGAAGACGGTCTTTAAAATGGTTCTGGCTTTCGTCGGCATGGAATCGCTTCGTAACTCGTGATGCGTAACTCGTAAATCGCTAATCTTACCTCTGTTGTCTCCGTTTGCTCCTGTTAAAAAATTACCGGAACACCTGAACACAGCGACTGAACCGTTCACTCTCCGCGCTTTTTGGCGAGCGGGCCAGTGGGATCGATAAGCTCCTTCAAATCCCGGTAGGAAATCCCTAACTCCGTGGGGCCCATGGCGTAAGGCGCGATCTCATAGTTGTTGTAATAGAACACGACCCCGGTATCGCCCACCGCGAAATTGTCGGTCAGTTTGAACTGCTCATTCTCGAACCAGAAACCGGCGTCCGCGTAGGTCTGGTTTGGCGCAATGGCTTTCAACTCCCGAAAGCGCTTCTCCGCGACAGCATTCAGGCGCCCCTGAAACCCTTCCGTAAAGAGGTCCTTCAAGGTTAGCCGGTTTCCGCTTTGGAGGTCGAAGTTGACATAATAAACCCCGGAATTCGGGTGCGCCCCGCCGGTAAAAGAAAATTCATAAAAACTCAGGCTGGCCAGGCCGGCGTTCTGGTAATAGACCTTGATTTCCCTTTCAATCGACCAGCTGGTTGGGTAATCCGGGAAATCGACCTTGAATTTTTTATACTCTTCGATAAACTGGCTCAAGGCCGCTTCCACGTCTTCCGCGGGCTTTTCGCCCAGCATGGGCCTCAGGAGGGCTTTGCGGACGTATTCATTGATGCTGTCCTTCGCCTGGGGAGTGGGCGCGGCCAATATAGCCGGGTATTCGATGGTGATAGAGGCGCAACTGGTATCCGGTTCGTCGCACACGCCGTAGGTTTTGTCCAGGTCGATGGTTTCATAGGCGAGGGCGGCGGTTTTGGCCGCATCGGCGCCCTCTTTTTTGGCGCAAGCGGCCAGCAAAAACAGGGAAATGCTCAAAAGAAGGATGCTGAAACGCATGTCTCTCTCCTTGAAATAAACAATGAACCGCAAACGGCGACAAACCGCGTCAGTTCTGCGCCCGGTACACTTCGATTGTTTTGATGACCACCGGTTGCACCGGGTGGGTTTGCAGGCGCGGATCGCTGTTCCCATAGGTGCGCGCGTTGGCGATTTCGTTCACCACGTCCATCCCGCCGGCCACTTCGCCGAAGGCGCTGTACTGGTTGTTCAGGTGCGCGGCGCTGCCGTGCATGATGAAAAACTGGCAGCCCGCGCCGGCCCGGGGATCGGATACCCGGGCCATGGAAAGAACACCGGGGCGGTGGTCGCTGTCGTTGAACTCGTTGGGAATGTTCACCAGCGGGCCGCCCTGGCCGTCGTTGTAGGGATCGCCGTCTTTAGAATTGGGGTCCCCGCCCTGGATCATAAACCCGGGGATGACCCGGTGGAACTGGGTATTGTCGTAAAACCCGCACTCCGCCCGGGTGATGAAATTGAAACAGGTAAGGGGCGCTTTATCGGGATAAAATTTCACTTCGATATCGCCGTAGTTGGTGACGATCCGCGCCCGCAGGTTTTGCATTTGCGCGGCCAGGAACTGCACGTGGTTGAAACTGTCTTGCAGTTTTTGAAAATCGTCTTTCAACTGCGTGTTTTCCTGCTTGATTTCTTCCACCTGGCGGGAAAGATCCGCATTCTGCCGGGCCAGGCGCTCGATTTTCCCCTTATCCCCGCAGGAGAAGATCAGGAATGAAATAGCCAGCAGGCTGGCAATCAAATTCTTCATTTTTCACTTCCTCGCGATGTTGAATCCTAACCGAACCTCCCGGGGATTCGAAATCCCCGGCAAGTTGAGAACTGAAAAGCCATAGAGGATATAAGATTCGGAGAGTAAATTCAAGAAAAAAATATAAATCCGGCGTAACAATTCAGCCACCACAGGGATCCCATGAAGCGGCTCCTTCGGAGAAAACGGCCTCACGACTCAGGCAAAGCTTTGCGCCCCGCAACTCCTCACCCTATATTTTTGTCTTGCGCAGCAAATTGGCATTGCCAACCACGGAGACGGAGCTGACCGCCATGGCCAGCTCCGCGATGACCGGGTGGAGCAACCCCACCACGGCCAGGGGAATGGCCAGCACGTTGTAGAAAAAAGCCCAGAAGAGGTTCTGCTTGATCTTGCGGAAGGTGGCCCGCGAGAGAGCAATCGCGCTGACCAATCCGTTGAGATCCCCGCGCACTAAAGTCACGTCCGCGGCTTCGATGGCGATGTCCGTGCCCGTGCCGATGGCGATGCCCACGTCCGCCCGCACCAGCGCCGGGGCGTCGTTGATGCCGTCGCCTACCATGGCCACCACCCCGAACTGCCTGCGCAGCTGCTCCACTTCCTGCACTTTTTGCTCCGGCAAAACCTCCGCGGCCACGTGGTCGATGCCGGCTTCCCGGGCAATCGCGTGCGCGGTGCGACCGTTATCCCCGGTAATCATGGCGGTTTGGATACCCATCCGGCGCAGTTTCTCCAGCGCGGAAACCGCCTCCGGCTTCAGACGGTCGGCAATCCCCAGGAGGCCCAACGCCCGGCCGCCCCGGGCAACCACAACGACCGTCTTTGCCGAGTCCTCCAACTCCTGAATCTTTGGCTCCAGGGAGGCCAGATCAATTCCTTCCCGGCGCAGGAACGCCGCGGAGCCTGAAAAAACCGCTTCCCTGTCCAATTGCCCGCGAACGCCCATTCCCGGAACGGCGCTGAAATTCGCCACTGCTTCCGGGCGGATA
>CAZFVV010000109.1:0-16653 GCA_964522165.1 uncultured Calditrichaceae bacterium
GCACTTCGTCCACCGAAAACCCGGTGGCCGCCGCCGCTTCATTCAGGGTGAATCGTTTTTGGCCTTTGCGCAGGCGCTTTTCCAGCACGGTAAGAGCCTTTCCCATATCTCCTCTTTTTTTCCTCATTTTGTTAAGCCGTATAATTGATTATTTTTGAACGGCTCGAACACCTTACGGCCAGGAGGCCAATCGGTTACCGGGGGAGAAAAAATAACTTCCCCGTACCGGCGATGCAAAAACAATTTTGATTCGAGTGGGAGAAAGCGGAACGTGGGACGTAAAGCGTAATGCGTAAAACGTAATGTCACGGCTATGCGAGGTAGTGCGTATTCCGTTTTTGTTACGCATTACGAGTTACGCCCCCCGCTCCCGCAATCGAAAAAACGGAGACTCAGCCACCCATGACCCCCACACCCCCCCGTTTAACGGAGAGCCGCCTCGCCAACTTAGGCGCCCGGGCGATTTACGAGGCCTTTGACGAGTACCAGAATCAATTCAGAACCATTACCCGCCGGGCTAAATCCCGTTTCGAGAGCCGCGACTGGCACGGCATCCAGGGCGACGCCGCGGAGCGGTTAGATCTCTACAAAAAAATCGTCGATCAAATGATGGCGAAACTGCGGGAATTACTTGCGGAGCGCGCCGATGATAAAATGGTCTGGGCCGGCCTCAAGGCGGTCTATTCCGGCATGATCACCGGGCGCAACGACTGGGAGCTGGCGGAAACCTTCTTCAACTCCGCCACCCGGCGGATTTTCAGCACCGCGGGAGTGGATCCGCAGATCGAATTCGTGGACACGGATTTCGAGACTCCCCCTACCCCTTCTCCCCGGCCGGTGTGCCGCAGCTACCAGGGATTTACTTCCACCTTGAACCTGGCCAAAACAATTTTGCAAGATTACCGCTTTCGCCTCCCTTACCAGGACCTGGAGCGCGACGCCCGGTTCATCGCTGCCCAAATCGAAGCCCATCTTCGGCGAATCGGGGCGCTGAAAGTGGTGGAGCGCGCCCAGGTCGTCAAAGCGGTGTTCTACCGGCGCATGGCCGCTTACATCGCCGGGCGGATGTTCAGCGGCTCCCATACCTTCCCTTTCGTTATCGCTTTACACAACCATGCCGACGGCATCCTGGCAGACGCGGTGCTGTTGGACGAGAACGACGTGAGTATCCTGTTCAGCTTTACCCGCTCCTACTTTCTGGTGGATACAGAACGAACTTATGACCTGGTCGCGTTCCTCAAATCCATCATGCCCCGCAAGCGGGAAGCGGAGATCTACATCTCCATCGGGCACAACAAGCACGGCAAAACCGAGTTGTACCGGGATATATTGCGCTACCTGGCCGGCAGCGATGACTGCTTCGAGGTCGCCCGGGGACAGAAAGGGATGGTCATGGCCGTTTTTACCATCCCGGGCTACGACCTGGTCTTCAAATTGATCAAAGACCGTTTTGAATATCCTAAAAAGAGTACCCGCGAAGCGGTGTTGTCCAAATACCGGCTGGTGTTCAACCATGATCGCGCCGGGCGGCTGGTGGACGCCCAGGAGTTCGAGCACCTCAAATTCGAGCGCCGGCGCTTCTCGGAAGCGCTGCTCCGGGAATTGCAGCAGACCGCCGCCCAGACCGTACGCGTGGAGGACAGCCACGTCATCATCAAACACGCCTACGTGGAGCGGCGCATGATCCCCCTGGATATTTACGTCCAGGAAGCGGAAGAGGCCGCCGCCCGCGCCGCGGTGATCGATTACGGGAACGCCATCAAAGACATGGCCGCCAGCAACATTTTCCCCGGCGACATGATGCTGAAGAACTTCGGGGTGACCCGCCACGGCCGGGTGATTTTTTACGATTATGATGAGCTTTGCCTGCTCAACACCTGTAATTTCCGCAAAGTTCCCCCGCCCGCGGATTTCGACGAGGCGCTCTCCGACGAGCCCTGGTTCGCCATCGGCGAAAACGACGTGTTCCCGGAGGAATTCCGCCACTTTTTAGGTCTGCCGGAGCATCTCTACGAAGTATTCCGGGAACACCATGCGGATTTGCTGAGCGTGGAGTTCTGGCGGGAATACCAGGAGAGGTTGAACCGGGGAGAATTCATCCACATCTTCCCCTACGGGCAGGAGCGGCGGCAGTTCAAGTGAGCAGTCTCCAATCGAATTGGTTGCCATGCTTCAGCATGTTCCTTACCTGCGGGAAGTGGGAAACGGAGAGCGTGGAGCGGGGAGTGTAGAGTGTGAAGCGTAAAGCGAGAAGCGAAAAAACGCCCTACGCTTCTCCGCTCTCCGCTCCACGCCCCCCGCTCCCCGCCAAAGCGCGTAAGTTCAATAAAGTTCTCGAAGTAGCGCGATTTTCGATTCACTTTGCCCTGGCGCTGGAAAAAAGGGGGAATTTCTGCGGTTAACTTCATGTTCTTTTTGTAGTTGATAGCGGAATTTTGCGAGCAGGGTGAATCGAAGCACTCTCTACTTCGAGAATTATATTGAAGATAGCTTCATTTTTTGCTGGATTTTTTGAAGATTTTTGGGTATAATATGAGCGAAATTTTTGCCAAAAAGGGGGGTGAATCGAAACCGGGGTTGCAAGTTGTTGTTTTTAAAGGGACCAAAAGGGGGTGAGTCAGAATCACTTCCAGGCGAGATACTGGATTGCGACACGTCCAACGTGATGACATCGCCCTGGTCCGGGTCTGTTGCGTCAGAATCACTTCCAGGCGAGATACTGGATTGCGACCTGGATGCCTGGGGGGGGACTATTTCCCTTGCGCAAGCATGTCAGAATCACTTCCAGGCGAGATACTGGATTGCGACCTGTGCGTTGAGCATCTCCCTTCTTCCGGAGAGAACAACTGTCAGAATCACTTCCAGGCGAGATACTGGATTGCGACACGGTCGCTCCGAATTTTTCGAGGCCAGACTGGATCTGTTTGTCAGAATCACTTCCAGGCGAGATACTGGATTGCGACCAATCATGACAAGTTTCAGGGTGAAAATTTGCCATGGGTCAGAATCACTTCCAGGCGAGATACTGGATTGCGACGCTTCGGAAGAAGCCTTCCCACTGTTCCGCGATGAAAGCACTGTCAGAATCACTTCCAGGCGAGATACTGGATTGCGACCTTTACAAACGCGGTGCCGACGACTACGGCCGGCCCCACGTCAGAATCACTTCCAGGCGAGATACTGGATTGCGACAGTTGTTTTGCCCAGTGGTGAGCTGGGCGATTTCGGAGGGTCAGAATCACTTCCAGGCGAGATACTGGATTGCGACAACAATGCACGATTTCCAGCACTATGGATGTTAATCCAAAGTCAGAATCACTTCCAGGCGAGATACTGGATTGCGACACGGAGTTGGGCAGTTTCACCGAAGGAAATAGAAATCGAGGTCAGAATCACTTCCAGGCGAGATACTGGATTGCGACAGGTTCCACCGCTAGCGTAAATGTGACCGTTCAGCAAAGGTCAGAATCACTTCCAGGCGAGATACTGGATTGCGACGGCCGAAGTGACCCGCACTTGTCCACCCTCCTCATACGTCAGAATCACTTCCAGGCGAGATACTGGATTGCGACTTCCCCATTCTCTTAATTTGGCCAGCGGACAAACACCGCGTCAGAATCACTTCCAGGCGAGATACTGGATTGCGACATGAATACTACGTGTTTGTACCTACTCATCGTAACCTCGTCAGAATCACTTTCAGGCGAGATACTGGATTGCGACCTGCTATCTGTTTCTGCAGGCTGGGAATGAGATCGTTGTCAGAATCACTTCCAGGCGAGATACTGGATTGCGACCTGTTCCGCCGATCACGAGCCACCATGGGATCGCGATGTCAGAATCACTTCCAGGCGAGATACTGGATTGCGACACTTGGTACCAGGAGGTGGTGGGAGGCAGAACTCTCACCGGTCAGAATCACTTCCAGGCGAGATACTGGATTGCGACCAGTTTTGTTGGGGCTTATCTCCTCGAACACAGGTTGCTTGTCAGAATCACTTCCAGGCGAGATACTGGATTGCGACGTAAAGTACCGCCGAAATCCGGTACCACAAAACCAGGGTCAGAATCACTTCCAGGCGAGATACTGGATTGCGACTGAAAATAAAGCAGCCCACCAGGAGGCTGGTTCCTAAGCTGTCAGAATCACTTCCAGGCGAGATACTGGATTGCGACCTGAAACCAACGGTAGACTGACAAGCTTGACGGCTGAAGGTCAGAATCACTTCCAGGCGAGATACTGGATTGCGACTCAACGATAACAATTTGGCCGAAAGTGGTGTCACTGAGTCAGAATCACTTCCAGGCGAGATACTGGATTGCGACAGGCTACTTCCGAGGGAGTCTTGTCGGAGATTCCCTCGTCAGAATCACTTCCAGGCGAGATACTGGATTGCGACATTTTTTTTGCCGGCGCGGCGGTCGCGATGGTGCAGAAGTCAGAATCACTTCCAGGCGAGATACTGGATTGCGACTTGATACAACTTAGCATCGGCGGTAGGGTCGACGGCAATGTCAGAATCACTTCCAGGCGAGATACTGGATTGCGACTCCTAAGGTCATAGTCTGAAATCTCCAGTTTGATCCTGAGTCAGAATCACTTCCAGGCGAGATACTGGATTGCGACTTCAATGTCCTCGCAACTGCGTGGAATGTCACCCGGCGTCAGAATCACTTCCAGGCGAGATACTGGATTGCGACGTGTGTACCGCTTCCACAGCGGTTTTTTCTTGTTTACAGGTCAGAATCACTTCCAGGCGAGATACTGGATTGCGACAACTTAAGAAGGAGTGGGTCTGTATAGCACATCAAAAAACCGTCAGAATCACTTCCAGGCGAGATACTGGATTGCGACGGTTTCAGAGCCGCTACCTGCCGAAAGCCTTCTTCGGGTCAGAATCACTTCCAGGCGAGATACTGGATTGCGACTGCATTACCGGAACTCAGGTGATTCAGGATGTAAAAGTCAGAATCACTTCCAGGCGAGATACTGGATTGCGACTGCGATAAAAATCATTTTTGTTTTCATTTTTCACCTCGTCAGAATCACTTCCAGGCGAGATACTGGATTGCGACCAATTTCGTCCACAATCTGCTGGACGATGGCAAGTTCCCCGTGTCAGAATCACTTCCAGGCGAGATACTGGAGACCTCGAAGGTTTCCCAAACCTTCGAGGTCTTTTTCGGGCCTCGCTTCCTCTCGCCTCCCCGGAGCGCCCCTCATCCCCCGCCCTTACTCAATCGCGTACAACTTATTGCCAGGCTGTTAGCAAGACATCGAAAAACCGCCTCGGCTCGCTGAAATGGTCATTTTCTACACAAACGCCCGGCGAGCGCGTTTTATCACGATCCCCCCGCTGCACCTGCGTAAAAAACATACTTTTCGGCAACGCCGCTTCCCCGCCGCCGATTCCATACTATAATTCCAATAAAAACAGACCGATAAAAATCTGCTTCCGGCCGCTAAAGCAGGCCTCTCCTTGCGCTCGCAGGGGCAAATCGCGGTTCTTCTCCCGCAGGCGCCGCGTTGGCGCAGTGTTTGCCATAAATCTAAATGTATTATAAAAGGAGTGATTCAAATGATTCGTACTAACCGCCGCCGCGCCGATGCCAGCCACCTGGAAGTGGAGATGCTGGAAACCTCCCTCTACGCCGGGGGAAAAAACCGTTATCATATCAGCAAACCTTTCCAGGTAAAAAGCGACCTCGCTCTCCTGGAACGCTACCTGGAAGAGGATGAACCCGCCGTCGAAGAATTGAAGATCAACAAAGGGCTGGTATGGCTGATCGTGATGTTCATTTCTGGAATTCTCTGGGTATTGATCGGCTTCCTGTTGATCGAGCTGCTTACCTGAGCGGCTGAGGGAAATCTCTCCCTCGCAGGCCGGTTTCCCTCCGCCGCTCAATGCAATTTCAGCCGCTTTCCGCCTGGTTGCGGTATAGCTGCGCCGCACCCTGCCAGGTTCTCCGGCGCAATAAGCCTCCCTCACCGTATCGTCATTTCCACAAAATATCCTGCCGCTTTATCGTTCCCCATCCGCGGCCGGCAACTCCCGGCGCCAATCCCAAGACCCTGCCCTCCCCCGATTTACAAAATTCATGCGCTTTTTTATTTTAGTGCTTATATTAAGTCAGTATGATACAAGGAGGAAATAAAACCTATGAAATTCGATAGAATACTGGTTCCGCTCGATTTTAGCGAGTATTCCGAAAAATCGCTGGAATACGCCCTCAGCCTGGCGGAGAGGTACGGCGCGCAGCTAACCCTGCTCCATGCCATCGTTTTGCATTACGAAGACGTGGAGGAGGAAGCCCACCTCAAACAGCTCGAAGAGATGGTCAAAATTCAGGAGAAAAACAGCTATGAGCGCTTGAAACTCCAACATCAAAAGGCCGGCCGGCGAGGCGTATCCGTTACCTCGAAAGTGATCCGGGGAGTGTCTGCCGCGGATGCCATCCTGGAATTCATCGATGACCACCCGCACGACCTGGTCATTTTAGGAACCCATGGCCGGGCCGGGGTGGAGAAATGGCTCTATGGCAGCGTGGCCGAAAAAGTGGTGCGCCATTCCCCTATCCCGGTGCTTACCATCCATAAATCCTGGAGCAAACCCTTTGCGATCCGGAATCTGCTGGTTCCGGTCGATTTTTCCGATTACTCCAGAATAGCGAACGATGCGGCGCTCTCCCTGGTGCGTAAATTCAATGCCCGGGTGACTTTTCTGCACGTGATCGAGCAAACGATTCACCCAGCTTACTACGCCGCCACCATCGACTCACTCTTTATTGTAGATCCCCACCTGATGGAGCGCTCGATTGAGAATTTAAAAGAATTCACCGGCGGAGAAGTCCCCGGTGCGGAATACGTGGTAAAAGAAGGACGCGCCTTTAAAGAAATTATGGAATACGCGGAGGAAGAGGCCTGCGACCTGATTTTGATGTCCACCCGCGGCCTCACCGGGCTGGAACATCTGTTGATCGGCAGCACCACGGAACGGGTGGTGCGCAGCGCCACCTGCCCGGTATTGACGGTCGGGCGGGGGAAATAACTTTGAGAAGTGTTTTAGTGTTTGTGCTACTTGTTCACACGCTCTGCGTGTGTACGCCGCCGGTGATGCTCTGCATCGAGTAGTACAGCGCGGCAGAAATTTTCCGGTGATTGCCCTGTTCACCCTTCGACTCCGCCCAGGGCGACTTCGCACTGTCATGCTGAGCAGAGTCGAAGCATGTATACGGCGAAAGATTTCCGCCGCAATGCACTATTCATTTTACGCGGTCATAAATTGCGCTTTTCCCCGAAACACGTTATCGAAGGAGACCTGTATGGAAAGAACCCTGGAATTATTGAAAGCGCACCCCTTTTTTAAAAATTTTCTTGCCGAACATCTTGACAAACTGAAACAAATTTCCTCGGAAATCACCTTCCATCCCGGCCAGTATGTTTTTCGCGACGGGGAAGACGCCAACGCGTTCTACCTGATCTTGCGCGGCATCATCTCCTTGGAAGTGTATGTACCCAACCGCGGGCCGGTTACCCTGGGCCGGCTGGATTCCGGCGACGTGTTAGGATGGTCCTGGCTGTACCCTCCCCACCGCTGGCATTTCGACGCCCGCGCCCTGGAAGATACCCACATGGTGGTCTTGAACGGCAAAATTCTGCGCCAGCAGATCGAGGACGACCACGAATTTGGCTTCCAGGTGATGAAAAAAATCTCCTTAGTGATGGAAGACCGCCTGCAAGCCGCCCGCCGGAAATTGATGGAAGTGTACGATATTTACCCGGAACCGGACCACACCCGCCCGAAGTGGCATGAGTTGATTTAGCAAAGCGCAGAGTGCATGGCGCATCGGGCAGTAGGCAGTAAAAGGTGAGCATCGCCTTCTGCAAATACCCCGTTGTGGAGACTATTCTCTAAACTCCACGCTGCTCCCTATGCGCTTTGCGCTGCTCGATTTTTATACTTTCGGTGGTTATAAATGAGGCTTTTTTAAGAGGGTGCGCGCTTGACTGCGCAAATTCGTTTTCCACGTGCTGAAGCGTGGCAATCAAAGATTATCTCACTTCAGTGAGGAATACCCTCCCCTTTCAGAAATCTCATTTGATCCCGCGCGAAGTATATTGCCCCCCCCGAATGTTGCCCCTCCTCCAAAACATGACGAAAATCATATTTTCGCCTGACCCTCGTCAGCGTTTTTGATGATTCCCGATTTTTATTTTGCGCTCCTTCCCAATGCTCAAAGGTTCAAAAAGCATGGGGATTTTTTAGCGGCAAAAAAACCTGTATTGAAAATTACAGGAATTTACTTTTTAGCAAAGGCCGGCGGGAATAGCGCCATGAATTCGACAAACGGAAAATGGTACAAAATCGGGGAAGTCGCCCGGATGCAGGGCATTGCCGTGGAAACCATCCGCATGTATGAACGGGAAGGCCTCTTGTTAGTAGAAAAAACCCCTGCCGGCCAGCGCATTTTCGATCGCGACGACGTTCACTGGATCGAGTGCATCCGCCGCCTGATCAAGGAGAAGGGCTTGAATATCGAAGGCATCCGGCGCTTGTTGGCTTTGCTGCCCTGCTGGAACCTGCGCCCCTGCCCGGAAGCGGAGCGTTCCGGCTGCCCTGCGCTGTTGGGCGCGGTGCAGCCCTGCTGGACCATGAAGGAGCGGATTCCCGAATTCTGCCGGGCGGAGAACTGCCGTACTTGCAAGGTGTACCAAAACGCCATTCACTGCGCCAATCTCAAAAAACTGATGTATAATACCGAGGCCATAGACCACTCCATTTCATAACCTTCTGGCAAAGGAAACGCCATGGCAAAGAAGATTTCCCGGCGGGAGTTCATCAAAATCGGCGGGCTGGGGTTAGGCGGGCTGGCCCTGGGGGGCAGTTTATATCGATTGTTAGGCGGGGGAATTAACGCGCCGGCCGCGGCGGCCATACCGGGCTTGACCGGCGCCATCGACGGGGCGGTGACGCTTTCTCCCACGATTTGCGAACTGTGCTTCTGGCAGTGCGCCGGCTGGGTGCATAAAATCGACGGAAAACCCTGGAAAATCACCGGGAACATCGAGGACCCCAACTGCCGGGGGCGGTTGTGCCCGCGCGGAACCGGCGGTTTGGGCGCTTACCTGGACGATAACCGCCTGCGCACCCCCTTGATCCGCACCTCCCAACGGGGTCAGCAGACCTTCCGGGAAGCCACCTGGGAGGAGGCGCTCGATTATACGGCGGAGAAGCTGAAAAAAATCGCCGCGGAACACGGGCCGGAGTGCGTGGCGCTGTTCTCGCACGGTTCCGGAGGCAGTTTTTTCAAGCATCTTTTGCGCGCCTATGGCTCCAATAACGTGGCCGCGCCCTCCTACGCCCAGTGCCGCGGTCCCCGGGAAGACGCCTATTTTTTCACCTTTGGGGAAGAAGTCGGCTCCCCGGAGCGCCTGGATCTGCGCAATTCCAAATGTATCGTATTGATCGGCTCCCACTTAGGCGAGAATATGCACAATTCCCAGGTGCAGGAGTTCGCCGAGGCGGTGGGCAACGGCAGCGTGATCATCACCGTGGACCCCCGCTACTCCGTGGCCGCCAGCAAATCCAAATACTGGCTGCCCATCCGCCCGGCCACGGACCTGGCGCTGCTGCTGGCCTGGATCAACGTGATCATCGAAGAAGAACTCTACGATCGCGAATACGTGGAAAAATACACCGTGGGCTTCGAGCAGTTGCAGGCCGCGGTGAAAAATAATACCCCGGAGTGGGCCTATCCCATCACCACCATCCAGCCCGGGCTGATCCGGGAAACCGCCCGGGAAATGGCCCGCCACAAGCCCGCCAGCCTGGTGCATCCCGGCCGGCACGTTACCTGGTACGGCGACGATACCCAGCGGGTGCGCGCCGGGGCCATCCTGAACGCCCTGTTGGGCAACTGGGGACGCCGGGGCGGGTTTTATTATCCCAACAAAGCCGACGTACCGGAATATCCTTACCCCCCCTATCCCGAGCCGAAGCGCACCTGGCGGGACGCTTTTCCGGACCTTTACCCCGGCGCTTCCCTGGCGCTGGCCAGCGGCATCTGCGACGCCACCATCCCCACTACCGGGGGGCGCGATTGCTCCTTTAAAGGATGGATCGTTTACGGCACCAACCTGCTGCTCACCCTGCCGCAGCCGGAAAAGACCATCGAAGCGATCCGAAATCTGGATCTGTTAGTGGCCGTTGACCTGATGCCTGCGGAAATTACCGGCTGGGCAGACGTGGTGCTGCCGGAATGCTCCTATTTAGAGCGCTACGACGACCTGCGCCTGACCCCGGAGCGGGTTCCCACCATCGCCTTGCGCGCCCCCGCGTTCGAGCCGCTCTATGACTCCAAACCGGGGTGGTGGATTGCCCGGGAGTTAGGGCTGCGCCTGGGGTTAGAAGCGTACTTTCCCTGGAACAACATCGAAGAATACCTGGACACCCGGCTGAAGGGAATCGGATCGAGCCTGGCGGAATTGAAAGAAAAAGGGTTGATCACCCTGCAAGAGCGCCAGCCGCTCTATTTTGAAGAGGGAGTGGAACCGGAATTCGATACCCCCAGCGGCAAGATCGAGTTGGCCTCGGCAGAACTGGCGGAAATGGGCTTTGATGCGATTCCCCGCTACAGCGCCCACGAGGAGCCGCCGGAAGGCTTTTACCGGCTGCTGTTCGGGCGCGCCCCCACCCATACTTTTGCCCGCACCACCAACAATCCCATCCTGGTGGAAACCATGGCGGAGAACGAAATCTGGATTAATACCAAAGTTGCAAAGATTCATGGGATTCGCAACGGAGAGTACGTGGTGTTGGTGAACCAGGACGGGGTGAAAAGCAACAAAATCAAAGCAAAGGTTACCGAGCGCATCCGCCATGATTGCGTGTACATGGTGCACGGCTTCGGCCACACCGATAAGCGCCTGAAACGCAGCTACCAACGCGGCGCGGATGACAACCAGCTCATTACCCGCATCAAAATCGACCCGATTATGGGCGGCACCGGCATGAACGTGAACTTCGTGACCTTTTTACATGGACAGGAGCAGTTTTTTAGTAGGCAGTAGGCAAGTAGGCAGCGGCAGGAGTGCAAAACTTCAGTTTTGCAAGGGCTTGAAGTAACTTGTCGCAGTTGCTTACTGCTACTGCCTATTGCCTACTGAGAAGCTTCCTGCTGAGAAAGCTGCCTGAAGCTTAAACCGGAGACAGAATATGGCTCGCTATGCCATGGTGATCGATACCAAACGTTGTGTAGGATGCGCCGATTGCGTGGTCGCCTGCAAGGTAGAGAATAACGTGCCGGACGGTTTCTGCCGCGACTGGATCGTGCAGGACGTGCAGGGGCAGTTTCCGCACCTGCGCATGGAAATCCGCTCCGAGCGCTGCAACCACTGCGAAAACCCGCCCTGCGTACGCTGCTGCCCCACCGGGGCCAGTTACGTGGAGGAGCGGGGCGGCGTGGTGCTGGTCGATCCTTCCCAGTGCACCGGCTGCAAAGCCTGCATCGCCTCCTGCCCTTACGACGCCCGCTACGTACATCCCAAAGGCTACGTGGATAAATGCACTTTTTGCATTCACCGGGTGCGGGAAGGGCTGGAACCGGCCTGCGTGGCGGTCTGCCCCACCCACTGCATGCACTTGGGGGACCTGGACGACCCCGCCAGCGAGATCAATAAACTGCTCCGCTCCCGGCAGCACCATACATTGCTGCCCGAGACGGGCACGAAACCGAAGATTTACTATCTCATTTGAACCCGGCCATTCACGCATCACGCATCACGTTTCACTTTTTCCCTTGATACGTGAAACGTGATGCGTGAAGGGTTTATAACCACGAGGCAGTTTATGCGCGAATTGACCATTACCAGCGGAAGAGAGATGGCTCACATCGACCCCTACCTGGCCATCTGGGGATGGGAAATCCCGCTCTACCTGTTTATCGGGGGGCTGGTTTCCGGGATTCTGTTCTTTGCGGCGCTCTATTTTATCCGCGGAAAAGAAGCGGAAATGCCCACCGTGGTTCGCATAACCCCCTTGTTCGCCCCCCTGTTCCTGGCCGCCGGCCTGTTGGCGTTGTTTTTGGATTTGGAATACAAATTCCACGTCTTCCGCTTCTACACCAATATCCGCCTGGAGTCGCCCATGTCCTGGGGCTCCTGGACCCTGGCGGTCATTTTTCCACTCAGCCTCGCCTGGGCAATGATCCATGTAGAAAAAGTGTTTCCCAACTGGCGCTGGCCGTTTGCCCGGCTGGCAACAGTGGTTTCATTTCTCAAAAAATACGCCCGCACCATTGCCTGGATTATGCTGATTTACGCCCTGCTGTTGGGAATGTACACCGGCATCCTGCTCAGCGCCTTCAACGCCCGGCCATTTTGGAACACCTCCATTTTAGGACCGCTGTTTCTGGTTTCCGGGTTTTCCACCGGCGCGGCGCTCAACCTGCTGTTTTCCCGCAGCGAGCATGAAAAGCGCCTGCTCACCCGCATCGACGTTGTGGCCATCGGGGTGGAAATTTTCCTGATCATTCACATGTTCATGGGCTTCCTGGCTTCCTCGGAGGTGCAGATTCAGGCGGCCAACCTGTTCCTGGGCGGCCCCTACACCGCGCCGTTCTGGGTTTTCGTAGTCGGGTTAGGGTTAGTCTTTCCCGGGCTGGTGGAAATTTTGGACCTGCGCGGAAAGATCGCCGCCACGCGAATCCCGGCGCTGTTAGTGCTGTTCGGGGGAATCGTGCTGCGCTTCATTATTGTAGATGCGGGACAGGTGAGTGGGTGGGGGTTTTAAAGCAGTGTTTTAGTGTTATGGTGTTATGGTGCGGGGTGCGATTCCCCTAAAACACTATAACACTTGAACACCAAAACACCTGAACGCTCAAAAAATCGCCGGAAATATAGAGAAGGAGATATGCACATGAAGGAAGAAAAATACTGGTCGCCCTATGTCGCGGGGTTTGCGCTCGGCCTGGTGTTGTTAGCCGCTTTCGTGATCATGGGGCGGGGATTAGGCGCATCCGGGGCGATGATGCGCGGGGTGGCCTTTGCGGTAGAAAAAGCCAGCCCGGAACACGCCAACGCCAATCCCTACCTCGCGGAATACGTCAGCGGGGAACAATCGCCTTTGAAGGACTGGCTGGTATTCGAAGTACTTGGGGTGATGGTGGGCGGGCTGCTTTCCGGCCTGCTGGCCCGGCGCATCCGTTTCAAAACCGACCGCGGGCCGCGCATTTCCGCCCGGGGACGCCTGGCCCTTGCGGTACTCGGCGGAATGCTGATGGGCTTCGGCGCCCGCCTGGCCCTGGGCTGCACCAGCGGCCAGGCCTTAACCGGGGGGGCCACCCTGGCGCTGGGCAGTTGGGCATTTATGATGGCCATGTTCGCCGCCGCTTACGGGGTGGCGTACTTCGTGCGTAAACAGTGGATATAAGGAATATCAGTAGGCAGGAGTGCAAAACTTTAGTTTTGCAAGGGCTTGAGGTAGCTGGCCGAAACAACCCACTGCCTACTGCCACTGCCTACTGAAGGCTGCCCGCGCTAAACCACAAATCCTATGAGGAGAAAAACCATGTCCGCACCTTATTACAAATTCGACGCCTTCGGGTTCGAGACCAGCCTGGTGATCGCTTTCATCATCGGGATTTTATTCGGATTTACCTTAGAACGCGCCGGTTTCGGCAGTTCCCGCAAACTGGCGATGCAATTCTACTTCCGCGACATGACCGTGCTGAAGGTGATGTTCACCGCCATCGTGGTGGCCATGGCCGGTTTGTTGTATCTCAACCTCGCGGAAATTTTAGACTTCTCCCGGGTGTATATCAACCCGACGTACCTGGGACCGCAGGTGCTGGGCGGGGTGATCATGGGAATCGGGTTTGTGGTGGGCGGGTATTGTCCCGGCACTTCCCTGGTCGCCAGCGTTACCGGGAAAATCGACGGAATGTTCTATGTCCTGGGTGCATTGTTGGGCATGTTCGTGTACGCCGAAACGTATCCCCTTTTCCAGGATTTTGCGGGAAGCGGGGCTATGGGACCTGCCACCCTGGGCGATTGGCTGGGCTTCTCCCCCGGCGTCATTGCTTTCCTGGTGATTTTGATGGCCCTGGGCATGTTTTACGGCGCGGAGCGGTTAGAAAGCAAATTCGGGGAAAATAAGCCCCGGCCCACAGCCAAAACCGGCGCAACATTCGCAAAAGCGGATGAAGCGCTTCAGCCCTGAAAAGATGGGGCAGAGAGCCGATCAAAAGAAGGAAACGCCGCCATGAAATTCCACACCTTTTTCAATCGCCAGACTGCGGTGATCATGCTGCTGACCTTAGGGGCGCTGCTGGCCATCTCTCCCGCGGGCCTGCGGAAAACTTCGGTTTCATCTCCCGCGGAAATCGCCGCGGCCATTACCAGCGAGAGCGACCATATCACTGCCGAAGACCTCGCCGCGCGGATCATCGACAAGGACCCCGATTTATTGATCGTGGACCTGCGGCCGGCGGAGGAATACCAGCTCTATCATATCCCCGGGGCAATCAACATTCCCCTTTCCCGGCTGTTCGAGCCGGAATTCCTGGAGCAGCTCGAGGAGGACAGAACCACGGTGCTCTATTCCAACGGCGGCGCCCACTCCGCCCAGGCCTGGACCCTCTTGAAGCAGGCGGGAATCGACGCTTATACCCTCCTGGGGGGCCTGAATTACTGGGCCGAGGCGATTTTGAACCCCGGCCAGCCGGGCGACCTGGCCGAGGATTCGGAAGTATTGCAATACCAGTTCCGGAAATCCGCTTCCGGGTATTTTAACCGCGGCGGGGCAGATATCCAGCAACCGTCGCCCGATCAGTCCTCTCAGCCTCCCAAAACCAATACTCTCCCGCCTCGCAAGAAGAAAAAGAAAGCCGGTGAAGGATGTTGAGGACCGGCGCTGCAGCATATCCGCTTCCGCAATCCTCAGCAACGCTGCCGGAGTACTTTAAATTTTGTTTTGATATTTTCCCGGGAAATAGTAAGCTTTTCACAGAAACAACGGAACGGGATTTACGGAGAGCGGAGAGATTCAAAAATTCTGTAACCGCATTCAGGAAAGGAATAAAGGATGAAATTTCAGCTTCCTCGCACCACCCGCAACTGGATTACCTTGACGGGCGCGACCATTGCGCTGATCAGCCTGTTTATGATTGTTTTTACCTTTACCGTTTCTCTCTTCGGATTGAAAGGGCACGCCTATCTCGGTTTGGTAATGTATATTTTGCTGCCGGCGGTGATGATCCTGGGACTCCTGTTGATCCCCATCGGGATGTTGATCCAGATGCGCCGGGAACATAAACACGGCATTGCCGACCGCCCGGCCTGGCCGCGGGTGGATTTGGGCGAAACCCGCCACCGCAATGCTTTTTTCATTTTTGTGATCGGAACGACCTTCCTGCTGTTCATCTCCGCGGTGGGCAGTTACGAAGCCTTTCATTTCACGGAATCGGTGACCTTCTGCGGAACCATGTGCCACAGCGTCATGCACCCGGAGCATATCGCTTACCAGAACTCTCCCCATGCCCGGGTGGCCTGCGTGGATTGTCACGTCGGGCCGGGAGCGGACTGGTACGTTCGTTCCAAGCTCTCCGGTTTGTACCAGGTGTACGCCACGGCCCGGAATATTTACCCCCGGCCCATTCCAACCCCGATCAGCAATTTGCGCCCGGCGCGGGAAGTTTGCGAACAGTGCCACTGGCCGCAAAAGTTCTACGCCCACAAACTCCGCCTGGAAAGTTATTATTTGCCGGATGAGCAAAATACCCAATGGGATATTGCCCTGATCATGAAAATCGGCGCTCCGAAATCCGCCCAGGGCCTGGAAGAAGGCATCCACTGGCACATCAATCCCGATGTCAAAATCGAGTACATCTCCGCGGACCCCACCCGCGAAGAGCTGCCCTGGGTACGCTACAGCAATATGCGAACCGGGGAGGTGGTGGTTTACCAGGATGAAGAAGCTCCGCTGGACGAAGACGAAATCAAAAACCGGGAAATCCGGGTGATGGACTGCGTGGATTGCCACACCCGCCCCTCCCATAACTACCGCGCGCCCAACCTGTTCGTGAACGCCGCCATCACCGCGGGAGAGATTCCCAAAGAACTGCCGGAAATCAAAACCGTGGCCATGGATATTTGCTCCAACCAGTTTCCTACGATGGACTCGGCCCTGGCCTACATCGACCAGGAAATCCGCACTTACTACGAAGATAACTACCCGGAAATCCTGGAAGAGAAACCGGAAATGGTTGAGAAAGCGGTTAAAGGATTGCAGGAGGTCTTCTCCAAAAACATTTTCCCGGAGATGAAAGTAAGGTGGAGCGCCTACCCGGACCACATCGGGCATTTGAATTACAACGGATGCTTCCGCTGCCACAACGACCGCCACGTCAGCGAAGACGGGGCGCATAGAATCAGTAAAGATTGTAACCTTTGCCACTACATCAGCGCCCAGGGCGCCCCGGGAAGCCAGGAAATTGCCCCTCTCGGCCAGGTTCTCGGCTTCCGCCACCCCGGGGAAGACGTGGAAGAGGAGGACTGGAAAGAAGGTTTGTGCACCGATTGCCACGAGGGGTTGAACCCGTAAATCGGGGTGAATGCCGGAGCAGACTTCATCTCCCCGGCGCTTTTTGACTATC
>CAZFVV010000110.1:0-16584 GCA_964522165.1 uncultured Calditrichaceae bacterium
TGCGGGAAATAGAGCAAACTGTCGATGCGCTCGAGAGGAATGGTCTTCCCGGAAAACACCGCGGCGGAGAGTTTGATCTCATCCGCCATTTCCAGGCGCCGGCCGCCTAAGTATTCCGCCAATCCTTCATTATACCATAGCGGCAAGTATAGCGCGGCGAATTTTTGATGAAAGTAGAGGTGGGAAAGCTCGTGCAGAAAATCCCGCTCCAGTTGCGGCAGCGAGCCGGCCCAGGCGGGGCTTTTGACCAGGATCAGGTTTTCCGGGAGGATGTACGCCGCGGAGCTCCACTCCGGCAGGCGGGCGTCCCCGTATTCCCGGAACTCCGCGGGCGAAGCGGCGATAATGATGCTCGCGGTTTCCGCAATTTGCAGCCCGTAAAACGCCTCCAGGCGGGCTCGATGGAATTCTACCATCCGGGCAACCGCGGCGGCGGTTTTTTCATTTTGAGGGGAATAGAAAATCCGGAAATTGTCCTGCTGCAAAGCCAACTTATCCGACTCCTGCGCGAGACCCGGAAGCGCCGTCACCAACAGGAGCAGCAAGAGGAACAGGATAAGGCGAAGGTTAAAACAGGAACGGCCGATTACGGGATGGAAAATAAAAGCCCCGGGAGCGCGCTGCCCCGGGGGCTGGGGAAAATGGATTTGCCGGGAATTTTTCAAGTTCTCAAATACCGGGTGAAACATCCGATTAGCAATTCTCGATTGGAAAGACCGCGCTTTAACCATCGCGCGAAGTTACAATTGCCTTTGAATGTGCTGAACCACTAAGTTGATGATCGATTTCAAGGTATCGAACACCCCGGTGCCTTTGATGGCGACGCTTTCGAAATAGGGCACGTTGAAAAAATTCAGCTTCTTTTGCAGAATATCAATCGACTCGGTATTGGGTAAATCCCGTTTGTTGTATTGAATGACCCAGGGATAGTTTTCCAGGGAATAGCCCATGGTCATCAAATTGTTTTCCAGGTCCAGCAGGGTTTCGATATTCCCCTCCATGCGGTCTTTCTGGGAATCCGCCACGAAAACCACCCCGTCCACCCCGTTCAAAATGATTTTGCGGCTGGAAGCGTAATATACCTGGCCAGGCACGGTATAGAGGTTGAATTTCGGTTTTTTCCCCTTGATCTGCCCCACCTCGATCTGCATGAAGTCGAAAAAGATGGTGCGGTCTTCTTTGGTCTTGAGAGTGACCAGCTCTCCGGTCAGCGAAGGATCCAGCTTAGAGTGAATGTATTCTAAATTCGTCGTCTTGCCGCTCATTCCGGGTCCGTAATAAACAATTTTCAGGTTGATCTCCTGTAACGCCCAATTGATAAACATATACCACTCGCCTCGCTTTAGATTTCCGCTTCAACTATATGAAAGACCACCGCTCAAAATCAAGCGTTTATTTAAAAGACTCATCCAGCATATCACCTAACATACTGCTGAAATCCTGGTCCAAAATGGCGCTGGCATCCTCGCCGGCCTCGGATTCTTCAAAAACGGTCAGCAGGTTTTCAATCGCCTTTTTCGTATAAATGCGCACCAGCCCCAGGGTTACGCTGACGTCGAACACGACCACTAAGAAGAAATTATCCCCCACGTTGGAGAGATAGACGTTGCGTTTTTCGCCTTCATGGAACAGCAGCTTGAATTTGGCGTCCTCCCCCACCAATTTTGCCATTTCCGAAGTCGCGGCAAAGTCGCTGGCGGCGAGGGCGGAGAGGATCGCGGTATTTATATCGTCAGTGTTGCCGCGCTGGGTAATGAGCTGCCCGCTGATATCCGCCAACAAAATGGTAGAGGCTTTGGTTTTGACAGCCAGTTCGGATAACACCTTGGTGATCTCATCAAATTGCTTGGCAGTCAAAATGATCTGCCGGCTTCCGTCCTTCAGTTTCTTCACTTGTACCATGCTATGTTCTCCCTGAGTAATGTATTAAAACCGCCCGATGGTGGAGCGGGTTTTTAGCTTTTCCAGGCTGGTTTTCAAGCTCTCTTTCATGCGTTCGATGGCCGCGGCTAAAATTTGCAGCTCGTTTTTGACTTTGATATTCACCGGGGTGTTGAAATTTCCCAGGCTGATCTCCCGGGCCGCCTTGGCCAGCTCGATGACCGGGCGGGTAACCTGAACGGTAATGATCATCAGCGCCACCGCTATCGCGGCCAGGGTTCCGATGGCGATGATAATGGCAATATAGATAAGGGTGGTGCGAATCTGCTCGTCCACGAACGATTTCCGCAACCCCACCCTCACCAGCCCCAGCCTCCCCTCTTTGATCGGAAGCTGAATATCATAGACCGCTGTGCCGGCGACGCTCAGCGGCGCCATCCGGTAAGCGTTGCCGCCGGCATAATCGAACCCGGCGTAAAGAGTCTTATCCAACAGCTCCGCGGGCACGTTGCCGTTATAAGTATCGGTCACAACGTTCAAACTGTCGTTTACGATAATGATGTACTCATTGCTCAGCATCAGGCGGTAGTTGTCCAAAATCCGCTTCATCTCCACGGTATCATTGTCGAGCACCGGTTTCGCGGCCAATTCCGCAATGCTGCTGCCCACAATCCGGCCTTGCTTTATCAACGAGTCGGTCAGGGTGCGGTTCAAATAGTAAGAGGTAACAAAAATGATCACGCCGCTGAACACCAGCGCCCCGACCAGGATGTAAATCGCAATTTTGACCCGCAGGTTATTGAAAATACTCTTAGATTCAGCCATTAAACGATTCCCTTGATTTTTCCGAAGACTTGCTTTTGAAATTGATGTTTTTTCTCTTCCGAAGAGATCTCCAGGCTCAGGAACTCGATCAGCAGCGGAAGCTGCCGGCGCTCCAGGTTCTCCCGGTTGCGCTTTAATTCCGCCAGGGTATCCTCTAAAATGATGGAGGCGACCGGCCCCATCGCATAAGTGAATTGATATTCCAGCTCTTCGAACACCTCCGTGGGCACGTAGGGGTCGTGTTCCGGGGCGTACACCAGCTCCAGCAGCCCCTCTTCCATCAGCCGGGCGAACATGGCGCGGGTTTCCTCGGGGTTGAGGGCTAAAATTTCCCCGATCTGCGCCACGCTCTTTTCACCGTTCAACTGGGTTACAATCGCCCATTCCAGGGCGCGTAATTTCACCTCCGAAGGAGAGCGTTTGTTGCTGAGCTTGAAGATCATGTTTTCGTAGATGCGCGACCGTTCATTTGGCGCCATTGCTCTCCTCGAGGATGTTTTCTAACATAATTTTTTCGGTGTCGTCCAGGGTGATCGATTTGATCTGGAAAAATTTGTTGTCGGATAGCTTTTTGAGCAGCTTCTTGACCTTGCGATCCTCCTCGAACTCCTTTAAACAAACGTTCATGGCCAGCCGCACCAGCGGCACTTCCACGGAGAGCTTGGCCAGCACCACCATGTAAAACTTGGGATGGGTGCGGGCGTATAACAGCCCTTTGTCAAAGGGAACCACCAGTTCGTTCATGTCATACTTCAGGTATTCCAGAAGCCCGAAAATGTGCAGCAGCGATTCCCCCATTTCGGTAAATACCCCGGGATTATATTTCGAACCGCTCCAGGACTCGATCACCCCGTTCTGGTTGTTGAACAGAACAATCGCATCTACCCCGGAAATCTCGGTGACGTCTTTAAAGAACTCTGCGATCATCAAATAAATCCCTTGAAGATTTGAAATACCAGTTTTTGGGGATCCAACTGCGCCGGGGGAACGTCATTTTTCCGCGCCAGCTCGTACACTTCGTTGATCACCGTCTCGATATCCAGTTTGCGGAATCGGCGCTGGGGGATTTGCTGAAGCATTTTATTGAGCGCAAAACTCATCCCCTGCAAAAACACCGCGTGCGCCAGAAGCGTTCCCACGCTGAAAGCATTTTCCGAGGCGCGAACCTCTCCTTTTTCCGGGTGCAAAAAAGGATAATGGTCGGATATTTCCGCGCACACTTTTCTGAAATTCTCAAAGAACCGGTCTTTTTTGAACTGCTCGCTCATCAGCTTGCCGAGGTACTGCATAAGGCTCTTCCAAAAGGCCAGGTATTTTTGATGCTGCCAGGGAATCACGAACGCCCGCTCTTCCGAAATCGGCTGGGGATCTTTCACCCGGCTGACCACCACGTGGGGCTGAACCACCTCCCCGATTTCCAGGAAGCGGTTGAACACCTGCGGCCCGCTGACAATCTTTCCGCTGGCGGACATCAATGCCGCTTCCACCGGGGTGCCTTCCAGGTAATAAACCGTTCCCTGCCCTCTTTTATTGCTGAACTGCAAATCCACGTAGCCGGTAACCGATTCCCGCTCCAGGAAGTCGAATACCTGTCCCAGGGAATAATTGCCCAACTCATCCTCATCGTAGCGGGAGGCCTGGAACGCGTAACCCAGCGCCAGGGCTACTTCGCTGGAGAGGGAATATACTTCGATGCCGCCGTCCTTCCCGACCGATTTCGCCAGGAGACGCAGAACCGCTTGCTCCCCGGTCAGGTAAACCTCATCTTCCGAAGAATACGCTTCGATGAGGCGGCCGGTATCTAAGACCACCACACCCTCGTACCCCCAAAAGCTCACCCGGATATACCCGCTAAAGCGATTTTCGGCCAAATCCTTTAAAAGTTGATCAAATCTTGTAAAAGAGGTACTTAAATTTTTATGCTTTTCGATGCCCTTGGGTAGCAACACGTTTCCGGCCCTATTTAGGAGAATTTATCTGCTTGAGTAATTTTTTGACCATGATGGAAAATTCCGGGGCGATCACCTTCAAGTCTGTCTCCACCACCACGATCAGGTTCGGTCGAAACTCGAAGATGAAAAAACAGCCGTCCTTTCTGCGCAGCAGAATGTATTGGAAGATATCCGCATAAAATAAACTCAGCAACTTTTTGACCTTATACCACACAAAGGTCAAGGTGAGGGGATGGGTGGGCCCCTTGAGTTTGCCTTCGATGACCTGGCCGTTGAAATTCAACACGAACACGTTGCGCACGTGCTTCAGGCCGGAGAGCATCCCGAAAAGCTGGCGGGGAATAGGCGCGCTGGTCGCTTTTTTTTCGTCGATCAAGCGCAGGCCCTCCAGCACCACGGAATTCCAGGGCTGGGTAACGGTACGGGTGGAAGATTCCAGCCCCCCTTCTACCTTGAATTCCCCGTCGGTAAGCGCCAGCATTTCGTGAACCGCCCGCTCGCCCACGTAGGGGCCGAATTCCGCGTGGGTGATGGCGCCATGGGTGAAATAAATAGCCCCCTTTTGATCGGCGCTGGTGACCGTCACCCGGGCTACGTTGCGCTCGATGCAATTGATCTGGATAATGTTCGCCAATTTCAAATCTTTTAAACTTCCGACAAGCGCCATGTTGGTTGACCAGCTAAAGTGTTATTGGAATCTATATAAGCAAACAGGAAACTTTGAGGTATTCAAGTGGGCGCTCCCCTCTCCCCCACCGTCATTTTTCATCCCCGCATTCGCGGGGACAAGCTTTTCACTTTTCACTTTTCATTTTTCAATTTTCATTCCCCCCTACTCCAGCATTTTGATCACTAAACTTTTCAATTCCCGGATATCGAAGGGTTTTTCGATATAAAAATCGGCGCCCCGTTGATACGCCTCCTCCTCGCGCTCATCGGAGCCGTACGCGGTAATGATGATCACCTGGGTGTCGGCGTTCCTGGTTTTGACGGCGGAGAGCAAATCCAAACCGCTGATCCCCGGCATGGCCAGGTCGGTAATCACCAGGTCGAACAGCGACTTTTCCAGCCGTTGCAGGGCCTCTTCGCCGGAGGCGGCGGTCACCACTTCGCACTCAATGGGCGCGGTGATAAAGGTTTGATATAAGCTGAAGGTGAGAGTTTCTTCATCATCAACTATCAACAATCGTTTCATATGATCCATGTACGACTCCTGGCGCTTGGATGGCCCGGCAACGGGCAAGTTAGCGGTGCGTAAAGGTCGGCAGGGCCACGACAATGGTCGTTCCTGCCCCGGCCCGGCTGGCCACATCGATTTTACCGTTGTTTTCCTGGATCAAGCGGCTGCAAATCGCCAGCCCCAATCCCAGCCCCTCGCTCTTAGTAGTAAAAAACGGGTTAAAAATCTTATCCAGGTTCTCCGGCGCGATGCCTGTACCGGTATCGGCTATTTCCAGCAAAACATAATCCATATTTTGATCCGGAAGCGCTTTCGCGGTTTTGCCGGGGTCCAGAATGGTCAGGCTCTTTTGGGAAGCGGAAACTTTCAAAGCCCCGCCGGCCGGCATGGCATCTATGGCGTTGAGGAACAGGTTGAGGATCACCTGCTCTACCTGGGTTTCATCCGCGTAAATTTGCGGCAGCCGGGGCGGAAAATGCTCCTCAAAGCCAATGCCGTTTTTCTTCAAGCGCGGGGCTAGCAGCAAATAAACGCTATCCACAATTTTTTCCACATGAATAAAACCCGGCCGGGGGCGGGTAGGGCGGGCAAATTTGAAAAATTCTTTGAGCAGGCGATTGGCCTTGTCCACCTCCCGAACAATCCGCTGCACCACCTGTTTTTGCAACTCCGAGGCGGCAAAATTTTCTTCCAGCAGTTGGGTCGCCGCTTTGATGCCGGCCAGGGGATTGCGCACCTCGTGGGCAATGCCGGCGGAAAGCTCTCCCAACAACGCCAATCGCTCCATCCGTTCCACCTGGTTGCGCAACTGCTGCACTTCGGTCAAATCGCGCAGCAGCAACACCACTCCTTCGTACCCATTAGCGGCGTCTTCCAGGTAGGAAGAATGGATGCCCACGATCAGCTTCTGATCGCTTTTATGAAGGAATTCCGACTCCCAGTTGTCGATTTTCTTCCCCGGCAGGATGCAAAGGCTCAGGAATTTATCCGCCTCTTCCGGAGCTTTGAAAAAACGCTTGAAACTCTGTCCCAGCAATTCTTCCACCTCGTACCCTAACAGCCAGGCGGCGATTTTGTTGGCAAAGGTAATTTCCCCCTCCAGGTCAAGGGTGATCAAACCGGCGTTGATGTTCTGGATAATACTTTTTTGAAACTGGTAAATTTGATTTGCCAGGCGACGGCGAGGCAGTTCGTCCGCCGCGGGGCGGATCTCCGGCGGCAGCAGGTCGGCTTCCCGGCCCGGTTGAGGGATCGATTTTGAGTTGAGCAACGAGAGAATGTGTTTTTGCCGTTCTAACTTAGAAGTCATCCGCTACAATCCTGAATTTAAGAAAGAGTGCGTAAATATAGGGCATATTTCCCCTAAAATAAACTGTTTTTTCGGGGAAGCGGCACCCTTGAGCTGAGGATTCGATCAACCTAACTTTATGAAATTTCTTATCAAAGAGCCGCTCCATTTTCCCGGCGGGATTTAACGGCCGCCAGCAATTCAACAATTTAGCCATTTAACCATTTGACTATCAATTCATAGTTCCCCCGGGAGATTCCTATGGCGCAGCAACCCGGCATTTGCCGCCTCGCCTGAATTTTTTGCCGATTTTAAGCCATTAACCTGGAATTTAGGGAGCCTCTATTTAACCCTGATTCATGGCCGGGGCGTTGAAGTATATCACAGCGCGATTAACCGGATTTTTCATCCCACCCCAATACCCCGACTGCGCCGCAACCCGCCCTGTAATTCACCTTGCTTTCATGGCAATTTGAAAGTACTATGACGTTGCATATCAGCCGCGATAAGAGAGATGTAAAACTATTTGCCCGATCCCGAATCAGAAATGTCCTGATTGTGAGCAAACGCATCGAAAGAGGGTATGATTTTATTAATATTAGGGCGTTTATCTTTGACAAACTTTCCTTCCGCGCCTGATAAGCGTTTCGGAAGTTCAACCTTGAGGGGAGAAGCGTAGCTTTATGAAAAACGAACCTTTTTTATCATCGAACCTTTTGCTGGACAACATCGAAGGTACCAACCTGCTGTTAGAATATTTTGCATCCTTCAGCAAACGCATCTTTGGCGCTAATGATTTCAAAACTATTTTAAAAAGTCTCTACGAGGAATTGCGCAAGCTCTATGTGAACCAGCGCATCGAGGTGATTTTCTGGCAGAACAGTCAACACCTGGTCAAATTCTCCTATAACGAAACCACCGGACAGGTCATCCCCGACGAAACGCTTGCCGAACCCAATACCCTTTACCATTACGTGCTGGCCAAACGCCAGCCGGTCTTAACCAACAATTACCAGACCTTTTGTGAGAATTCCGGGATAAGCCCCGGGAACATTCCCGCCAGTTCCTGGCTGGGCATCCCCATGCAGGTGCGCGACAAGGTGCTGGGCGCACTGGTGGTCTGGGACAATAACCCCGAGCAGTACCTGCGCGTTCAGGACAAACAATTCCTGGCCACCATGGCCAACATGGCCGGTTTTGCGGTGGAGAATTTATACCTGGTCGATTACATCGTCGAAAAAAACGGCGCTTTCCTGGAAGGGAAGCTTCGTCGCGAGGGCTCCGTGGATGGAAATTCGCCAATGCCCGTGGGGAGCCTCTTTAGCGGGGGCCAAACCCGCAATTCCGTGAAAAGCGGGATTTCCCGGTTGCTCCAATCCGCGCTGCAACAGCCCAACGTACGCTATACCGCGTTGTACCTGGGAACCCGCCAGCGCGATAAGTGGCGGCTGGTGGAGGAAAGTTTCCGGGAGCGGGAGTTCTCCAACCTGGGGAACGCGCTTCTGCCCGGCCTGGCCAAGGCCGCCCCGGAACTGTTCAAGGACGGCGAGGAGATGTTCTGGCGGCGCGGGGATGAGGCTCATCCCCTGGCCGCGCTGTTTGCCCAACCTATCAGGAAATATCCCGCCGATTCCGCCCTGTTCATCCCCTTTGCGGTGAACGAAATCTATTTGGGGGTCTGGATCGTGGTTTTATCCGGGAACGCCGAACCGCCCGGGCGGGAAGAGCTGCAATTCTACCGCTTCATCTTTTACTTGATTACCCAGTTGATCGAGAAACGGGCCTTGCTGGAACGGAACCGCAAGTACGAAAGCTACCTGAGACACTTAGAGCGCATGAAAAACATGGGCGAGCTGGCCAGCAGCACGGTGCACAGCCTCAACAACCTGCTCAGCGTGGTGATCGGCAAGGGGCAGGTGCTGCAAAAGAAGCTCCAGGATACCCCTTACCAGCGGGATTTGAAATTGATGTTGCAGGCGGCGCTGGACGGGGCCAACACCATTCGCAGGATGCAGGATTATTCCGCCGGCAAATCCCTTGCAGAGCCGGAAACCCTGGATCTGAACGTATTGATCCAGGAGGTGGTGGACATCGCCCGCCCGCGCATCGAAGCAGAAGCGCTTTCCCGGAATATCCACTACGACGTGGACGTTACCCTGGGCGACATCAAGCCGGTGAACGGCGACGCCGCCGCGCTGCGGGAGGTGATCCTGAACCTCATTACCAACGCCACGGAGGCCATGCCCCGGGGCGGCAACCTGGCCATTCAAACCACCTTGAAGGACGAGACCGTCATTATCTTCATCAGCGATACCGGGGTGGGCATCCCGCCGGAAATTTGCGATAAAATCTTCGAACCGTTTTACACCACCAAAGGAAAACAGGGCAACGGGTTGGGGTTGAGCATCGCCGCGGACATCGTAAAGAAGCACAACGGCAAAATTTACGTGGATTCCATCCCCTACAAAGGCTCTATTTTTATGATCGAGCTGCCCACCGCCGGAGACGCGCTGCTGCCCAAACCCTCCCATCCGCAGTTTCTCCAACCGCTCTCCCTGCGGGTGCTGTTAGTGGAAAATAAAGGAATCGTGCTGGAAACCCTGGCGGAAATGTTAGAAGACGAGGGCTGCCAGGTCATTACCGCTGCCAACGCCCACGAGGCGCTGCTGAAGTTCCAGCGTTTTCGCTGCGACGTGGTCTTTGCGGACTTAGGCATGCCCGGCATCAACGGGGTGGAGCTGGCCCGCCGGCTCAAGAAATTGAACAACGCCGTGCCGGTGTTCATCGTGACCGGGTGGAATAAATCGGACGATTCCCTCCTGCAGGCCAACGGGGTCATCGACGGAATCATCAAAAAGCCCTTTACCATGGAGCGGGTGCGCCACGAAATGCTGCGGGTGGTAACCAAATACCGCCATTTCCAGAAAAATGGGGCCAAGGCGTAGGGTAGCGTTAGAGTGTTTGGGTGTTATGGTGTTCGCGTGTTTGAGTATGGCGCGTTGAAATTCCGTTAGTCCTAAACAGGTAATGCTGCTATACTCTTCGACCACCCATTTTGTCATTCCCGCGAAAGCGGGAATCTACTATTTCTGCTGAGTTTATGGATTCCCACTTTCGTGGGAATGACGCATGCACCTTTTTAAACAGCACTAATCGTTTAGGACTGCCCAACAGCGCCGGCCGCACTATTGAGCGCCTGACCGAACGTCAGCCTGTGAAAAAGCTCATACGCAATCTTTTCTTAACCTCCGTTACCCTCCCAAATACTTTTCAATATTAATTACCCCCGTCCCCTGCTTATATTCCCCCGGTTCTATGCGGAATGCCAGGATATATTTCCGGTGCAAAATGAATTTTGCACTCAACACCATAACATTTGTACCGAAGGCATCCCTTTGGGAAGCACGATAACCCTACTTTGGAGGCGCTATGAAAGCGGAAATTTTGAGCGAACTGATTGCGAAAAACGGCAGCAAAATCATTTTTTTGATCATGGACGGGCTGGGCGGGATGCCCCTGCCCGGGGGCGATAAAACCGAGCTGGAAACCGCCCGTACCCTCAACTTCGACCGCTTCGCCGCGGAGGGCATTTCCGGGTTGCTGGACCCGGTCTCCCCCGGCATCACTCCCGGCAGCGGGCCGGGGCACCTGGCCCTGTTCGGCTACGATCCCCTGGAATACCTCATTGGCCGGGGAGTGCTCTCCGCCCTGGGAGTGGATTTCGAGCTGACCGGGCGCGACGTGGCCGCTCGCCTGAATTTCTGCACCTTAGACAAGAAAGGGCTGGTTTCCGACCGCCGCGCCGGGCGGATTGCCACGGAAGTGAATGAAAAACTGTGCAAGAAGATTCGCGATAAGGTGCGGCTCAGCGACGGAATGGAGTATTTTCTGATTACCGAATCCGAGCACCGGGCGGTGCTGGTGCTGCGGGGAGAGGGGCTGGGCGGCGAGGTCAACGACACCGATCCGCAGCAGACCGGCCTGCCTCCCCGGGAACCAAAAGGAACCGATAAAGCTTCCCAGCGCACCGTCAAATACCTGAAGGAGTTTCTGAGCCAGGCGCAGGAAGTGCTGAAAAACGACCATCCCGCCAACATGCTCCTGGCGCGCGGGTTTGCCAAATTCGATCCCCTGCCCACCATGGAGCAGCGCTACGGCCTGCGATCCGCGGCGATTGCCCAGTACCCCATGTACCGGGGGCTGGCGCGGCTGGTGGGAATGCGGGTGCTCCCCAAACCGCACGATTACGAAGCGATGTGGGAGCAGCTTAGCGATTATTATGATGATTACGACTTCTTCTTCATCCACTTCAAAAAGACCGACAGCACCGGGGAAGACGGCAACTTCACGGCCAAGGTAAAGGTGATCGAGCAGATCGACGCCTGGGCGGGGCAAATCCGCAAGCTGAACCCGGAAGTGCTGGTGGTTACCGGCGACCATTCCACCCCCTCGTTCCTGAAGAACCATAGTTGGCACCCGGTGCCGGCGCTGCTGTGGTCGCCCAATTGCCGCCCGGACGAGGTAACCCAATTCGGGGAGCGCTATTGCGCCCGGGGCTACCTGGGGCGGATGGAGACGAAGCATTTGATCATGCTGGCCCTGGCCAACGCGCTGCGCTTGAAGAAGTTCGGCGCCTGAACCTTGCCGGTAGTGCGAAGTAAACGTTGCGTGGGAAAAAGGAAATAGCAGATTGGTTCTAAAAGCTTAACCAATCTTCAATTTTCAATCTTCAATTTTCAATGATGATGCCGCTTCCCGGCCCACAATAACGTGCCGGAAGGTATTCTTGCCGGCTTTTTTCGCCTCGTACATCAACGCGTCGGCTTTGGTGATCATCTCTTCCAGGGAATGATCCAGGTTTTCGTAGGTTGCCGCGCCGATGCTGAAAGTTACCGGCCAGGAGCCTGCCTTCATGCGCCTGGCGAGATGGTCGATCAGGCGATGGACCACGTCCCGAACCCGCTCCGCTTCCAACTCCGGGAACATGACCACGAATTCATCCCCGCCCAGCCGGGCGGCGATGTCGAGGGAACGAACGTTTTCCGTGATGGTTTGGGCAATCTCCTTCAGCAGCGCGTCCCCGGCCTGGTGCCCCCGGGTATCGTTCACGGTTTTGAAATTGTCCACGTCCAGGTACGCGATGGTCAGGGGCTTTTGATGCCGCCGGCACCAGTCCTGCTCTATTTTGGTGAGCTCCAGGAAGAAGCGCCGGTTGGCCAGCCCGGTCAGGGGATCGATGCGGGAGAGTTGGCGTTCCCGTTCGTAGGAACTTTTCAGCTTCAATAGCAGCGACATGGAGACTAAAAAAAGCAGGAATTCGGCGGCGGCGCTCATGTAAATCCCCCGGGGATTGGCGGAGGCGTGCCCGGCCAGGATGTCCACTTCCGCCCAGAGCAATATTCCGATGACGGTGAGGGAAATGCCCGCAAATTTTCCCCCGATCCAGGTGAATACCAGGATGGGCAGCAGGTAAAACACCGAAAAGCCGAATTCAAAGCCGGTCTTGTAATCGATGGCCGCCACCACTATGAGGATGAGCGTGCCCAGCAAAATCTGCTGCACCCGCGAGTCCCTTCGGAAGAATGTCATGGCTTCATTTCCCTCTCAATATCGGCTAAGTTTCTGAGACAGCGGCGGGGAGGAGTTGGCAGGGGCAGTGGGCAGGAGCAGGGACAGGGGGCAATGAATCATAGCTGATACCGATCCCCGTACTTGGTTAACTGCCCACTGCCTACTACCACTGCCCCTGCTCCTGCCCCCCGCTGGCCAGGGTATGCGTTTCCGGGTCATAACGGTTCCGCAGCTCGTCGATGTGAGTGCCTTTCCACATGGGCAGGTTGAGAAAATAGGCCGCCCGCCCCAACATGTGCGAAGCAATGGGCGCGGTCAGGTAGATGAACGCAATCACCAACAACGATTCGAAGATAATCCAGGGGTCGGCGAAGTGCAGCGCAATCGCCAGGAGCATCAACAGCGCACCAAAAGAAGTGGCCTTGGCGGCGGCGTGGGAACGGGTGAAAAAATCCGGCAGGCGCACAATTCCCAGCGCCCCGATGAACATGAAGAGCGCGCCGAAGATCAGCAGCGCCGCGCTAATCCATTCCGTCATTCGGACATCCTCCTCTCTAAATATTTTGCGAACGCCACGGTTCCCAGGAAAGCAATGAGCGCCAGGATGGCTGCGGCGTTCAGGAAAACCGGCTGGCCGGTCAGGATGGCGTAGGCGACGATCATCCCCAGCGCCAGGGTGGCGATCAGGTCCAAGGCTATGACCCGGTCCGGCAGGTTGGGACCGCGCACCAGTCGGTAGAGCGCCAGGAACATGGCCGCCATGAGGATTAACAGCGCAACCCGCGCTGCGTGGTGGATCAACGTGAGTTCAACAGGCATTTTTCAGGGCCCCTCTTCTAAGTAGGCAGTAGGCAGCGCATACTATGTTTTGCCAACAAATCAATTTTTGAAGGTCCCCGGCTATCCGGGGCAGGTTGTATAATTCGTGTAATTGATGTAATTCGTGGTTCAAAACACCTCCAGTATTTTTTTCTCGAATCCCGCTTTGATCTCCCGCCGGAGCTGCTCCGCATCCTCCACATACATGGCATGGATATACAAAACCTTGCGATCATCGGAAACATCTAAGCAGAGGGTTCCGGGGGTCATGGAGACCAGGTTTGTCAGAAGAAGGAGCTGCGGGTCGGTGAGATTTTCCAGGGGAACGGCGATCACCCCCGGCTTCATGCGGTGGCGGGGAGTCAAAATATCCGCGGCGATACGGATGTTGGAGAGCAGCACTTCCTTCAAATAGAAGAACACAAACCCAATCAGTTGCAAGATTTTGCGAAATACCCGGCTCATGGATTCCCTCCTAACACCGCTCGAATATATTCTTCGGGATGAATCAGTTGCTCCGCGGCCCGGGTCGCCAGGGCGAAGAACGGTTCACTGGCTATTCCGATCAGCACGGTAATGGCTGCCAGCAAGATGATCGGCAGCAGCAGCCGGAAAGACCCCCCGGTGACGGTTGCCGCAGCGGGGTTATCGAGCGCCGGGCCGGCCGGCTGCGCTTTCCAAAACGCTTCGTTCCAGATTTTGGTCATGGAGAACAAGGTTAAGATACCGACCACCAGCGCCGTCAGAACAATCAAGTAGCTGTCAATCTTCAACCCGGCGATGATCAAGGTCAGTTTGGCGAAGAAGCCGGAGAGCGGGGGAATCCCGGCCAGGGAAAAGGCCGGAATGGCAAACAGCAGCGCCAGCAGGGGGTGAGTTTTATAAAGCCCGCCGATCTTTTTCAGATCGTCGCTCCCTTTTAAAGTTTGCACCACCCCGCCGATCAAAAAGAGGTTGGTTTTGACAATAATGTGGTGGATCAGGTAGAAAACCGAACCGGCCAGCGCCAGGGGGGTCATCAAGCCCAATCCCATCAGCATGTAACCGATCTGGCTGATAATGTGGAAGGATAAAATTCGCCGGATTTCGTTCTGCGCGGCCGCTCCCAAAACCCCGGTGACCATGGTCAGCCCGGCCAGCGCCAGGATCAGGGTATGGGTAAACTGCACGTCCTGCACAAAGAAAAGGGTGAAACAGCGAATGAGGGCATACACGCCCACTTTGGTGAGCAGCCCGGCAAACACTGCCGATACCGCAACCGGCGGGGTATGGTAAGAAGCGGGCAGCCAGAAAAAGAAGGGAAACGCCCCCGCTTTGATCCCGAAGGCGATCAAAAACAGCATCGAGGTGCTGTTGACCAATTCCGACTGCGGCTCCAGGCGCAGTTTTTGGGCCAGGTCGGCCATATTGAGGGTGCCGGTTTTGCCGTAGAGTATCCCGATCCCGGCCAGGAACAATGCTGAGGAAACCAGGTTCAGGGTAACGTATTTGACCGCGCCCTCCATTTGGCCGCGCTCCCCGCCCAGCACCATCAATACGAAGGAGGCGATCAGCAGTACCTCGAACCAGACGTAGAGGTTGAAGAGATCCCCGGTCAGGAAGGCCCCGCAGACTCCCATCAGCAGCACCTGAAAGAGGGGGAAGTAGCCGAAGGATTGCCGCCGCTCGTCGATGCTCCCCAGGGAATAGAGCAGCACCGCGAAGCCGGTCAGGGCGGCCAGCGCCACCATGATTGCGCCGAACAGGTCGGCCACAAGAGTAATTCCGAAGGGGGCCGGCCAGCTTCCCATCTGCACGCTTTGGATGCCGCCCCGCCAGACATTCATCAGCAGCGCCAGCGCGGCGGCCAGCAAACCGGCGCTTCCCAGAACTCCCAGCGCGCGTTGAACTTTCAGAGAGCGCCAGGCCAATGCCGAGAGAATCGCGGTAAGCAGCGGTATGGTGATGGGGAAAATGAGGAGCAGGTTCACCGGTCGGTTCCTCTCATATCATCCAGATCCTCGGTTCCCACGGTTTTGTAGGCGCGTTTCACCAGCACTAAGGTAAAGGCGACGACTCCGAAGCTGATCACAATGGCGGTAAGAATGAGCGCCTGGGGAAGCGGATCGGCGTAGGGCGGGGTCAGTGCGAGCGCGCCCTCCGCAACGATGGGCGGCCTGGCCCGGGTCAGTCCCCCGGCGGTAAAAATCAGCAGGTTGGTGGCGTGGCCAAGCAAAATCAGCCCGATCACTAATTTGACGATGCTGCGGCGCAGCAGGGAATAAATTGCCGCGGCGTATAATCCGCCGATCACAATTGCCAGCAGTAATTCCATTAAAGTTTCTCGCTCCGAAAATTAGCAAATGGCAAAATTGTTATACTCTACGCGGTTACAAATGAGACTTTTTTGAGGAGGCGTACTTACACTCATTCGTTTTTCACACGCTGAAGCGTGGCAATCAAAGATCACCTCACTTTAGTGAGGAATACCTGTCTCTTTTAATCCCGCGTGAAGTATAAATGGCTAAATTGCTAAATGGTTGGATTGATGGGGATAACCATTCAACCATTCAACCATTCAACCATTTAACCATTTAACCATTTAACCATATTGCCATCCATCAATCCAATACTCCATACCCGCAGCCAAGCGCCTAATCCTCCTCCATCAGGGCGAAGAGCATGATCAGGGTAATCCCGATCACCACCAGGTACACCCCCAGGTCGAACAGCAAGGGAGTTCCCAGGGGGAATTCTCCCAGAAAGGGCAGGTGAAACATTACCCAGCGGCCGGTCAGGAAAGAATTGCCGGAAAACAGGGCAAGCGCCCCGCTGAGCAGCGCCGTGAGCAGCCCCGCGGCCACCAGGATGCGGGGATCGATTCTCAGCTTCGCGCGGGCGGCATCCACGCCGCAGGCCATGGCGTAGAGGATCAGCGCCGAGGCGGCCAGCAACCCCCCGATGAACCCGCCTCCCGGGGCGTTATGCCCGCGATAGAGGATCAACAGGGAAAAAAACAGGAACACCGGGGTCAAATACCGGCTGGCGATTCTTAGAATAGTCGAAGTCATACCAGTTTCCTGTTGATT
>CAZFVV010000111.1:0-16497 GCA_964522165.1 uncultured Calditrichaceae bacterium
ATCCCGATGGGGGGGAGGAAAACTCCACCCACGAGATGAATTATGCAACAAAGCCCCAAATATCCCAATGCCCAAACTTGCCCGGTCTGTGAGCAGCAAATCGAAGCGCAGGCTCTTAACCAGCGGATAGAAGTCCGGCTTCAGGAGATGAACGAATTGCGCCGCCTTAAACAAACGATCGAGCAATTTGAAAGTGAATTTTCCCAAAAGAATGCAGTGATTCAGAGTCTGCAACAACAGGTTCTTGGCGGGCTGCAAGAATTAATCGGTTCTTTTCAGAAAGCAGAAATGTTAAAGCTTGTGGCTATTGGCGATCTTTCGGAAGATGTGCTCAAGGTGGTCGAATATGATAAAGCAAAAGGGGATCTTCAATCGCTCATTTCTCATGCGCAGCGGCTCTACCAATCTCTCCAGCCCCACTTGAAACCACTTCAGGAAACTCTCGATGCAAAACAAAAAACCGTAAACCAGTTTAATGCCATCGTAACCCATCTTAAAACGATTCAAGAGAAAACCCAAAAAGCCCGGCATTTGGAAAAATTAATTGATATGATGGAGCAAATGCTGAAAACGGTTGAAAATGAACGGCGCATGTTTGTAGAAGAGATTCTCGCTAATATTGCCGGCGAGGTTAAAAATTTATACGAACAAATTCATCCCAATGAGAATATCGGCCAGGTCGAGTTTTCGCTGGATCCGCATAAAAGAGCCTCGATGAATTTTGAAGGATATTTTCACGGGCAAAAAGTGCCGCCCCAGGCCTATTTTAGTGATTCGCACCTTGACACCCTGGGTATGGCAATATTCCTGGCCCTGGCAAAATATTACCGGGATGAAAACACCATTGTCGTTTTAGATGATGTAATAACTTCCGTGGACCAGGAACACATGCTGCGCATTATGAATATGCTGGAAAACGAAGCCGGTTATTTTAACCAAATGATTGTAACCACTCACTATCGCCCCTGGAGAGACTCATACCGCTATGGTTTTGCTCCCTCTAAAGACATTCATCTTTTGGAATTGAACAATTGGTCTTTTCAGAATGGCATTCGAGCAGGGAAAATCCAATTAAGCGCCGAAGAGTTACATTATTATCTGCAACCGGAAAATTTTAACCGGCAAATTGTGGCTTCTCAGGCCGGGATTCTGCTGGAACGTTTTTTGGACGAGATCACCTTGCGCTATGAATGCCGGGTGCCTCGAAAAGCTGACCTGCGTTATACCCTGGGCGATCTGGTACACGCGATTAACAAAAAACTAAAGCAGCTTCTTTCGATTGAAAAAGATTTCCCGGACGGCTCTAAACAGCAGTTTCCACTGATAGGTTTTTTAGACTATTTAGCCGGTTTAACCTGGATCCGAAATGTAGTCGGATGCCATTTCAACCCGGACGGTATGCAGCTCCCGGATTCATACGTACAGGAATTGGGAGAAAGAACCCTGGAATTGGCCTCCCTGCTAATTTGCGACGGATGCGGGGAATTTCCCCGGCGCAACACCTCCGGCAGCTATTGGGAGTGTAAATGCCGGAGAACCAAAATGCATCCGCTGGAAATGCCCAACTAAAAGGGCTTGTTAAATAGTGCTCTACATATACAAAAAGGATGTTTAAAAAGTTGGTAAAAAAATTCCCCCCTTTGAAGGGGGGATACAGGGGGGATGTCAACAAAGGGATAACGCAATGCCCCGAAATATCATTATACCCTACAACCCCAGGCTTAAGGAAGTAGCCCGCGAGTTGCGCAAAAACCCGACCCTGGGCGAAAAAATCCTGTGGCGCGAAATTCGCCGTAAACAGTTGGGATATGAATTTCACCGGCAAATGCCGATTGATGAATATATTGTCGATTTCTATTGTCACGAACTGATGTTAGCAATTGAAGTAGATGGCATCAGCCATGAAACGGAGGAGGCGAAAGCAAAAGACGCCGAACGTCAGGACCGGCTGGAGAGGTGGGGTGTTTCGTTTTTGCGTTTTTCCGATGAAGCGGTTATGAGTAGATTGGATTGGGTGGTGAGGGAGATAGAGCGGTGGATTGAAGAACATCCCCCTGAATCTCTTTAGGCGCCAGGCGAAGGAGGATGTTCCGTAAATCCCCCTTTGAAGGGGGATACAGGGGGATGTAAATTCGCGCCTATAATGCAAAAGTTGGTATCTTTGAATCTGTTGCGCCCCGGACATCCCCCCTGGCCCCCCTTCAAAGGGGGGAATGGCCCGGGCTTCCCCTTTGGCAAGCTTCAGGCAGGCTATTCAAAGGGGGAAACTCGAAGAGGAAAGTAATGGCAAAACCACAACGCTTAGAACTCACCTGGATTGGCAAAGACCGCCAACCGAAGTTAGAACCGCGCATTTTGATTGAAGACCCGCAAAAAAGCTACGGCGCACATCCCCCCTTTGAAGGGGGGACACAGGGGGGATGTCCCAACATGCTGATCTACGGCGACAACCTCCTGGCCCTGAAAGCCCTGGAGCAGGATTTTGCCGGGAAGATCAAGTGCATTTACATTGACCCGCCATTTAACACAGGAGCAGCTTTTGAATATTTTGAAGATGGATTAGAGCATTCTGTCTGGTTAAATCTTATGCTCGAAAGATTGAAGATACTTCACGAATTGTTATCAAATGAAGGGGTCATTTTTGTTCACTTAGATGATAATGAATTAGATTATTGTAAAATAATGTTAGATGAAATTTTTCAAAGAGATAATTTCATAAATAGAATATCAATTGACGCAAGATCACCTTCGGCATTTAGCACTGTAAATCCAGGTGTGTTTAAAGCTTCGGAGTATATTTTGTGGTATGCAAAAGATAAAAATAACTGGGAAAGTCGAAGTTTAAGGATTCCAACGAAAAGGAGCGAAGCATATAATAAATTTGTGATAAACCGTGATCAACAAATAGAAAAATGGGAATTTAAACCACTTAAAATCGCGTTCTTAGAACACCTGAATAAAGATAGATTAACGATAATCAATGATTTTCTTAGGATAGCTTTTGAGCAACTTCAGAGAAAAAATAATAAAGAAATATCCCACTTTTTAAAATCCAATTTTCTTTTAGCTCAATTAGTCAATCTTAATCAAACTTCGAATTATCTTTATAATAAATTAACAATAAAAAATTGGGAGGAGTTCTATCAAAAATGTTACAATTACTTCCTTGAGAAATGTTCATATTTTTATACTGAAACCGATGTTGATCAGTTTGTTTTCGAAAATGCATGTTGTGTTTTTAGAGAAACTGAGATTAGTGACTCGGGAGCTGGAAAGGAAATTGTTGATTTAAAATATCTATCATTAACGAATCCTGGTAAGGTTTATAAGTTAGAAAGAGAAAACAATCTAGATACTGTTTACATATGTAATGGAAAACAGATTTCTTTTTATGACAAAAATGTAGCTATGGTGAACGGAAAACTTACTGCTACTCAATTTTTGACAAATATATGGACTGACATATCTTGGGAGGGGATTGCAAAGGAAGGTGGAGTAAAGTTTAAAAAAGGTAAAAAGCCCGAAAAACTTATACAAAGGGTTTTGGAGCTTTCAACCAACCCCGGCGACTGGGTCTTAGACTCCTTCCTCGGCTCCGGCACTACTGCGGCAGTGGCGCATAAAATGGGGCGCAAGTGGATCGGCATCGAGTTGGGAGAGCACTGCCATACCCACTGCCTGCCCCGCCTGCAAAAAGTAGTGGATGGCGCCGACCAGGGCGGCATCTCCAAAGCGGTCAACTGGCAGGGCGGCGGCGGGTTCAAATATTACTACCTGGCCCCCAGCCTGCTCAAAAAAGATCGCTACGGCAACTGGGTGATTGACGAACGCTACAACCCCGACATGCTGGCCGCAGCCATGGCCAAACATGAGGGCTTTAAATACCAACCCGACGAAGAAGTGTACTGGAAGCAAGGGCAATCCACCGAAAAGGATTTTATCTACACCACCACCCAGTTCGTCACCGTGGAACTGTTAGATAAAATCCATGAGGAAATGAAAGCGGATGAAAGTTTGCTGATTACCTGCAAAGCCTTCCAGGAGGCTTGCGAACGCCGCCATGCCAATATTACGGTCAAGAAAATTCCCAACATGCTTTTGGGGCGCTGCGAGTTTGGGAAAGAAGATTACAGTTTGAATATCGTCAACCTGCCGGTAGATGAGGACATCCCCCTGTATCCCCCTTCAAAGGGGGATTCGCCAGTTCCCCCCTTTGAAGGGGGGCCAGGGGGGATGTCAGAGAGTCGCCGTAGGAACAAAAGCCAGCTTAATCTATTTAGCGGTGAAAAAGACAGGGAAAAGTCATGAATAGAATTGCAAATATCATCAAAAACCGTTTGAGCCTGCGCCCGCCGCAGGCAGAGAGCCTGAACATTTTAGCGGAATTAGCGGATGTGCTGACGCTGGAGAAGTACAACCCCCCGGCCCCCTTTTCTAAGGGGGAGTTTTTGGAGGGAGAATTGCAAAAGGTCAACAGCCGCTATCCCACCTGCACCGATTTTGAGCGCGATTTCCCTTCGATGTGCTTTGCCCTGGCAACCGGCGTGGGCAAAACCCGGCTGATGGGGGCGTTTGTCGCTTATCTCTACCTGGAAAAAGGCATCCGCAACTTTTTCGTTTTAGCGCCCAACCTGACCATTTACAACAAACTGATCGACGATTTTTCCAACGCCAACAGCCCCAAGTATGTGTTCCGCGGCATCGGGGAGTTTGTGCACAACCGCCCGCGCATCATCACCGGGGATAATTATAACACCGTCTCCCAAAGCGCGCTGTTCGAGTCGGAAGTGCATATCAACGTGTTCAATATTTCCAAGATCAACGCGGAAACCAAAGGGGGCAGGCTGCCGCGCATTAAGCGGCTTTCGGAGTTCCTGGGATATTCCTACTTCAATTACCTTTCTAAGCTAAATGACCTGGTGCTGCTAATGGATGAATCCCATCACTATCGCGCCGACCGCGGTATGGAAGTGATCAACGAGCTCAATCCAATTTTAGGATTGGAATTGACCGCCACCCCGCAGGTAGAGCGCAGCAGCGGGGCGATCAAGTTTAAAAATGTCGTTTATGAATACTCGCTGGCAAAAGCGATCCGCGACGGGTTTGTCAAAGAGCCGGCAGTCGCCACCCGCAAAAATTTTGATCCCAAAAGATATAAAGACGAAGACTTAGACCGTATCAAATTAGAAGACGGCATCCGCATTCACGAAGACAGCAAAGTGGCCTTAGACATCTATTCCCGCGACAGCAAAACCGAACTGGTAAAACCCTTTGTTTTAGTAGTTGCCAAAGACACCGACCACGCCGGAAAACTAATGAAGCTGATTACTTCGCCCTCCTTTTTCGACGGTTATTATGCCGATAAGGTGATGGAAATCCATTCCAACCAGCGCGGCTCGGAAAAAGATGAGAATATTGCCCAACTGATTTCTTTGGAGAAACCCTCCAATAAAATCGAAATCGTCATTCACGTGAATATGCTGAAAGAGGGTTGGGACGTTACCAACCTTTATACCATCATACCGCTGCGTACCGCCACCTCTTTGACTTTGCGGGAGCAGACCATTGGCCGGGGGTTGCGTTTGCCCTACGGAAAGCGCACCGGCCAGGATAAAGTGGATAAGCTGACCATTGTGGCGCATGATAAATTCCAGGAGATCATCGATGAAGCCAACAAACCGGATTCCATCATCAAACGGGAAAATATCATCGAGATCGATGAGCAGGAGATAACCCAAAACAAAGAAGTGGTTACTGTAACCTCTACTACCGAGGAACGCTACAAAAAAATCGAAGAACGAATCGAGCAGATCGAAGATGCAAAAGAAAAACAACAGGCGCGGCAGGAATTGGAAGCCCGCAAAAAGGTTTTTTATAGCCTGCCGAAAGCGAACCGGATCGTGCAGAATGTTGCGGAATTAAAGCGCCCGGATATAAAAGAGCAAGTGGTAGAGCGGATTAAAATGGAGATCATGAGTTCTCCCCAGCAGCAGCTCTTTGTTGAGGAATATATCGAGCAGGTAGAAAAAGTATATGAAGAAGTAGTGGAAGAATTTGCCAAAAACATTATTGAGATTCCGCGCATTACCATTCACCCCGGCGGTATGCCGAAATACGGCTTCGAAGATTTTGACCTGGATACCGCCAATTTGAACTATCAGCCGGTTTCAGAAGAAATTCTGATCAAAAAACTCCGCGAACAGGAAAACGATATGGATGTCATCCTCGGCGAAGGAAGTAATATTAAAGATGATCCTGATCGGATTATCGTGAACGAATTGATCAACTTCCCGGAAATCGACTACGATAGCCATTCGGAATTGCTTTTCAAATTGGCCGACCAGGCGATAGACAAGTTCAAATCCTACGTGGAAGAAAGCAAGATTTTAAACGTGGTGCAATATCATAAGCGGGAAATCGCCCTTTATATTCGCGTCCAGATGCAGCAACATTTCTTCTACGAACCGCCGGATTTTGAAAAACCTCAAGTGCATGCTTTTTCCGCGATAGAGAAACATAATTATTCCAAATACACCAAAGAGGCAATTCACGATTATAGAGAAACGATTGTGCCAACCCACGCCATTCCTCAAAAATTATTCGGCGGATTCAGGAAAGCCTACCACCCTCTTTATAAATTTGACTCCAAGACCGAAAAAGATTTTGCCATCATTCTGGAAAAAGATAACGCCGTTCTCAAATGGCTGCGGCCTGCGGAGCGGCAATTTCATATCTATTGGGACCACAATTCTAAACGATACTTTCCTGATTTTGTAGTGGAAACTGCTGAAATGATTTACATGGTTGAAACCAAAGCAGAGACAAGTATTGGAGACGTGGATGTCCAGGATAAGGCGCGGGCGGCATTGGAATTCTGCAAATACGCTTCTAACTTCACTGCCCAAAACGGCGGCAAACTGTGGAAGTATGTTTTAATTCCCCATTCTTCAGTGTTACTGAACATGGATTTCGCGGCGCTCGCTAAGAGATTTGAGAGAAATTAAATTAGCAAGGAACCCCCATGAACCCCAATCTCAACACTCTCGAATTCGCCATCACCAACCTGGGGCACTGGAAGTGGTGGACCAGCGAGGAGCGCACCTACCAGTTGGAATTCGGGATGGTGCAGTTATACCTGCCCTCTTCCAGGGGCACGTTTCCCTCCAACTATACCCTGGCCCTGCAATTCCGGGATACCTTCTGCCTGGCGCTGTTGGAATACCGCCGCGAGGAGAGCGCAATCCCCCCAAAATGGTTCGAGCTGCTCTCCAAAGACCAATTGGACCCCCTGGATCTCAAGGATTATGATTTCACCCTCACCGACGCCGCTCTTCTGAAGCAACTCTACGCCGAATCCTCCCGGCGGGAATTCATCCTGGGAGACGAGACCGCGCTCGATTCGGTAGCGGATAAAACCGCCTTCATCGCGTTGCGCAGCGGCGGGGTGGGGATCATCCTGCTGGCCGGGGAGATGAAAATCTTTTCCCACGCGGGAGAGATCGCCGAAACGGATATTCCCGCGCTGCAGAGCAAATGGTGGGATTACTGGCGCGAATACTGGGCGAAAATGGGCACGGAGCAGGCCCTGCCCAAAGACCTGATGTGCGAAATCAACATCCCCGTGAAAGCACGAGCGGAAACCCCGGCGAAAAACTGAAGTTTTGTGGCAAAGCCCCGAAGGGGTAAACCACTCCTTCGGAGATCCCCGGCTGCCAACTGCTTACTGACATGTGCACCGTAACCTGGATTTTAAAATCAACCGGATACCGGCTTTTCTTCAACCGCGATGAGCTGAAAACCCGGGGAATTGCCCGCCCCCCGGCCATCGGGGAATTGAGGGGGGTGAAATACATCGCCCCCGCGGACGCCGACGCCGGGGGAAGCTGGATCGGGGCGAACGAATTTGGCGTTTCCCTGGCGATTTTGAATTATTACCACGCCCGGGGCGCGGCGCCCGTCCCCGCAAAAGATTACATCAGCCGGGGAGTGCTGCTGAAATCTCTCTTCGACTGCCGGGGGCAGGCGGAAGCCCTGCGGCAGTTGCAGCAAGAGCGCCTGGAAAACTATCGTCCCTTCATTTTGCTGATCTTTGCGCCGGCCGCGCCTCCCCTGGCCTGCACCTGGAATGCCGGCGAAGGGGGGCTGAAAATCGACCGCGAGGCGGCTTGCCCGCTCTCCTCTTCCTCGTTCGACTCCCGGGAGGTAATCGAAGGGCGCATCAAGCTGTTTCGGGAACGCTTTTCCGGCTCCCGGCCCCTCACTGCGGAGTTCCTGCGCTCCTACCATCGCAGCCATGAGCCGGAAGCCGGCCCCTACTCCGTGTGCATGCACCGGGAGGACGCCCAAACGGTCAGTTACAGCGAAATCAGCGTCGATTCGAATATTATCGAATTTCGCTACCTTCCCGGGTCCCCGTGCCGCCATTCGTTCCTTACCCCGCTTACTCTTCCGCGCATCCATCTATGAAAGCACCGTCTCCCGACCATAAAAAATTCAAGCTTCGCGGTTGGAAGCTGCTCGCCGCGCTCTATTTGGGGTTGCTGTTACTGTCTCATGCCTGGCAAATGATTCATCCCCCGGAATTTCGGCCCGCTCCCGAGCAAAAAGTGGTTCATTTGCCCGATCCGGGTACGGAGAAACCCCTCGCCATCGCGTACTATGACGTTTACGCCGGGAAGCCGGTAACGGAGCAGCCGCAGGCAGGAAATCCTCCCCTGGTGCTGCTGCTGCACGGCAGCCCGGTGGGGAACGAGATGCTGCACGGGTTCATCTCCGAATTGGCGAAACACGCCCGGGTGATCGCCCCGGACATTCCCGGCTACGGCGCTTCCAGCCGCGATTTGGAAGATTTTTCTTACCGCGCCCAGGCGCGCTGCTTGCTGCAATTCCTTAGAGAGCTGGGATTGCAACCGGTTCACGCCGTGGCCTACAGCATGGGCGGCGCCGTGGCCCTGGAGATGGCCGGTCTGGAGCCGCAGCGATTTTCCTCCCTGGTGATGCTCTCCGGCCTGGGGGTGCAGGAGTCGGAATTGTTAGGCGATTACCACCTCAACCACGCCCTGCACGGGATGCAATTAGCGCTGATCTGGCTGCTGCAAGAGGCGACGCCCCACTTTGGGGCGCTGGACCATTTTCCCCTGAACCTTCCCTACGCGCGCAATTTTTATGATTCCGACCAGCGTCCCCTGCGCCGCATTCTGCAACAGTTTCGCGCTCCCATGTTGATCCTGCACGGCGAAGCAGACGGCCTTGTGCCCCTCGCGGCCGCGAAGGAGCATTACCGCATCGTTCCGCAGAGTGAAATATTGCTCTACCCTGACGGCCACCTGCTGATCATGAACCGCAGCGGGGAATTGGGAGAGGAGATCGGCCGCTTCATCGAGCGGGTAGGGCGCGGGGAGGCGCGAAGCCGGGCGGAGGCCGACCCCCGGCGAATCGCCGAAGCGGAAGCGCCCTTCGCGCAGGTAAACATTCCCAAAGCGGAGGGGATTACCCTGTTCATGTTCATGCTGCTGATCGCCCTGGCCACCCTGGCCAGCGAGGACCTGGCCTGCATCGGCGCGGGGTTGATGGCGGCGCGGGGGGCGATTGACTTTCTGCCCGCGGCCGTCGCCGCGCTCGCGGGAATCGTGGGCGGCGACATGCTGCTCTACCTGGCGGGAAAGTTCCTGGGGCGCCCGGCCTTGCGTTACCCGCCTCTCAAATGGCTGCTGCGGGAGGAAGATATTGCCCGAACCGCGCGCTGGTTTGCGGCGCGAGGCCCTAAAATCGTGCTGGCCAGCCGGTTTTTGCCGGGCACCCGCCTGCCCACTTACTTTGGGGCGGGGGTGTTGGGAATGGGCTTTGTGAAGTTCTCCTTCTATTTTCTACTGGCCGCCGCCCTCTGGACGCCCCTGGTGGTGGGGTTGGCAGCCCTGGTGGGCGGCGAAATCCTTAAATATTACCAGGTTTTCAAAGCCTACGCCCTCCCGGTTCTTCTGTTCACCGTGCTGCTGATCTGGGGGATCGTCAAACTGGCGGTTCCGCTGTTCAGCTTCCGGGGGCGGCGTTTGCTGCTCGCCGCATTGCGCCGCCGCGCCCGCTGGGAGTTCTGGCCGCGTTGGGCGTTCTATCCGCCGATTGTGTTGTATGTGATTTACTTAGGAATTCGCTATCGCGGATTGGCGATTTTTACCGCCGCCAACCCGGCAATTCCCGCGGGCGGTTTTGTGGGGGAGTCGAAGTCGCAGATTTTGCAGGGACTGCACTCCGCCGGGGAATTGGTAGCCCGCCACGGGGTTATTTCCCAAAACCTGCCCGCGGAGGAGCGGTTGCGGCAACTCCGCCAATTCATGGCCGGGGAAAACCTCTCTTTTCCCGTGGTGCTGAAGCCGGATAGGGGCGAGCGGGGCGAGGGGGTGGCGATCATCCGCTCAGAACCGGAAGCGCAGCGGTATTTGGCGGCGGCGCGGCAGGATACCATCGTGCAGGAATACGCTACCGGCAGGGAATTCGGGGTGTTTTACTATCGCTATCCGGGAGAGGCGAGGGGGCGGATTTTTTCCATCACCGACAAGCGCTTGCTGAAGCTTACCGGCGACGGCGCGAGCACCTTAGAGGAATTGATCCTGCGAGACGACCGGGCGATGTGCATGGCGCCGTTCCACTTCCGGAAACACCGCCAGCGCCTGTACGAAATCCCGCCGGCGGGGGAGGAGATTCGATTAGTGGAAGTGGGCACGCATTGCCGGGGAGCGCTTTTTTTGGACGGGAACGGCGTTCTCACCCCGGAATTAGAAGCCGCAATCGATGCCGTCAGCCGGGGATTCGCGGGATTTTATTTCGGGCGTTATGATATTCGCACGCCCGACCTGGAAGATTTCAAAAAGGGAAAAAATTTCAAGATCGTGGAGTTGAACGGGGTGACTTCGGAAGCGACCCACATTTACGACCCCGCTAACAGCCTGTTAAAAGCCTATCGCACCTTGATGCAGCAGTGGAAAATTGCCTACGAGATCGGGGCGGCCAACCGGGAGCGAGGGGTGAAACCGGCGGGGCTGCGGGAACTGGTGCGGCTGTTGATGGGGCGGGGTTCACGTTAGCAAATACTGGAGGTTTCTGCTTCCACAAGAGAAGCGCCTGCTCGCCCCTTCAATCTCAAATCCGCAATCCCTTCAGCCCGCCTTCTCGCTCGCCCGGATGATCTTCCAGAAACTGCCCGCCTCTAAGCAGGCCCCGCCCACCAGGGCGCCGTCCACGTCCGGCTGGGAGAGCAGCGCGGCGGTGTTCTCCGGCTTCACGCTGCCGCCGTAAAGGATAGTCATCTTCTTGCCGGTTCCCGGCTGGAACAAGGCGTCTAAAATTTCCCGCAGAAAACTGTGCACCTCCTGCGCCTGCCCGGGGGTGGCGTTTCTCCCGGTGCCGATGGCCCACACCGGCTCGTAGGCAATGGTAATGTTCTTCAAATCCGCGGCGGCGAGGTTCTTTAGATCCCACTCCACCTGGTTCAGCACGATGTCGCGGGTCAGCTCCTGCTCCCGCTCTTCCAGGGTTTCTCCCACGCAATGGATCACCTGGAGTTTGTGGGCCAGGGCGGTTTTGATCTTTTTGTTGATCACGTGGGAATCTTCTTTGAAATAGCGCCGCCGTTCCGAGTGGCCGATGATCACGTATTTGGCGCCCGCGCTTTTGATCATTTTTGCGGAAACCTCCCCGGTGTAAGCGCCTTCATCTTCCCAGAAAATATTCTGCGCGCCCACGCCGATGGCGCTGCCCTTCAGCGCCTCGCTGGCCGCCGCCAGGGCGGTAAAGGGCGGGCAAACCACCACTTTGGTTTTGGCAGGGGGATTTTTTTCCATTTTCGTTCGCAACTGCTTCACCAGTTGCAGCGCTTCCGGAATCGTTTTGTACATCTTCCAATTGCCGGCAATCAGCTTCTGTCGCATTCCGAACTCCTTGTCGCTTGAGACCTCAAAGGTTTTCAAAGCCTTTGAGGTCTATAGTCATTATTTTTCCGTTAACGCCGCCACGCCGGGCAGAACTTTGCCTTCCAGGAATTCCAGGGAGGCCCCGCCGCCGGTGGAGACGTGGGTGATTTTGTCTTCTAAGTTAAATTTCTTTATTGCCGCGGCGGAATCGCCCCCGCCCACGATGGTGGCCGCGCCCTTTTGAGTAATCTCCGCCAGGCAGCGGGCAATCGCCTCGGTTCCTTTGGCAAAATCTTCGATCTCGAAAACCCCCATGGGGCCGTTCCAGACCACGGTTTTGGCGCTGGCGAGGATCTCTTTGAATTTCGCGATACTCTCCGGGCCGATGTCCACCCCGATCCAATCCCCGGGGATTTCGTGCACCGCCACGGTGCGGGTTTTTGCCCCGGCTTCGAATTTATCGGCGATGAGCACGTCCACCGGAAGCTCCAGGCGGGTTTTGCTGTCCTGGGCGCGTTTCAGAATTTCTTTGGCCATGTCTAAGCGGTCGGCTTCCAAAAGGGATTTGCCGATTTCCCAGCCGTGCGCCTTGAAGAAGGTAAAAATCATTCCCCCGCCAATGAGCAGGGCGTCGGTTTTGCCGAGCAGGTTTTCGATCACGTCGATCTTGCCGGATATTTTTGCCCCGCCCAAAATCGCCACAAAGGGGCGTTTGGGGTTTTCCAGCGCCTCGCCCAAGTATTGCAGCTCTTTTTGCATCAGGTACCCGGCGGCGTTTTGCTTGAAAAAGTGCGTGACCCCTTCCGTGGAGGCGTGGGCGCGGTGGGCGCTGCCGAAGGCGTCGTTTACGTAGAGGTCGCAGCGGGCGGCTAATTTACGGGCGAATTCGCGCTCGTTCTCTTCTTCCTCCTTGTGGAAGCGCAGATTTTCTAACAGCAGCACCTCGCCGTTTTTCAATATTTGTTTCACCTGGTCAACCTGCGGGCCGATGCAATCGGTGATAAACATAACCGGATGGCCCAACAAGTTGGTCAGGTGCTTGGCGACCGGAGCCAGGGAGAACTCGAACTTCGGTTTCCCCTTGGGGCGGCCCAGATGGGAGCAGAGGATGGCCCGCCCGCCCTCGCGGATGATTTTTTGAATGGAGGGCAACGATTCCCGGATACGCAAATCGTCGGTAATGTTGTGATGCTCATCCAGGGGCACGTTGAAATCCACCCGCATGAGCACGTTCTTGCCTTTCAGGTGCAAATCGTCAATAGTTAGTTTGGGCATGGTAAGCTCCTAATGTAAAATATCAAAAGTAAATTCCCGGATACCAGTTCAATCTTCGACCACACTCACGCTAAACTTAGTCGAAGATTGTCTATTACGGTTTTAGCCCAAGAGCTTCACAGGCTGCACGGCGAAAGAGCCGGCAGCGTTTACGGGCATCCAGCGCCATGGTTTTGTCAGCGGATTCACCGGGATAGCGAAAACTCACCGCGAAACCGGAAAGATAAGCAAGGTGCTGACGAAAGGTTTCCCACATCGGTTCAACCCCAAGAACTTTATCAAGAAGGGAAACCAGATCATGGATCTTCTTAAATTCAATGCCTGCTTCACACAATCTGGCCTTGATATACTTCTCTGCACATTGCTGGGCATGGAAACAAATGCCATCATAATTGGGGTTCTTCCGTGCGCGAGACTCTCGCTCCAGCATTGCAAAGTCGCCTTCCGCTTTAGCGACCCACTCAAGCGTGATTGGCTTCATAGAGTACTATTCCTTCAGTAAGTATCTCTTTTATGAAGGCGTCACCCATTGCCAGGCGCTCGCGCACTTTTTCGGGAGTGCGCACAATCAGGTCAACAGGGAAAGGAGGTCGAACTTTCAGGCGTATTTCTACCGACTTGTCCACCGGCCGACCCTCGAATTTCGCAATGATCAATAAATCCACGTCGGAATCCGGAGTCGGCCGACCCTGGGCGTACGATCCAAACAGGATCACCCGCTCCGGTCGAAATTCCTCGCCGATGCGGAGCCCCAATTTTTTGATTTGCTGCATGGTTACCATGTCATTCTCTTGTGACAAAGCCGACCGCGGCTGGTTGATTACATCGCCGCCATCTTCTTCAGCATATCCACGGTGCGGCTGGAATAGCCCCATTCATTGTCGTACCAGGAGAGCACTTTTACAAAATTGCCGTCCATGACTTTGGTTGACAGGGAATCGAAAATGCTGGAAGCGGGGTTGCCCACGATGTCCGAGGAGACGATGGGATCTTCGCAATATTCCAACAACCCCTTCAGGGAGCCATCCGCGGCCTTTTTCATCGCCGCGTTGACCTCTTCCGCGGTCGCGGTTTTGCCCAGCTCTGCCACCAGGTCCACCAAAGAGCCGTCGGTCACCGGCACGCGCAGGGCGATGCCGTCCAATTTGCCCTTCAACGCCGGGATGACCAGGCCGACCGCCTTGGCGGCGCCGGTGGTGGTGGGAATGATGTTGGCGGCGGCGGCGCGGGCGCGGCGCAGGTCCTTGTGGGGCAGGTCTAAAATGCGCTGGTCGTTGGTGTAGGCGTGGATGGTGGTCATCCACCCTCTTTTGATGCCGAATGATTCGTGTAAAACCTTGGCCACGGGGGCTAAGCAGTTGGTGGTACAGGAAGCGTTGGAAACCAGCTTGTGTTCGGGCTTCAGGGTGTGGTCGTTCACGCCCATCACCACGGTGTTATCCAACTCTCCTTTGGCGGGGGCGGTGAGGAGCACTTTTTGGGCCCCGGCTTCCAGGTGCAGGCCCATTTTTTCCCGGCTGGTGAAAATCCCCGTGGATTCGATCACGATGTCCACTTTCAATTCCTTCCAGGGCAGCTTGGAGGGGTCTTTTTCCGCGAAGATGCGAACTTTTTCATCGCCGGTGATCAAATAGTCGCCCTCGGCGTGAACCGCGGCGGGGTATCTTCCGTGCACCGAATCGTATTTCAACAAATGCGCCAGGGTGGGGGCGTCGGTAATATCATTGATCGCCACCACGTCGATGCCCCGGTCGTTGCGCATCGCTTTGAATACCAGCCGCCCGATGCGGCCAAATCCGTTAATTGCGACTTTAATAGCCATAAAAAACTCCCTTAGTTAGTTTGAAGAGGTTGAGGTTTTTGGAAAATTAGCTTGGCAGGATGTGTTAGAGTTGTTGCGAAACAAGAAAAAAGCCACGAATGCTTGAGGGTCATAAAAAAAGCACGGTTAAGGTTTTGCAATGCCGCCGGGAACTATTTCCCCCTTAAAATAAGGGCTGCAATATAAAGAACCGGGCAAATTTTGGCAAGCGGGTTTTCAAACTCGAAAGCACCCGGTATTTTCATTGCCGGTCTCCACCTGTACGCCAGGGGGCGCTCAGCCTGGAATAACCGGGGAAAGGTTTCCGGTCGCCGGAACTGCCCAGGAACAGGAATATTCAAAAAGCATAACAAAAATCATGTTTCAACCTGACCAAAGTCATGGTTTGCTGATTTTTTTCTTGCAATTTTAAATTTGCAACGAATGGGAAATATCGTAAGACCAAAAAACCTGGTTTGTCGCTGCCAGCCAGGGGAGGGTTCTATGAAACACGCCATTCAAACCATCGCTTTACTTTTCTTGTTTGTTCATATTTGCTTAGCAGATCCCGGCCAGGGGCGGGTGCTGCGGGTGGGGGGAATGGAGCTTTCCCCCTTTGGCTACGGGGTGATGGAAACCCACCCCCACTAGGCGCTGGATTCTACCAACACGAATTTTACCGATTATTATGCCCATATTTCCCTGTGGCTTTGCGGAATCACGGCTACCGGGGATACGCTAATTGCCTGCCCGGAACTGGCGGAAAGCGGAGAAGCCGGCGGGTTTGTCGCCAAACGCCTCTATCGCGACACCACCAACGTCTTGCAGCTTCCCAACGTGAAATTTACCACCGTCTCGGTGTACCAGGATACTGCCGCCGGCTGGCGGGTGAAGCAGTTCAACGTCGCCTTGCAGGATCACTCCGCCGGAATCCTGGCCTATCTCATCCGCTATAGCGGGCAGCAGGGGAATCTGGCCAACGTGTATGCCGGGGTATATTTCGATTTCGACGCTCCCAACAACGAGAACCATCCTACCCCGGATGACGACCAGTTGGCGTTCCTAACAGGCGGGTACGCGATCAGCGATTTCCACTCCGGCCAGGGGATGAACCTGGGCGGGGCATTTTCTCCCCTGCTGCGCAATTACTGGCAGCGTTCCCAGGCGCCGGCGAGCAGAGAAGCGGTGTATAGTCGGATGAGCCTGGGGAATGTAACCACCCCGCCGGATACCGCGGATTACCACGTTTACCTGGGCAGCGGGCCGTTTGCGCTCAGCGCCGGGCAGGGAATCTTGCTGGTCTATACCCTGGAACCGGAAGGAAGCGGGTTCTCCAAATCCGCTGGCTCCAATGGAGCTTCCGAATTATGGGCGGCATTGCAGGAAGGCATCGCCGAATTTTCCCGGGATAAACAGTTGGCTGCGGCAGGAGCAGGCCCGGCACAGCGGGAAACTTTAGTTTCCGGCCTTCCCGAAATCTCTGAGTTGTTTCAGAACTATCCCAATCCCTTTAAC
>CAZFVV010000112.1:0-16481 GCA_964522165.1 uncultured Calditrichaceae bacterium
TTCACGTTTCACGTTTTTTGAGTAAAAAAGACTTAACAAACCACCGTGCACTTATGAAGAAAATTCTGATCACCGGCGCTAACGGATTGCTGGGGCAGGCGCTGCTCAAAACCTTCTCCGGCGAATTCGAGATTTTTGCAGCCGATCTGCAGGAGGGCCTGGCCCTGGCGATGGCCGAGCAACCCCCCGGCGGGATCGCACACTATCGGCCGCTGGATATCTCCGATCCCAAAAATTGCCGGGAACTGGTTCTGCAAACCCGCCCGGACATCATCATCAATGCCGCGGCTTATACCAACGTGGACGGCTGCGAAACCGACAAAGATCTGTGCTGGAAAGTAAACGTCAAAGGAGTGGAGAACCTGGCCGCGGCCGCCCGCCGGAACATGGCCCTGGTGGTGCATATTTCCACGGATTATATTTTCGACGGTACGGAAGGCCCTTACGCGGAGGATCACAAACCCAATCCCCTGGGATATTATGGGAAATCCAAACTCGCCTCGGAAAACGCGGTGCGGGTGGCTGGCATCCCGTATGCCATCGTGCGCACCAACGTTCTCTATGGCGCCGGCGTCAACGTCAAGAACAACTTTTTCCTGTGGGTTTATCACAGCCTGAAGAGCGGAAAAACCATCAACGTGGTTACCGATCAATGGAATAATCCCACCCTTGCGGAAGAATTGAGCGAGGGCATTCGCCTCTTGATCGAGAAATCCAAATACGGGGTGTATCACATTGGCGGAAAAGAGTATCTCCATCGCTTCGATTTTGCGCTGCGTATAGCGGAAGTATTCGGATTTTCCCGGGAATTGATCCGCCCGATCAAGACCGATCAATTGAAACAGCAGGCGCTCCGTCCCATGCTTGGGGGGGTAAAAATCGAGCGGGCGCGGTCGGAACTGGGGTTCGATCCCCGCCCTTTGAAGAACGTGCTGGAACAACTGAAAGTGCGCATGGAAGGCTCTGTGTAGGAGGAAAATGAAACGTTCACTGGTAATTATCCCGACCTATAACGAACGCGATAATATCGCAACCCTGCTGGAGCTTATTTTCAATTTGGACGTTCCCGGCCTGGATGCGCTGATCGTCGATGACAACTCTCCCGACAAGACTGCGGAACTGATCAAAGAATTGATGCACAAATACCCGCAGCTCTCATTGATCGAACGCCCCGGTAAAATGGGACTGGGAACCGCTTATATCAGCGGATTCAAATACGCCCTGAAAAACGGGTATGATTATATATTCGAAATGGACGCGGATTTATCCCATGACCCCAGGGAGATTCCCAATTTTTTGCGGATGATCGAAGATGCGGACCTGGTGATCGGTTCCCGTTACCTGAAAGGGGTAAACGTGATCAACTGGCCGCTGATGCGCCTGGCGTTGAGCGTTTTCGCCAGCCAATATACCCGCCTGGTCACCGGAATGCCCATCAGCGACTGCACCGGGGGATATAAATGCTTCCGCCGGGAAGTGCTGGAGGCGATTCCGCTGGACGGTGTGCAATCCAACGGCTATTCTTTTCAGATCGAAATGAATTTCAAAGCCTGGAAACGCGGGTTCAGGATTCGGGAGCTGCCGATCATTTTTACCGACCGCACCGTGGGAAAATCAAAGATGTCGCGCAAAATCATGTTCGAAGCCGCCTTCATGGTCTGGAAGCTGGCGATTCGGGGCTGGTTTGGGAAGTATTGAGGGTTTGGGTGTTATAGTGTTTTAGTAACATCGCACTATAACACCTGAACACTATAACACCTGAATACGCTCCTGCAACGATAAAAAATACCGAGGTTGATATTTTGAAAAAAACATTCCGCGTCATCCTGGAGTTTGAAAAACCGATTATCGATCTGCAAAAAAAGATCGCCGAGATGGAGGAGTACGCCCGCGACACCGGGGTGGATCTGTCCGAAGATCTGAAACGCCTGAGAAAAAAGGCCGATACCCTGCGGAAAGAAGTGTATTCCAAACTTACCCCCTGGCAGCGGGTGCAACTGGCCCGCCACCTGGATCGACCTTATACCCTGGATTATATTCAGCGCATCACCAGCGATTTCATCGAATTGCACGGCGACCGCTACTTTGCAGACGATCCTGCCATGGTTTGCGGCATCGGGATCATCGAAAATCAGCGGGTGCTGATTATCGGCCAGCAAAAAGGGCGCGACGTGAAGGAAAACCTTCATCGCAATTTCGGTATGTCTAACCCGGAAGGCTACCGCAAGGCGCTGCGCTTGATGAAGTTAGCCGCCAAATTCCGCATCCCGGTTCTTTCGCTGATCGATACGCCGGGCGCCTATCCCGGCATTGGGGCGGAAGAGCGCGGCCAGGCGGAGGCCATCGCCCGCAATCTATTCGAGATGTCGCGACTGCCGGTGCCGATCATCGTTACCGTAATTGGCGAAGGCGCTTCCGGGGGGGCGCTGGGCATCGGGGTCGGCGACGTCATCCTGATGTTAGAAAACTGCTGGTATTCGGTAATCTCTCCCGAAGGGTGCGCTGCCATCCTCTGGAAGGACAACTCCAAAGCCCCCCTCGCCGCGGAAACCATGAAATTGACCGCCCCGGACCTGCTGCGGTTAGGGGTCATCGATAAAATTATCCCGGAACCCTCCGGCGGCGCCCACTGGGATCACGACGCCGCCGCCGCCATCCTCAAAAAGCATCTGCTGGAACAGTTAAAACGCCTGAACAAAATCCCTCCCAATGACTTGATGGAAAAGCGGATTCAAAAATACGCCGCCATGGGGGCGTGGAAGGAATAGGGTAAGGGAAAAGTGAAAAGTGAAAAATGGAAAGTGAAAAATGGAAAGTGAAAAATGGAAAGTGAAAAATGGAAAGTGAAAAGTGAAAAGTGGAGACGCCGATGCTGGATAAAAAATTGTTGGAAATTTTAGCCTGCCCGAAGTGCAAAGGAGACCTGGAATACCAGGCAGATCCCCAGGATAGCGGCTGCGGTAAGCTGATCTGCCGCCGCTGCAAACTGGTGTATCCCGTGGAACGGGATATTCCGAATATGGTAGTGGAGCAGGCCGGAACCTTAAAGGATGACGCCACTGCTAGTGTTTAGGTGTTTTAGTGTCATCGTAGTTTCGGGCGCAACGTTCCATACGCCAAAACACTAAAACACCAGAATACTAAAACACTCGAACACTCCGTTTAACCTCCTGAATACGATCTACCTGATGCAAACGCAGAAAAGCATCCTTAAGGCTGCGGGCAGTTTCCTGTTCTGGAGCCTGGCATTCGGGCTTAGCTATACCCAATCCCCCCTCTACACCTCTAACCAGAACCAGTATTTTTTGCATGGATTGGCTGACGCCGGTTACGGATTATTGCAGGAAGACTGGCTGGCAAATACAGCCGATCCCACCCCGGCGTTCAGTTTTTTAGTATATTTGACCGTTCGCTTAGGGCATGAAAACCTTTTCTATCTCTATCATTTCCTGCTGTTGGGGGTTTATTTTCATGCCCTCGCCGGGATTGCCCGGACGGTTTTTCCCCTCCACCGTTCCCGCGCCCAATACCTGTTTTTCCTGGGCGGCGTTATTTTGATCCATTCAGCCCTGCTGGATCATCTGGCCGCCAACTTCCTGGGAATCCGCCAAACCATGCTCCTGAGCCGCGGGGTGGCCAGCCAGTATCTGCCGGGATATGAATTGCAGCCCGGCGTATTCGGGGTATTCCTGCTGCTGTCGATTTACCTGTTCCTGCGCCGGAAACCTTATTGGGCGGTCTTCTGCCTGGCGCTGGCGGCGACTTTTCATCCCAGTTCCCTGCCCGGCGCGGCGATCCTGACGCTGAGCTACATGATTCTGGCCTGGCGGGAAGAAAAGAACCTCCGAAAAACCCTCGCCATCGGCCTGCCAGCCCTGGCGCTGGTATTGCCGGTATTGATCTATACCGGGGTTTATTTTCAGGCCAGCGATCCCGAAACCTGGCGCGGGGCGCAGCAAATCCTGGCAGAGTTTCGCATTCCCCACCATATTTTATCCAAAAAATCGGAAATGGGAGAGCTTTTTTACCTGCGGGTTTTGCTGATGCTGCTGGCGCTCTATGCGGTGCGCAAACACCGGCTCTTTGCGGTGCTGGCGATTCCCTTTTCCATCGCCGCGGTGTTAACGGTGATCCAGATCCTCAGCGACAGTAACGCCCTGGGACTGCTGTTTCCCTGGCGGTTGTCCACCGTTCTGGTTCCCCTGTCGGTCTGCCTGCTCTTTGCCGGCGCCGTCGCGGCTATTTTTCCCAGACTTCCCGCTAAAATTTTGAACAAATCTCGATGGATCGCCGGGGTAAGCGGAGGAGTTATACTTTTGCTGGCGCTATGGGGAGCAAGGGAGATGAAATCCCGCTTCGAGGCTTATGCGAACGATCCCGCCAGGCCGATGATGAATTTTGTCAAAAAAACGAAGTCCCGCGGCGAAAAATACCTTATTCCCGCGCTCCATTTGGAGGAGTTAGAAAATTTTCGCCTCTGCACCGGCGCGCCGATCCTGGCCGATTTCAAATCCATTCCCTATAAAGACACGGAAGTGCTGGATTGGTATGACCGGAATTTGAAAGCGCGGCAGTTTTACGAAACTGTAACACTGGATTGCGAATTGCTGAAGGCGTTAGCGGCGGAATACGGAATTACCCACCTGGTAACAGAGAATCGGCGATTTTCGGGCGCCTGCGAGGAGATCCAGCCGGTGTACCGCGACGAGGTTTATAGCGTGTACAAAATCAGATAAATAAAAGACCTCGAAGGTTTTAAAAACCTTTGAGGTCTTGTGGTTGAACGTTCACCGCTTCAAATACGCGAAGCTGGTATTCCTGATGTGATGGAGCGAAAGCCCCGGGCGGCGTTTGCGGAAGGTTTCCAGCGCGGTGATGACCTCCATCCCGCCGCGGTAATCGTGCCACAGGATCACCCCTCTCCCCTCTCGCAGCAGTTTCAGGGCGATCTCCGAATCATTCAGCACGTATTCGTAATCGTGGGAGCCGTCGATGAATACGAAGTCGATAGCGCTGTAATAAGGGGAAAAATCGAATTTCCCGGAATCCCCGAATAACTGGGTGATTTTTTTCGTTTCCGGGAATTCCGCGGCATCTTTGCTCAAAAAAAGCTCCCCGGAGCGCTCTTTCTCCACCAGTTTGCGGAAACGGTCGCTGATGGGGTAACGGGTCTCGCCGAGCTGCTCCTGGGGCAAATCGAGGGTAAAAATCCGGCACTGCGGCGGGGAGTTCAGCGCCAGGTTCAGGGTGGTGCGCCCGTTGAGGGTGCCGATCTCGAAGATAGCGCGCGGGTTTTCTCGCCGCACGATCCCGCAAAGCGCCGCCAGCTCGCTCACCGGCATGTTGCCGGGCCGCACTTCCAGCTCCGCCAGGCGCAGCGGCGCGGGAGAGATGACCTGCGCCGGGGAGAGTAGCGGCAATTTCGGCTTCGGGAAGGAGATTCCGAAATATTCACATACCAGCGAATGAATGTACTGCCCCTTCTTGGTGAACAGGCCGATGGTCCAGGAATAGAGCATCAGCGCGATGGAGAGCAGGTATTTAAGAACGCGACGGGTGGTTTGTTTCAGAAACCGCATGAGGATCTTTCCTTTGGTTGAGTGGCAGGGGCAGCCGGAGTGCAAAACTTCAGTTTTGCAGGGGTAAGGAATAGTAGATAATGAGCAGTCAATGTCATTTAGTTAAGGAAAATCGCACCCAAAATGTCATTTCCGCGAAAGCGGAAATCCAGAGATTCAGGGAGTTATAGATTCCCGCTTTCAGGGGAATGACAATATAATTGCTTAACTAAACGACATTGAATGAGCAGTAAGCAGTAGGTATGCGGCATATCCGATCCTCTGCTTTTTTTCACCTTTTAAGGGTGCAAAACTGAAGTTTTGCACTCCTACTGTTCCAGCGCTTGCCGGTAAACCTCCAGGGTATCGCGGGCGATTTTATCCCACAAAAAGTTGTTTTTGATGTGCTCCCGCAGCGCGGGATTTTTGGGTTGATTCAACGCCCGTTCGATCCCCCGGCGAATGGAGTCCACCGAATAAGGATCCACGTATTCCGCCATATCCGCGAAATAATCCTTCGTTCCCCCGTGCGGGGTAATCACGATTTTCGCCCCGGCCAGCGCCGCTTCCAATGCCGCCCGCCCGGGGGTCTCGAATTTGGAAGGGAGCAGAAACACGTCGCAGGCGGCGTATGCGGAGGCTAACAGCGGAGAATCGTTGGGCAGCTCCTCCAGGATCAACAGGTTTTTGTTTTTCGCAGCCTCTTCGAGGATTTGGGGCGTTTCTCCCATGTGCATTTTTCGCCCGATGAACACCGCGGGGTGATCGATCTTGCTCAAGGCCCGCACCAGGGAGAGCACGTTTTTACGATCCGGCCCCATGTGCCCCACGGTCAGGATGAAATTCTCCAACCGGTAAGTTTTTTTGAACAACCCCGGATCGGCCTCGAGAAACTCCCCGTTGACGCCGTTGTGGATTACCCGGAATTTTTCCCCGGGAATGCCCATGCCTTTGGAGATGATTTCCCCCTCGGCGATGGTGTTGGGCAGCACCATTTCCGACCATTCGCAAATATCCCGGGTGAAACCGTAATCCCACCAGGCCCCCCGTATTACTTTGCGGGTCAGCTTGTCGAAGGTAGAAATAACGCGCACCACCGCGGCGGAGCGGCGGGTGTAAAAAATCGGGTTGACCACGAATTTGACCTTCTCCACCTTCAGGTTGCGGGCCAGGTGATACACCGCGAAGTTGGAACCGAAGAGGTGCACCAAATCGCATTCCCGAAGGTCCCGGGCGACGTTCCAGAGGTCGAGATACTTCACCGCCACGCCCATTTTTTCCAGGTAGCGCGCCGTCTGGGTAATTTTCACAAAAGGGCCCCCGCGATGCAGGGTAACCCCGTCATGGGTGGCAAAGAGGATTTTCATTCGCGCCATTCAGGTTTATGTTGTCGCGTGGAAACGTGATGCGTGAAACGTGATGCGTGAAACGTGAAACGTGATGCGTGATGGGTAACTCGTATTGCGTATTCCGTTTTGATTACGTTTTACGCATTACGAAATACGCACTACGCAATACGCCCCCCCATCACCGTTTCCACTTCCCATACGCCCAGAGTATATCCCCCGCCAGCATCCGCCAGTGGTATTTGCGCAGCAATCGGGCGTCGCGCTGAAGCAGGGATTTTTCTTCCGGCGGATCGAGCCGCCGGCCCTGGTCGAGCGTTTTTGCGGTAATGGGGGCCAGGTAAATTTCCCCACCGGGAAATGCGGCGCAAACCCATACCGAAGCGTCGCCGCCCTCGCCCGCGAAGTTCAGTTGCCCGTTTTCAAAGTGCGCTTCCCAATGCAGCGCGCCGCGTTTCCGCCACCAGCGGGCGTATTCTCCCGGGCTGAGCACGGGAATATTCCGCTTCCGGATTTCCTGGAATACCCGCGCGATCACCTCAAAATGGCGGTGGCCGGGGTGGTGGTAGAAAAAGACCGGCTCCTGCTGGACGATTTTTTCGATGATCACCTGCCGGTAATACTCCGCCATCTTTTCCGGATCGCGATACCCCGACACGCGCAGCCGCCCGATGCTGACCGGGTGAATGGGAACTTGCAGTACCGTAGAAAAAGCACTTTCTTCCGAAGGAAAGCGCTCGCCCGGCCAGGGATAAAACGGCAAATCATCATAGCCCGCGGCAAACTCCGAGGAGTACTGAAAACCGAGGTCCTGAATCGCCTTTCCCAGCGCCGGATGCCACTCCCCGAACGGCGCGGCGTATCCCTGCGGCCGGATGCCGACGCTGCGGAGAATCCCCAATCCCTTTTCGATATCCGCGCGATTGCCGCGGTAGTCGGGAAATACCCGGTGGCGGTAACAGTGGTAGCCGATCTCCTGGCCTTGCATCGCGGCGTATTCTTCAACCCAATCCGCGCAGGATTGAGTTTCTACGAACCAGGCCGCGGGGATTTCATAATCGCGGCAAACATGATAAAGCTCCTTCACCGCCTCCCGGGCGCCGAAATCGGTATCCACCCGGAAGCCGAACGCCGCGGCCGCGCCTTCCGGGATCGGCCAGAGGCGCAGGAAGGGAAGGCCGCGGGAATGGTAGAGATATTTCAAGGCGTTTTGAATGATTCTGCGAATGCTTCCCTTTGCCGCCCGGGAAACCCGCTCGGAAGGGAATCTCTCGCCCGGGAGGCCGGGAAAATTCTTGCGCCGGCTTTGATAGCTCCGCAAAGCAGCGCAAAAACCGGAGGGCAAGATCAGCGCGATCCCCTTCCCGGTTTGCATAATTGCAATGGCTTTCAGGCCGGATTGGTCGGGGAAGTATTCCGCCCCCTGCGCCACGCTGCGCCGCGCCGGGGTGAGGTCGCACAATCCCGCCCCGGCAAAAACGGCCTCATCGGCGGGATTCAGGTATTTGATGAACCGCCGCCGGGTTGCGGTTCCGAAGATGGTTTTCGCTAAATCAGCCTCGATCAGCGCCGCCCCGCCGGCCTGCACATAGTCGCGAATACGCTCCCTGCTCGCGGCGGCGGGCCGGGGGCCGCTGACAATCAATACCGGTATCTCCGCGGGATCGAGCGGGTCATCCGCCTCCGTTTTCTCGACCGGCAGGCCGATCTGGCGCAGCAGAATTTCCCATTCCGGGGTAATATCGGTAATTCCGGGTGACAGCTTCAAATAAAAGTCTTCTTCAAATATTCGATTTCGTCTTTTCCCACTCCTCCTAACCAGGCGATGAAGGGAATGCCCGCCAGGGCCAGCAGCAGGAGCTTCAGGGGAAGCGGCAGCTGCACCAGCAGCAGAGTGGGCAGGCAAATCCCAAACGCGCCGAAAAAGGGCGCCAGCAAATGGCGCGGCAAATTGAGCGGAATATGCTTGCGCAATTCCGCGGCCATCACCGCCAGCACGGTGAGTTCATAAAAGACCAGCGCGGCAGCCACCCCGACCCCCGCTTCCCCGGGAAGGACGCCTATTATACCAAAGAATCGCGGCAAAACAAATATGGCGATGAAAAACAGGGCCATCCCCCAGGCCAGCGAGCGGGTGAAAACCTTTTCCTGTTCCAGGCCGAGCAGGGTGTAACCGTAAGCGGAAATCACCAGCGTCAATACGAAATACCCGCTGAGAATTTGAAACAGCGGCGCGGCATCCCGGTAACCGGGGCCGAAGACCAGGCCGATGATCCAATCCGCGCTGATGATCGCCGCCAATCCCACGCTCAGCGCGGAAACGGCCACGATTTTCGCTACCCGGTTGAAGGTTTCCCCTAACTTCTCCCGCGACTGGCGGGCCTGGCGGCTGACGGCGGGCAGGAACATGGTATAAAACACCCGGTCGAAGATCAGCAGCAGCACCGTGAGCCGGAAAGCGGCGCTGAAGATGCCCACCTCTTCGGCCTCGGCAAACCAGCCTAAGTAGAGGGCCGGGAACTGGATCACCACCTGGGAGATCAAACCGGCCACTCCCAGGGGAAACGCCTCGCTCATCAAGGAAAAGAATTTCAGTTCCTGCCAGCGGAAGCGCAATTCCCGGCCTTTGCGCAGGAAAACGATTCCCCAGTACGCTGCGCTGGCCAGGCCGCCGGCCGCCCACCCCCAGGCGACCCTGGTTAAATCCCCCTCGCCGTGCACAAAGAGCAGGATGAAGGCCAGGTAACAGAGCATTCCCAAGAATTTCCCCAGGGAAATTGCGCTCATCTCTCCCTGTCCCTGGAAGTACCAATCGAGCATCAGTGCGGCGGGAAAGAGATAGAGCAGGTAGATGAGCGTGACGTTGCGTACCGCTTCCGAGTGGATGAGCAGGCTGCTTCCCGCGGCGGTTAGCGCAAATACCCCCAACGCCAGCAGAAACCGGCTGAGCAGCAGGCGCCCGGCAAATGCCGGGTTCGCGCCGGTATCCGCGGCGATGTTGCGGGTCCCCAACAGGGGAAGACCGCTGTTGGCCGGGATCATCGCGTAGGTGAGCGCCGCCAGGCCGATGTGGATGATCCCGAAGCCGGATGCGCCCAGCGCCCGCGCCAGGTAGGTGGTGGCGGCAAAACCGGCCACGCGCGCGGCGATGTCGCCTCCGAAGAGGTAGATGGCGTTGCGGGTGTGGCGGGTCAGTTGCATGGCGCATTTGTCATGTTTGATGTGTTCTCCGGTGATGCGGTGAGAGGGGGAATCGGAGAAACCGAGACCTCTCCATTCTCCGGCTCTCCGGTTCTCCGTTTCACCAATTCATCTCCCAGGAGCCAATATCGATCTAAGCTATCCTATCGCCCTTCGCAGGCCGGCGATGCGCCGCTCCAGGGGAAATTCGCTGATGATGCGCTGCCGGGCGCGTTCGCCATAAGCCGGTTCCAGCGCCAGCGCCTGGTGCAGCGCGCGCACCAGCGCGCCGATGTCGCCGGGGGGGGTAAGGAAGCCGGTATCGCCGATGGCCGCGGGAATGCCGTCCACGTCGGTTCCTACGGGAATGCACCCGCAGGCCATGGCTTCGCAGAGGGTGTTGGGCATCCCCTCGGAGCGGCTGGGCTGGCAGAATACCGCGCAGCGCTGGTAGAATTTCAATAACTCCGCCTGGGGCATGGGGGGGAGAAGCTGCACGTTTTCCGGAACCACGATGCCGGCGATTTCCAACAGTTCTGCGGCTACGCCAATGATCACAAAAGGGATTTCCGGCATCTTCTCCGCGGCCTGGCAGAGAAAATCAATCCCCTTCTTTTTCAGGCGGGTAACGGTGTCGGATTGCCCCACGGTGAGCACGAATTTTTCCTTCGGCGCACCCGGTTTCCAGAAAGCGGCGTCGTAGCCGGTGGGCAGGTATTCGATGTTTGCCCCGTCGTAGCGGGCGAATTCTTTGATCTTGTCTTTCATGGAGGGGGCGACGACCAGGATCAGGTGCGCGTTTCTCAGGCCATGGGTGAGCAAGCGGGATTTCCAGGGACTCAGCCAGATGCCGTAATTGATCTCCGGCAGCGCCGCGGCATCCACCCCGCCCAGCACGATAATCGAGCGTTTGCGTAGAACCTTAGCAAAGAGCGCCGCAACCGCCGCATACACGGAACCGAACCAGCAGAACACCACTTCGCAAAACAACATATTCCAGAGGATCAAGGGAATCGCTTTCAGGCCGCTCTTGATCAAACACTTCACCCGGGCAAACTCCTGTAAAATCTCTATGTCCACGCTAATGAACGGCGCCGGAAAGGGGGCGATCAGCAGCACCCGGGGGAGGGATTTTTTGTGGGAGAAAGTGGGTTTCATGGGTATGTTGTTGGGTTTTGGTTGCGTATTGCGTATTGCGTAAAAGACAATACGGAATACGCATTACGGAATACCCTTCGACGGTTCGGCAGGCTCACCACGGGCAAGCTCAGGGTAAACAGTGTCTTATCACGTGGTACTTGACAATTTAAAGGTTGCCGACTTATGGATTAGCTTCCGAAGTTCCCCCCGGGAGCATTTACGCCGAAGGCGTAACACATCACAGCCCAGGGTAAGCGACGACGTCGCGCCACCCTGGGCCTAAATTATACCAACCAACCGCACCCTGAAGGGGTGCAACAAAACCATAGGGAATTGTGCAACCCTTTCAGGGTTGATTGGATATGGATATTTTATAACCCAGGGCGGCGCGCCGACGGCGCTTACCCTGGGCTGTGCTGTTTAACCGCTTCGCGGTATTATTTGCAGAATGCAATAGCCCTGCTCCTGGCAGGGAATTGGAGCCGTCGCTACTTGATACTCGCCAAAATTGGCAGAGACCACGTGATAAGACAGGGTAAACTCTTTTACGCATTACGAGTCACGCATTATGCCTCACGTTTTACGCATTACTCCCCCATTCCCCAGCGCTTTCAGAAACGGCGGCATCAAGTACAAATTTGCCCCCAGCCGGCCTAACAGCATGGCCGTGGTTGCCGCTACCGCGCCGATAAAATCGAGGTATTTGATGGCAATCGCCAGCACGATCACGGTTCCCAGGAATTCGACCGCGGTCGCCCAGGTGATGGGGGCGGTATGGCGAGCATTCACCAGGGTGCCGCGCTGCAGGGAGAGCAGCACCGTGGTGCCGGGAATGACCGCCAGGATTTGGGTGGGCAGCCGGGAAAAATCGGTTAACTGCGGCGAGAGGCCGGAGATAATGCGGAACCATACCTCCGCCAGGGGCGAAAAGGCGATCAACCCTAAAATGGATACCACCGCGCCTCCCAGGATAAGGGCAAATTTGCGCAACTGCCGGTAGCCCTCGTTATTCTCCCCCAAGAAGGTGATCACCACTTCCATAAACGAGAGTCCCAGGCTGCGGAAAATGAATACCAGCGCGCCGATGACCGGCAATACCGCCAGGGACTCGATGGCCTGGCGGCTTTGCCCCATGAAAAAGGTCACGATCGGATGGATGCCCAGGGCGATCATGGAAGTAAGCGCCAGGGGATAATAGAACCGGCCAATGTAGGGATAGCCCAGCGAAGGGGCATCCGTCGGCGCTTCCGGCGGGCTTTGCCGGGAAATCCAGGGCTTGATGGTGGAATGTACCATCACCCGGCTGGCCGCCGCTTCCATGCACACCCCGGCGGACAGCGCCGCCGCGCCGATCACCGCGCCCTCGAAGCGGGAGAAAAAATATAACCCTAACGCCACCCCGGCCATGGAGGCCAGGCGGATAACCGTGCCGTAAGCGACCCGCCGGGTGCGGTTGTGGCGGATCAGGATTCCCTGGTAAAAACGCCGGATGCCGATCGCGGCCGGCCAGGGGAGCAGCATCACCAGCGCTTTGTGGGTAAGGTTCGCTACCGGGCCGGGGAGGTTGATCAAATCCTCGGCGAGCCAGTAAAATACCGGGGGAAGGATCACTAACAGCATCACCAGGGTAACCAGGGCATTCAGCGCCCGGGTAAAATTGCGCAGTTTGCGGAAGGAGTCGCGCTCTTTTACCAGGGCGGTGGAGGCGCTCATGAGCATGATCACGGGCGCTTCCACCAGCAGCGCAAAGGCAAACGCCACCCCGTGGGCGGCAAGGTTGAATTTGGGGTCGGCCAGCCGGGCGATGATCGCCGCCAACAGGGGGCCTTCCACGGACATCATCAGCCAGGTAGCGGCCAGGGGGACCCAGAAGATGAAAATTCTTCTGAGGGTTAATTCCTCGGTCATCGTTTCCATGAGCGCCAAGTATAGCATTTTTTGGAGGGGGAAGCAACGGATTGTAAAACCGGGCGTGATGCGTGAAACGTAATGCGTAGGGAGCAGCACAAATTGCACAAATGTCGAGATGAATAGCCCCGCGCTTCAGCGCGGGGAAAAAAGACTCAAACAAAATTAGGCTGGGGCTGAAGCCCCAAGTGTTCACAAAACTCGGGGCTGAAGCCCCAAAAAGAAAATTTGATGGATTTTGAATCCCCCGCGCTGAAGCGCGGGGCTACTCATCTTTAAATTCCGCTCCTTGTGCAATTTGTGCTGCGCCCTAATGCGTAATACGTAAAAGAGTTTACCCTGAGCTTGTCGAAGGGTATTGCGTATGGCGTTTTTGTTACGCATCACGTTTTACGCATTACACAATACCTTCACGCCACAATAATTTTTATCCTCCTGAAACAATTCTTTGGCAATAAAAATTGTTTTTTTGTGAAGTGTTTGATCATAACCGGCAAACGGTTTATTATTGGCTCGCTGGAAACAGGACTATTTTTGTCGGATTTCAAATCACAAATGAACGAAAGGATCCATTATGTATAAATGGTTGTCGGTTGTTGCAGTAACGGCGATGTTGTGGGGGCAGGTTTTTGCCCAATCCACCCGGCAGGATACCCTGCGCGAGCTGGTGCGGAAAGTGGATATTTTGACCCGGGAGCTGGAAAAGCAGCGCTTAGGCGAGGTGGCGGAGCGGGAATACCAGAGCAAATTCGGGCTGGGACCGGCGGCTTCGCAGGTGTACTATCGCAAAGACAGCGGGGTCTCCCTGGCGGGCTACGGCGAGATGATTTACCAGAATTTTTCCGCTACGGCTGACGACGGTTCCGCTTCCGGCGCAAAGGATCAATTGGATTATTTGCGCGGCATCCTCTATTTCGGCTACAAGTTCAATGAGCGGTTTTTGTTCAACACTGAAATCGAGATCGAACACGCCAAAGTCGGGGAAGGCGCCCCGGGAGAGGTGGCGATAGAGTTCGGCTACATCGACGCGCTGCTCTCCCCGGCAGTGAACCTGCGCGGCGGGATGGTGTTGATGCCCCTGGGAATCATCAACGAGTTGCACGAGCCGACCACCTTCCACGGGGTGTTGCGGCCGGAGACGGAACGGCGGATCATTCCCTCTACCTGGCGGGCGGTCGGCGCCGGGATGTTAGGCGGCCTCCCCGCCGGCCTCGCTTACCGGGTTTATGTCACCGAAGGGTTGAACGCGGCCAATTTTTCCGCCGCGGGAATTCGCTCCGGGCGCCAGAACGGGGCGCAGGCGCTGGCGGAGGACCTTGCCGTGGCCGGGCGATTGGAGTACAACGGGATTCCCGGATTGATCGTGGGCGGCTCTTTTTACGCCGGGAACAGCGGGCAGGGGCTGGCGGATTCCAGCGGCAAGCGCATCGACGCGCTCACCACGCTCTTTTCCGCCCAGGGGATTTTTGCGCGCCGGGGGCTGGAAATCCGCGCCCTCTACGCTTTCTCTGCCATTGCGGATGTAGCGGAATTGAACCGGGCGCTGGGATTCAGCGGGCGGCAGTCCATCGGGGAGCGCCAGATGGGGTACTACGCCGCCGCTGCTTACGACGTGCTGCAATGGATTCGCCCCGGCAGCGAGGCGCAGCTACGGCCGTTCATTCAGTACGAAAAGCTCAATACCCAGGATAAAGCGCCGGACGGTTTTTCGACAAACCCGGCCAACGAACAATCCAATTTAACCCTGGGATTGACCTTCAAACCGATTCTCCAATTGGCGATCAAATTGGACTACATCAATCGCGACAACAAAGCCGGCAGCGCGGTGGACCAGATCAACGCCGGGATCGGTTACCTGTTTTAAGGAGTGCAGAATTTATTCTGCACCTTACCTCTACTTTACGACCTTAACCGTTGGAGATTCCGGCACTTCGCTCCGCTCCGGCCGGAATGACAGAAAATGACGCTGTCATTCCGGTTTTTCCCGACGTTTTTTCGGGAAAATACCGGAATCTCCGCGGATTTCTTTAAGTTCGTAAAGTAGAATTACAAAAACTACCTAAGTTACACTCAGTGCAAAATGCATGTTGCACTCCGGTTCTTCGACCAATTTCAAAAAGCTGCTTATGAAAATATACTTCGTTCTCGTCCTAATGACCTGCCTGGGGGCCATCCCGCTGCCCGGCCAGGTGTTCAAATCGCAGGAAGCCGCGTTGCAGGAGGTCTTCGCCGACGCGGATACGGTGCTGCGGGAAACGCTGTTCTTAGATGACGCCCAGATCGCGGCGATTCAGGAAAAGAGCAAAACCGCCCTCAATTCCGCTATTATCATCTACTACCTGGGATTGAAAAACGGGCGGCCGCTTCGCTACGTGTTTTTTGAAGATCCGCTGGTGCGCAGCAAAAAAGCGGTGGTGATGGCGGCAGTCTCCCCGGCGGGTACCGTCGAACGATTAGAAGTTTTGGCATTTTATGAACCGCAGGATTACCTGCCCATTCCCAAATGGTTCGCGTTATTCAAAGGCCGCTCCCTGAATGACCAGTTGCTGCCGGGAAAGGGCATTCCGGCAGTGACCGGGGCGACCCTGAGCGTGCGGGCATTTACCGGCCTGGCCCGCCGGGCCCTGGCGATTCAGGAGCTGATTGGGAAAGAAGAGGGTAAAGGATAAGAGATGAGGGATGAAAGATTAATGAAATTGAAGGGAAAGCGATGAAATATATGCTGAACGGGAGTTTTAGCGGCAATCCTTTGATGCGCGTTACCCTGGCCGCCTCGCTGGTATTTCTCTCGGCCTTTTGGGTAACCACGGCGGTGCTGTTTTTCTCGAAAATGAATCTGACCCCAACGGCGGTAGCGGCTTATTATCGCGGCTCGGAAGCGAATTTTACTCCCCCGCGCACTTTCGGCGCCATGTTAGAGGTGACCCACGGCCACCTGCCGGTGATGGCGCTGGTGGCCTTGCTGCTCACGCACCTGTACATTTTTACCAGGGAGAGCGCGCGGATAAAAATACTCGCCATCATTACGTTTTTTGGTGCGGCGTTCTTCGGGGAAGCGGCCGGCTGGCTGGTGCGTTTCGTTCACCCGGCATTTGCCTGGCTGAAAATTACCGCCTTTATCGCATTAGAAGTCTCCATGGCGTATATTATCCGGGGATTGTTCCAAATGCTCCTGGCAAGGAACGGGCAAACCGGGCCGTCGGCGCAGGCCGCTCCCGGGGAAAAGGGGCAGGCGAGCAAAACGGTTGGGACATAGTGTTTTAGTGTTTTAGCACAGCCCAGGGTAAGCGCCAACGGCGCGCCACCCTGGGTTATAAAATATCCATATCCAATCAACCCTGAAAGGGTT
>CAZFVV010000113.1:0-16405 GCA_964522165.1 uncultured Calditrichaceae bacterium
CAGGTGCGGCGGGGGATCGGCGGCCCACAAACACAGGTATCCCGCGGTGATAATGCCCCAGGCGGCGGCAAACCAGATTTTGAAATGCCGGGGGGTGAAGAGGGTATTTCGGCGGGAGATGGCGAACAGGGTGAGAAATACCGCCGCCACCACCAGCGCATACAAACCGATTCCGCCGGGCACGTTCCCGGAGAGAAAATGATAGGCTTCTTTCATAGGTCGCGAATCCGTTCTATGGGCAATTCCCCGCGCAGCGCTTCCGTGACGGTGCGCAGGCCTTTTTTATGGCGCCCGCGCATGGAGGCGCACAGTTGGGTGGCTTCCACCACCACCCGCACCCCGGCCGGCTGCAGCGCCTGCACAATCGCGTCGGCGATTTGGGCGGTAAGCCGTTCTTGCAGTTGCAGCCGCCGCGCGCAGGTGTCCACGATGCGGGAAAAGTCCGAAAAACCGGCCATGCGGTTATTGCGGGGCAGATACCAGATACTCACCTTACCGAAAAAGGGGAGCATGTGGTGCTCGCACACGGAGTAAAATTCGATGTCTTTGAGCGCGATCAGGCCCTCCCCGCCGAGGTCTTCGGCAAAACCGGCCTGCAGGGCGGGGTCTTTCCCGGTTCCTTCGAAAATTTCCTCGCACATCTTCGCCACCCGCGCCGGGGTATCTTGCAGCCCCGGGCGCCGGGGATCCTCGCCGATGCCTTCTAAGATCAGCCGCACCCCGCGTGCTATTTTTTTGTGATCCATAACCCGCCCGTTTGTGTTATCGGGAAATGAAGGGAATTTCTTTACCGCGACATGCCCTTCCCTGCCATGAATTCGGGGGAAGTTTAATATTTTTCCAGGCGGCATTCAAGCATTAACAAGAATTTGCCGGAAAAGAAAAAGGCTCCCCAAGAGGAGCCTTTTTCTGCTGAAAGGTGGTAGTACATCGCGGCAGAGTTAGTCCGCCGCCAGGTTTACTGGTTGCGAAGTTCAACTTCGCAACCCAATTGCGTGCCGATCCCGGATTTGCCGGGATACGGCACGAGGATCGACGGACTTTCTCTGCCGGGGAGTAGTAGAATCGTTCAAATGATCGTAAAGCAAGGATGCGTTTTTGCCGGGATGCCCCTTATTTCTCTTCCGGCTTTCCTTCCGGGCCGGTCTCAGGATTGCTGTTTTGAATTTTCGAGGCTGGTTTTCGCGCCCCGGAGGAGGCGCGGGGTTTCTTCGCCGCCGGTTTTCCCTCGGTTTTCTCCGCCGCTTTTCCATTGCCGCCGCTTTTAGGCTTGAAGGTGGCATAACGCCGGCCGCCAGGCCGGGGGAGGGGTAGCGGTTTCCCCTGCAGGATCAGGTCGATCTCTTCCCCGTCGAGGATTTCCCGCTCCAACAGGGCGGCCGCCAGGGCGTGAAGCTTGTCGATGTTCTTGGCGAGCAATTTTTCGGCTTTGGCTTCCGCGTCGCGTACCACCCGCTGGATTTCTTCGTCGATCTCCTGGGCGGTCTTTTCGCTGTAATCCCGGTGGGTGGCAATCTCCCGTCCCAGGAAAATTTCTTCGTCTTTTTTGCCGTAGGCCAGCGGTCCCAGTTTATCGCTCATTCCCCACTCGGTAACCATTTTGCGGGCCAACTCCGTGGCGCGCTCGATATCGTTGCCCGCCCCGGAGGTAAAGTGGCTGAATATCAACTTTTCCGCCACCCGCCCGCCCATCAGGGTGCACAGGCGAATGCGCAGATAATCGTTGGAATAGGTATGGTTCTCATCGATGGGCAGGAAGTGAGTGACGCCCAACGCCCGCCCGCGCGGAATGATGGTCACTTTGTGAACCGGGTCCGAACCGGGGATCAACTTGGCGATCAGGGCGTGGCCGGCTTCGTGGTACGCGGTGCTCTTGCGCTCTTCCTCGCTCATGATCAGGCTCTTGCGCTCCAGCCCCATCATGATTTTGTCCTTAGCGGTCTCGAAATTCTCCATGGTAACCTTATCCTGGTTATAGCGGGCAGCGAACAGGGCCGCTTCGTTCACCAGGTTGGCCAGCTCCGCCCCGGCCAGGCCGGGGGTTCCTTTGGCGATCACGTAGAGATCCACGTCTTCCGCGAGGGGAATTTTTTTGGTGTGAACCCGCAAAATGCCTTCCCGTCCCCGTACGTCCGGGCGATCCACCACGATCTGGCGGTCGAAGCGCCCCGGGCGCAACAGGGCGGAGTCCAGCACGTCCGGGCGGTTGGTAGCGGCGAGAATGATCACCCCTTCCTGGGTATCGAAGCCGTCCATCTCTACCAGCAGGGCGTTGAGGGTCTGTTCCCGCTCGTCGTGGCCCCCGCCTAAGCCGGCGCCGCGCTGCCGTCCCACCGCGTCCATTTCATCGATGAAAATGATGCAGGGAGCGTTCTTGCGCCCCTGCTCAAAGAGGTCGCGCACCCGGCTGGCCCCCACGCCCACGAACATTTCCACAAAATCCGCTCCGCTCATGGAGAAGAAGGGCACCCCCGCTTCCCCGGCCACCGCCCGCGCCAGAAGGGTCTTCCCGGTGCCCGGGGGGCCTAACAGCAAAGCGCCTTTGGGAATCTTCCCGCCTAATTTGCTGAATTTAGCGGGAGTTTTCAAGAATTCGATGATCTCTTTCAACTCCTCTTTCGCTTCTTCGCAGCCGGCCACGTCGTCGAAGGTGACCCGGGTTTCGCTTTCCATGAACATACGGGCGCGGCTTTTCCCAAAAGAGAAGATGTTTTTCCCCGCGCCGCCTCCCTGGATGCGCCGGAAGAAAAAAATCCAGATGCCGATAATCAAAATCCAGGGCAACACGGTGCCGAAATAGTCCAGCCAGTCGGTGGATAATTCTACGAACTTGACTTCGATGTTTTTTTGCTGCCATTCGGCGACCATTTCCGGGGTAAGGTAGGGCAGGGTGGTTTTAAAACGGGTCACTTTGGGCGCTTTTCCGTCCGTGGATGCTTCGCTTTTCAAATAGCCGACAAATTCGTAGGCGCGTTCGCTTTTGACCACGATTTCCGCTTTCTCGATCTGGTTGTTCTGCAGCAATCCCAGGTAGGTTGCATAGTCGATTTCGTTCTCCTCCTGGTTCTGGCCGCGGAACATCAGCGCCAAAAATGCAATGCTTAAAAAAAAGATCACCCAGAACAGCACCGACCGGGAGCCTTTCTTCCACTGGAAATCATCGCGGTTATTTTTGTTGGGTCCGTTCGGCGGACGTTTGCCTTTAAACATGTCGTTGGGGTTTTCTTTCATTTTGCGGATCACCAATCTATTAAGGTTTATCAAAAAGCCGGAAAAGATTTTGCGCTATCGTTCAGCGTTGGGTTATCCGGTCTAATCATCTACAAATTACTCAACTAATTGATAAATTGCATTCACGTTGCGTTTCAACTGTTTATAATCCAGCCCGTAGCCGATCACAAATTTATTCTCGATTTCGAAGCCCAGGTAGTCTATTTTCACGTCGGCTTTGAACGCTTCTTTTTTCACCAGTAATGATACAATTTTCAAAGAGGCAGGTTTCATGTTGCGGATGCGGCGTTGCAAATATTGTACGGAGAGGCCGGAATCGACGATGTCTTCGATGACGATGACGTGGCGGCCGTGCAAATCGGCGCTGAAATCCTTGATCATGGTAATTTCCCCGGAAGAAACCCGCTGGTTGCCGTAGCTGGAGATTTTGATGAAATCCATCTCGCAATCGATGGAAAGACTGCGGATCAGGTCCGCCAGGAACAGCACCCCGCCGTTCAGCACCCCAACCATAATCGGCACCGAGCCGTGGAAATCCCGGGAGATATGCTCTCCCAATTCCCTCACCCGTTTCTGAATCTGCTCTTCCGATAACAGCACCTTGAATTTAAGGTTGTCGATCTGCACATAATCGGTCGGTTTCATAGCTTTTTAACTTCCAGTTTTAAAACTTTCCCGGTTGCTTCAGTGATCTTATACTTTTCGCTGATGCGGCTTCCCACCACCCAGACGATCTCGCCGCGGTTCTCCAGCACCAACATCCGCTCCCGGGGCAGGAACAGCCCCGGCTCATCGGTTAAAAAATCGCTCAATTTCTTCGGATGCGCCATCCCCAGCGGCTGAAAACGGTCCCCCGGGCGCCAGTTGCGCAGCCGCAAGGGGAAATTCAAGCGATCCGCATCCAGGTATTCCACCCCGGGGTGTTTCCCCCATCGAACCCGCTTCTTCTCCCCCAGGCTGGCGCGCAGGGAAACGCCTAATTCACGGTTCTCATAACTTTGCCCGGGGAAAATATCCTGCTGCACCTCGATTTTTTTCAAATTCGCCGCCGGTTCGAAAATTAACTGCCCTTCCGCCCGGTTGACAGCGATGTTCCCGGGAAGCAGAAAGCGGCTGCTTTCTTTTCCTTCCCGGATCCAACCGGAGAAATCGGCGAACTGGTTAAAGGTCAATCGTTTCTCCGCTCCCGCCAACTGCGCCAGGATACGCTCCAGTATCCTGATTTGAATCTGCGAAAAATACCCTGAATAGATAGTTATTCCAAGCCGAATTTTATTTTCGGATTCCACTTTCACGGCCTCTTTCCACAACCGCTCTACCTGCTGGTATAATTGGGGAAGCCACTCCTGCATCGTTAAGGCTAAGTTCAGAAATGGTTTCAAATCGGCCAGGTGAAATTCTCTCTGCAGGTAGGGGATCAGCTTGCGGCGAATTTTATTGCGCCGGATGCGCACGTCGCGGTTGGAACGGTCTTCCCGGAAATCGATGTGGTGGGCGGCGGCGTAGGCTTCGATCTCCGCGCGTTCGGCAAACAGCAGGGGGCGGATAAAACCTTCCCGGCGCAGACGAATGCCCGCCAGGCCTTCCGGCCCGGCCCCGGTCAGCAGGCGCATCAGCAGGGTTTCCGCCTGATCGTTGAGGTTGTGCCCGGTGGCGATGGCGTCGTAGCCCTGCTCCCGGCGGCAATTTTCCAGGAATGCTTCCCGCAGCTTGCGGGCGGCTTCTTCTATCGAAAATTTATGCTGGCGGGCGTATGCTTTCACCTCGCCGCTGCCGCGGAAGAAGGGAATGCCCGCGCGTTCGCAAATGGAGCGCACAAAGCGCTCGTCCACGGCCGCGGCCTTCCCGCGCAGCCGGTGGTTAAAATGCCCCACCCCGATGGCAAGGTTGAAATAGGGTTGCCAGGTTTGCAGCAAATGCAGCAGCACCAGGGAATCCACCCCGCCGCTGACCGCCGCCAGCACTTTTTGCCCCGGAAGAATCAATTGATGGCGATTGACGAACTCAAGGAAGGCATATTTGAGGGAATTTTTCATAACCCCCGGGAAAAAATAAGTGGCGGCACAGGGATTCGAACCCCGGACACGCGGATTATGATTCCGCTGCTCTGACCAACTGAGCTATGCCGCCGTCTTTCTGGCACCAAAGCTTAATGTGTATGAGATAACAAGTGGCAGTTTTCAGTAACAGTGGCAATCCCTCTTGATTGCTACTGCCGCTGCCAACTGCCACTTTGTAGTAGCGGGGGCAGGATTTGAACCTGCGACCTTCGGGTTATGAGCCCGACGAGCTACCAGACTGCTCCACCCCGCGATCAAAAAGCGTGCAAATATAATATGGAAAGGTACGCTTGTCAACAGGTTGATTTTTTAATTTTGCTCGCGCCTTGCAGCCGCCGCTTACACCGCCTTCACCACTACCACGGTCAAATCATCGTGCTGGCGGGCGTTCTCGGTGAAGTGGTTGACGGAAGAGATAATCGAGTCGCGGATGCGCTTGGCGCTGGCACCGTTCTGGTTTTGGAGAATTTTCAGAATGTTCTCTTCCCCGAATTCCTCTCCTTTGATGCTGTGCGCCTCGGTAATGCCGTCGGTAATGAACAGGAACACGTCCCCCGGTTGGTAGCCGATCACCTCTTCGCTAAGCTCCGCGGCAAATTTATGCGACTCGGCCAACCCCAACCCGATCCCTTTGGGGGTAATCACCCGCACCTGCCCGCTCTGGGCCTGGTAATGAAACACCGGTGAGTGCCCGGCGCGGGCTAAGATCAAATTCCGTTGCCGGGCTTGAAACGAAGCGCCCACCGCGGTAAAAAAGGAGGTTTTTTCCAGATCGTTGAACAGAATTTGATTGGCGCGAATGAACAAATCCCGCGGCGAGAGGCCGAAATCGTGCAGGGAGCGCATAATTCCCTGCACTTTGGACATGTACAGCGCCGCGGAAGTGCCTTTGCCGCTCACGTCGCCCACGATCACGGTCAGCTCGTTGGCCGCCCCATTGAGATAGTCAAAATAATCTCCCCCGACTTCCTGGGCGGGAATGGAGATGCCGGCGATGTCCAATCCCTCCACCGTGGGGGTGCGCTGCGGCAGGGAGGCCAACTGAATCCGCCGGGCGATATCCAACTCATGTTTCAGGCGCTGCTGTTCCGCCAGCTCTTCGTAGAGGAACGCATTTTCGATGGCCACGGAAGCCTGCCGGGCCACCGCGGAGAGAAATGCCAGGTCTTCTTTGTGAAAAGGAGTTTCGGAACGCTTTTCCCCGATCAACAGCACTCCTACTAACTTTTCTTTGGAGCGAATGGCGATGACGTGTCGGAATCCCTGGTGCAGAAAATGCCCGCGGATGTCATCGGGCAGGTACTCCGCCGTGAACCGGAAATCGGCGCGGTTTTTCTGAATGAGGTCGATCACTTTTCGATTGATCAAAGCGCAGAATGTTTCCCAACGGTCCGGCGGGGCGCCGTGCATCCGGCTGCAACATAAGGTTTTTTCTTCGCGGAAGAAGATAATCCCCACCTGCTTCACGAACATCAAACCGGCTAATTTTTGCACGATTCCTTCCGCCAGGCCGGCCATGGTAAACTGCGCGGACATCACTTCCGCCAGTTCCCCGGCGGCGCGGCGATAGTCGTATTCCCCGCGGTCGAACAGGCGGTCGATCAGGTTCTGCCCGGCCCGGCGAATCTTCCATAAAGCCAGGGTGATCCCGATACCCAGCAAAATCACCACCCCTTTTTCCATCATGGTCCGTTCGGCGGCTTCCATGGGGGTATCCAGTATCTCGATAAAAGCCTGTTTGAACTGGATATTCGGCAGATCGAGCGGCAATGCCGGAAGGACAAAAAGCGCCTTGAACAATACCACCAGCATGGCGATTCCCCAGGCAAAGGTGATGATATTGTATTGAATATTGCGGCGCACCCGGATGTCCAGATCGAGCAGGCGGTAATGGCCGATGGTGTATAAATAGGCCATGGGGATGAGTGCCAGGGGAATTCCGATATACCCGGCGTTTAATGCCCAGCCCAGCCGGGCGTTGGGATCTGCAAGAAATACCAGGATAAGAAACAGCGCTATAACGCCGCCGACCAGCGCCGAGGCATAGCGGATCGCTCGGTTGAGGGTTTTATACTCTTTGGAGCATTTGCGATAAAGGACCAGGTTTGCCGCCGCGGCATAGAGGAGCAAGACGACCACCCCGGCGAAGAAAAAACGCTCCTGCCCAAACCAGCTTAAGCCGGTAAAGAGGAGCGCCAGTAAATAAGCGCCGAAGCGAATCCATTTACGGTTGAGCATTTCCGGGCGTTCCGCGGGGAAATAGTGCCCCAGGTGCAGCATCAGGGGGACGGTGAACAAAATGCAGAATTGCAGCAGAAAGTCGCGGGTAAGGCTGAAGGTATCCGGCTCCAGGTCGCGGCGCATAAACGCGGCCATAAAGAAGCCGATGAACAGGAAAGTGAAGCCGATCAGCCGGGCGGCCTGGAAACGGGGCCGGCGAAGAGCCACGAAGATTCCGGTTCCCATGTACAACAACCCGCTCAAAATCAGCACCAGGATCGACGTACGGATCCCCACTTTCGCCAGGGTAACTTGCAGGGTGAGGGTCTGGCCGGCGCGAAGCACCTCGTAGGCGATGGAAAGGCCGATTTTGGCAAAGCGCAGGATACGGTCGGCCTCCTGGGCGTCTTTAAAAGGTTGCCCGTTGATGCGGATGATCAGATCCCCCACCTTCAACCCGGCGCGATCGGAAGCGCCGTTGGGGGTGACGTCTAACACGAACACCGAGGAGCGAATGGCGCGAAAAGCGCTATCCGGAATATCCCGGCTGCGCACCAGGTAGGTAAATTCGCGCGCCGCCTGGGGGCGGAACACCGCCAATTCGATTTCCCGGTCCTCCTCGAATGTATTCAAGTAGCGGTGAATTTCATCGCCGGTGTCGAACAGTTTGTTGTTGACCGCCAGCACCAGGTCATGGATTTTCACGGAATCGCCGGAAACAAAACGCTCGGCCGTATCGGGCTTGTCCTCGCTGAAATCCAATCTTTTCCCGGGAATATCTTTGCTCACGTAAAGATTGCTGGGAGAGGTGCGGAAAATATTTTCATCGGTAAGGGAGCTGGCGTAACGGTAAATGCTAATGGCTGCAAACGCCAGCAACGCCATGCTCAGGAGCAGGAAAAGAATGCGGAATAATTGGGGATGTTTGTCGAAAAACGACATTCCTGGATTCCTTTACAGCCAGTACCGTTTAAGATTGAGCAGCCAACGCTCTTATACGCCCGGAAATGTAAGTTGTTACGCGGCGGGAGTCAAGACGCAAGGTGCAACGCTTGTTGGCCGCGTGCCGCACCTTGCACGAACTCCCTTTTAACTTTTTAAATTTTCCGAATCTTTTTGAAGCAGATTGCTTATATTAGCCTGCCTTTTGTAAAACCTCTTTCTTAAAGACCTCAAAGGTTTCTAAAACCTTTGAGGTCTCGTTCAAAAACCTTAGAGGTCTTGTTCTTAAAACTAATTAGAGGAGAGCCATGAAGCGCTTGTTATGCCTGCCTTTAGTTTCTCTGCTCCTGGTGAGCACCGCGGGATTCGGCGAGAGCGGCAATATTCTGCCCTACCCGATTCACCAGAACCGCCTGCCCAACGGGCTGAACGTGGTCACCGTGCCCTACGACAGCCCCGGCCTGGCGGCGTTCTACATCGTGGTGCGCACCGGATCGCGCAACGAGGTGGAAAAGGGAGTGACCGGGTTCGCCCACTTTTTCGAGCACATGATGTTCCGCGGCACCGAGAAGTACTCCAAAGAGAAGTACAACGAAGTGCTGAAATCCATCGGCGCGGCGGCCAACGCCAACACCTCGCTGGACCGCACCGTCTATCACATGACCGGCAACGCCGAGAAGTTAGAATTGATGTTCGAGTTGGAAGCGGACCGCTTTCAAAATCTCAACTACTCCGAACATGATTTCAAGACCGAAGCCGGGGCGGTGAAAGGGGAATACACCAACCACACCGCCAACCCCTACGCCAAATTGCAAGAAATGCTGCAAAACACCGCTTTTGACGTGCATACCTACAAGCACACTACCATGGGCTTCTTAGAAGATATTCTGGATATGCCCAATCAATATGAGTACTCCCTCAAATTCTTCCAGCGTTACTACCGCCCGGAATACTGCACCGTGGTGGTGGTGGGCGAGGTAACCCCGGAACGGGTGAACGCCCTGGCGGAGCAATATTTCGGCGCCTGGAAAAGGGGGGATTATAGCGCGGAGGTTCCCCGGGAGCCGCAGCAAAGCGAAACCCGCTTCGTGCACCTGCAAAACGGCCAGATTCCCCCCTTCCTGGGTCTGAATTACAAAGGCCCGGCCTTCAACGATCGGGAAATCGACATGCCGGCGCTGGATATTCTGGCCACCATTCTCTTCGGGGAAACCTCGCAGCTCTACAAAAAGCTGGTCATTGAAGAGCAAAAAGCCCGCTTCATCGGCGGCGGGGCGTTCGATTCCCGAGATCCGAATTTGTTCTCCATCCAGTCTTCTTTGATCAACACAGAAGATATGCAGTACGTGAAAGACGAGATCGTCAAAACCCTCGAACAGGTGAAAACCGCGGGGGTGGATGAAAAAGTGCTGGCGAATACCAAATCGCATTTGAAATACCAGTTCGCCATGAGCATCGACAATCCTTCCCAAATCGCCAATTCCCTCTGCCACTATGTTTCTCTCACCGGCGACCCGGAAAGCATCAACCGCCTCTACGCCCTGTACGACCGGGTAACCGTGGAAGATCTCAAACGCATCGCCGGTAAGTATTTTGTGCCCACCGGGTTAACCATTGCCACTATTTCATCTGACGAGCAAGGAGGTGTACGATGACCAATATTATTAGCCGGGTAACCCGGGAGGGAAAGTGCAAAGTGAAAAGTGCAAATTCTTTTGCCGGAAGATGGCAAGTTTTTGTCGTGGAGGTATTATTGTTGAGCGCGTTGATGATCGGCTCCCTGTTCGCGCAGGAAGTCGTGGAACTGAAACTGCCCAAATCCAACAAGGTGGTGGTCAAGCTGATGTTCCGCAACGGCTCCATCTGCGATCCCGCCGGAAAGGAGGGGCTGACCTATACCACCGCCTCGCTGCTCACCCAGGGTGGAACCAAAGAGTGGAGCTACAGCGACATCCAGGACAAACTCTTCCCCATGGCCGCGCAGTATTCTTCATTTGTGGATAAAGAGGTCTCCATCTTCACCTTCGAAGTCCCGCGGGATTTCCTGGATGAATTCTATCCCATTCTGAAGGGAGTGATGCTTACCCCGGCCTTCAACGAGTCCGATTTCAGCCGGGTGATCCTGAACCAGCAGAATTACGTGGACCAGGTAATTCGCGCCTCTTCTGACGAGGAGTACAGCAAAAAAGCGTTGGAAGACCTGCTCTTCCGCGGCAGCAATTACCAGCACATGAAGCAGGGAAAATCCGTTAGCGTCAAGAATATCACCCTGGAGGAGGCGAAGCAGCATTATCAGAATTTCTTTACCCGCAACAATTTGACTATCGGGGTAGCGGGCAATTATCCCAAGGATTTCGTGAAGAAGCTGAAAACGGATATGCAGCAACTTTCCGCAAAGAAGCCGGTGATTCCCGCCCCGGGCAAAGCGAATATGCCGGAAGGCATCAACGTGGAGATCGTGGCCAAGGATAACGCCTTCGGGTCCGCAATCTATACCGGCTTCCCCCTGGACCTTAGCCGCGCCAATGACGATTTTGCGGCCCTGATGGTGGCCAACTCCTACTTAGGCGAGCACCGCAAATCCTACGGCCAGTTGTACCAGAAAATCCGCGAAACCCGCTCCATGAATTACGGGGATTACACCTACATCGAGTGGTACGAGAGCGGCAGCGCCTATCAATTGCCGCCCTCCGGCGTTCCCCGCTCTTCCAACTATTTCTCTATCTGGATTCGCCCGGTGCAGATTGCCAAACAGTTGAAACGGCAGTACCCGGAGTTGGCGGACATTCAGGTCGGGCACGCCCATTTTGCCCTGCGCTTAGCCATCAGGGAGATCGATAAGCTGGTGAACCAGGGCATGAGCGCGGAAGATTTCGAAGCCACCCGCACCTTCCTGCGCAGCTACATCAAGCTCTACGCCCAGACCCCGGCGCAGCAGCTCGGTTACTTGATGGATTCGCGCTTTTACGGGCGCAAGGATTATTTGAAGGAGTTAGACGCCCTGTTAGCCAAAGTCACCCTCGCGGAGGTGAACAAAGCGATCAAAAAATACTGGCAGACCCAGAACATGTTCATCACCATCGTCACCGACCAGAGCGAGGCCGACCCGCTGGCGCAAAGCCTGGTGGACAACCTGCCTTCCCCAATGAGCTACTCCAACCTGGTCAAATCCGGCCTGCCGGAAGCGGTATTGCAGGAAGACGAGGAAGTAGCCAACTACAAGCTGAACGTGAAGATGGTGCGGGTGTTGAACTCTGCGGATACGTTTCAGTAATTTTTTTGCCGTAAAAAATTCAGACCTCAAAGGTTTTGAAAACCTTTGAGGTCTATGATCCGGCCGGGGAATTCCCCCGGCCTTTTTTTATGGACACCGGCAAGGTTTACCGCGCAATAGTATTTACAAACCTCACATCGAGAAATCCTCCTCTTCCCTCCGGGAAACTACGAACGGCTAAAAATATGTATTTGACATACGTGTTCGCTTTATTTAGAGCCTATCCGAAAAACCCCTGAATGCCCTCTATTTTAAGCGCTGCGAGGGTTATTAGGATAGGCTCTTAAAACGGCTTTAATTATCTTGACAATGTCACATTTAAAGTTTTAGATAGGATGAACAGGATTTGCAGGATAAAAAACGATGAACTTGAATACCGGCTGCAAATGCTTAAAAGATATTCTTTCTTGGCTGCATTGCTCATAATCTCTTCCCTCTGGTTTTGGGTTACATAAATTATGAGTCAACGACTACTTTTCATATTGCCTACGGTTACATTTAATTTGAGGCAATGCGTAATTATGCCCTTTTATTCTTATTCCTTGACAAGGCCAAATAATTAGCGTAGCTTGACACGTCTTTTTAGGAATTCCAGCCTGTTCAGGATTAACCTCTCATCAGACTAGAATAACCCAAAAGCCAACTAATTCATGTTTTATTGTTTTTTATTCAAAGGAGTAACAGTAATGTCAGACCGAGTAAATGGAGTTGTGAAGTGGTTTAACGCCGGAAAAGGTTATGGTTTTATATCAAACCCTGAAGGCGAAGATCTATTTGTTCATTTTAGTTCTATTCGCGAGAATGGTGGTTATCGTTCTTTAGAAGAAGGACAGGAAGTTGAATTCACGATTGGAGAAGGCAAAAAAGGCCTCCAGGCTCAAGATGTGGTTGTATTGTAGCAATGTGAATTGTAAGTAGATCAAAAAAGCTGAGTAAACCATAAGCGATTTGAAACAAAAAAGGCGATGCTCACGGGCGTCGCTTTTTTGTTGGACTCTAAACATTTATGAAAGGATAACAAGATGAATATTTACATCGGAAATCTATCCCAGCAAGCGAATGAGGAAGACTTGCGTGAAGCCTTCGCAGCCTTCGGAACCGTGAAGTCTGTCAATATCATCAAGGATAAGTTCAGCGGGGTATCCAAAGGGTTTGGTTTTGTGGAGATCGAAGCGAAATCGGAAGCCCAGGCAGCAATTCAAGAGTTGAATGGCCGTGAATTGAAAGGAACCCGCATTGTTGTAAACGAAGCCCGCCCCAAATCCGATAGCCGGAGAAGCGGGGGCGGCGGGCGCTGGTAAGCGAGGCAGATAAAACAACTTCCCCGCCTGCTGCGGCCCTGCGGGACCCCTTTTCCCGCCGCATAAGCCGTGGTTTATTCCTTCGAGGCTTCGCGGGGGGATTTGGGAACCGTGCTGCTGCAATTGGTGGGCAGTCCAGGAACGTATCCGTTTGTCCCGGCCAGGCCGGAATGAAATCAGTAAATAATTAAATGAGGGGTGTGCATGAAGCTGATCGCAGACCAAGGGCCCGCCCCTAACCTTCACTTTCCTTAACTTGATGGCATAACCCCTAAGCTCCTGGCCTTCCGGGAAGCGGAAGGCGGGTTATTTGCCTGCCCTCAGGTTCATGCACCCCCCCTCAATTAAACCAGCGTCACTAAATAGCGAGTCTAAGCCCAAATGATGAATTGGATGAATCCTATAAAGTCGTTTAAAAATTTGCTGTTTGATCAATTCGAACCAAAACCGGCGACAATTGAAGCGCTGGTTACAGAAGAAACAGTAAAAACAATTCAGGTACATTATAAAAGCCAGACGGCGTGGCTGCAAAAATCGTTAGTAAATCTTTATCAGCATGAAGAGAATAGGGTTACTATCACAATTCCTCTCTGGTTATTTACTCGCAAATTCCCCGGGCTAACCAATAAATCAAAGATAGTGAATGACCTATTTTATAGAATATTCCTCAATTCGTTCACTTTTAAGCGCAGCATCCGTGGTAAAAAAGGGCCGGCGCAGCATCCTGGAATTTTTGATTAAACAAAAGTGGTTTTAGCGAGTCAGGTTATGCCGACATTAGGACAGGTCTTAGTTCAAACCCAAACGCAAGTTTTAAAACCGCAGCAGATTCTTGTCTCCAGCCTGTTGCAGCTCCCCATGTTGATGCTGGAGCAAAAGATACAAATGGAGTTGCAACTAAACCCGGTCTTGGAAGAAACAGAGGAATGGGAAGATACCCGGGAGGATGAAGAGGAAGAAAAAGAACAGATTCAGGAAGCATTGGAGACCCCGGAAGAAAACCGTAAAAGCGAAGAAGACCAACGGTACGAGCAAGTTCAAGAAGACGTGAATCTTGAGGAACTTCTGCCCGGCGATGAAGACTTGCCGGAGCCGCGCATGCCGGTTGATCGTAGTGAGGAGAAACACGATCCGCTGCAACCTTATCAAACCAACATGTCCGAACACCTGCTCGATCAATTGCAACTATTGAGCTTACAAGAAAGCGATTTTCGCATTGGCGAATATATCATTCACAGCCTGAGGGATGATGGTTACTTGGATTTTGAAGTAACGGCAGAATTTATCGCAGAGGTTTTTGAAATATCGCCGGAAGAGATAAACCGAGTTTTAAAGTTAATACAAAAACTCGACCCTCCCGGCATTGCCGCCCGGAATCTAAAAGAATGCTTGACCATACAATTGGAAACAAAAAACGCGAATGGGAAATACGCCATTCCTCTGCGTATTTTTACAGAATGCTACCATGATTTTATTAATCGCCGCTTCGATAAAGTTGCCGCCGAGTTAAATATCTCGTTAGATGATATAAAGGACGCCCTGGCCGAAATTAGCAAGTTAAATCCAAAACCCGGCGAGGGGTATTCCGATGCCAAACAGAATTACATTATCCCCGATTTTTACGTGGAAATAGTGGATGATGAACCGGCGGTATTTCTCAATGAATATAAAACGCCCGGCCTGCGCATCAGCCAACACTACCAAAAAATGATCCGCCAGCCCAAAAAGCTGGATACCGAGACCCGAAAATTTTTGAAAGAGAAAGTGAATTCGGCGAAGTGGTTTATAAAAGCTATCCAGCAGCGCCGGGCAACCATGCAGAGAACCATGAAAGCCATCGTCGATAAGCAACGAGCGTTTTTTGAGAAAGGCCCCGAGCATATCAAACCGATGATTATGAAAGATATCGCCGAGGAAATCGAGATGGATATTTCCACTGTCAGCCGGGTTTGCAAGGGCAAATATGTCGATACGGATTACGGAGTATATGAATTAAAGTATTTTTTCAATGAAGGTATGGAAACCGATGAAGGCGAGGCGCTAAGCACTTTAAGAATTAAAGAACGCCTTAAAGAAATCATCGCCGCAGAAAACCCTCGGAAACCTTACAGCGACGATACATTAGGCAAAATGTTGAATAAAGAAAGCATCCCGATTGCGCGACGTACCGTTGCAAAATATCGCGAGCAATTGGATATTTCCATTGCGCGACTAAGAAGGAGTATTTAAACCGTTAAGGAGATCGGAACAGAATGGCCAGAAATTCTGAAAGCCGTGCAAATCAATCTATAGACCAGTATCTTCAAGAAATTTCAGCGGTTCCTTTATTGACCCCGGAGGAAGAAGTTAAATTGGCGCGGCGGATCAAGCAAGGGGACCAGCGGGCATTGGAAAAATTGACCCGGGCGAATCTTCGCTTTGTGGTAAGCATCGCAAAACTGTATCAAAATAAGGGCCTTTCTTTGGGGGATCTAATCAATGAAGGAAACTTAGGGTTGATTAAAGCGGCAAGCCGGTTCGATGAAACCCGGGGATTCAAATTTATTTCTTATGCGGTTTGGTGGATTCGCCAGGGAATTATGCAGGCTTTGGCCGATCAGTCTCGGATTGTCCGCCTTCCGCTTAACCGCGTTAGCACGCTTCTTAAAATTGGGAAAATTTATTCTTCATTGGAACAAGAGTTTGAACGCGAGCCAAGCCCCGGCGAAATTGCAGAAAAGCTGGAGCTGAAAGATATTGAAGTTGCCGACACGCTAAAAATTTCCGGGCGGCATTTGTCTATGGATACCCCATTCAGGAACAGCGAAAACAATTGTTTGCTCGACGTCATTGAAAATGATCATCAACCACCTCCCGATTCCGATTTGATAAGCGATTCCTTAAAAATTGAAATAGATCATACCCTGGCAACGTTGACAAAACGTGAAGCAGAGATAGTACGATTGTATTTTGGGCTTGGCCATGAGCATCCCCTGACGTTAGAGGAAATCGGCGAGCGTTTTAACTTGACCCGGGAACGGATACGGCAAATCAAAGAGAAAGCGCTTCGGCGGTTACGCCATGCTTCGCGGAGCAGGGGGTTGCGCCCGTTTTTAGAGTGATTTGTAAAAATGCGGAACACCGGGCTATGGAATGTAACGCCCCGGCCTTTCCACGAAGTGGCCACTTGTGTGGCGGCGCAAGCCCCCCAGGGTTATGAGAATGCAACAGCCTTGCTCCCCCCGGGTTCAATTTTTCACCCCCCCCTTGACTTTTTTATAAAATAATTTTAAACTCTTACGCAGTGGGCTATCCATGAGGCGAGTGTAATCGTCACAGAGGCAGGTCATTGCCATTATGAAGAAATATTCGGAGCATGCAGAGCCGCTCCCATCTGA
>CAZFVV010000114.1:0-16256 GCA_964522165.1 uncultured Calditrichaceae bacterium
AACGTCTTGGTGTTTTCGTGGCCATAATTTTTCAACTGGTAATTCGCATTAATAGATTGCCAAATATCATACTCGTTATTGGGCAATCAAATCATTAGCATTAATATTTTGGAGAGAAACGCCGCACTCTATCTCCATCTTCTCTTGTCGAACGGTTTTTTTAATTCCCAGCTGATGTTACGCAGGTTGAAAAAATTAACCCCAGAGACACGGAGGGCACAGAGAAAATCAAACATCCAATAAATCTTAGACCTCTTCGAGAAACCAAAATTTGAAGAGAATGACCAAAACCCTGTGATCTCTGTGGTAAAATGCGTAACATCAGTTCCCAGTATTATTCTACCAGTTTGGTCAGGGCTTTTTTCAGATTCTCGGCAACCTTCTCCGGCAATTTCCCCTTCTTACGCAGCTCCTCCGGCGAGGCTTCTTTGATCTTCTTCAGCGAGCCGAAGGTTTTCAGCAAGTGCGCTTTGCGGGCAGGGCCGATCCCGACAATCTCATCCAGGGGAGATTTGAGGGTGGATTTTTTGTGCAGCTTGTGAAAATGGCCGATGGCGAAGCGGTGCGCTTCGTCGCGCACTTGTTGCAGCAGTTTCAGCCCGGCGGAGCGCCTGGGAAGGTTCATGGGGTCGCCCATGCCCGGCAGGAACACTTCTTCTAAGCGCTTGGCCAGTCCCAGGATGGGCTGGTTTTGAATGTTCAACGCCTGCAGGGCTTGCAGGGCGCTGCCAAGCTGGCCTTTGCCGCCGTCGATCAAAATAAGATCCGGCAGCGGAGCGTTTTCTTCCAACCGGCGCTTGTAGCGGCGGTACACCGCCTCGTGCATCATCGCAAAATCGTCGGGAGTGGATTTGGAGCGAATTTTGAAGATGCGGTACTCGCTCTTTTTCGGGCGGCCGTCTTCAAAACAGACCAGCGACGCCACCGCGTCGCGGCCCTGGATGTTGGAGATATCGAAGCCCTCGATCCGGCGGGGCGGTCTCTCCAGGCGCAAATGCTTCTGCAACTCCCGCACGCTGAAGGGAAGGTGGTCTTTCTGTTTCAGCTTTTGCAGGGATAGCTCATCCAGCAAGAATTTGGCGTTTTTCTGGCACAGGTTGAGCAGTTTTTTCTTCTCCCCGATCTGGGGAACGACCAATTCGACTTTTCGACCGGCGGCGTCGCTCAGCCATTTTTCCACTAATTCCGGCTCCTCCGGCAGGGGAAAGGGAAGCAGGATTTGGGAGGGGTAATAGTCCGCGCCTAAGTAATATTGCTGCAAAAAGGTTTGCAGGATTTCCCCCCCTTCCCGCTCTTGCACCCCGTCGAGGTAAAAATGCTGCCGGCCCACCACCTTGCCGTCGCGGATTTTGAATACCACCGCGCAAGCGTCTTCGTCTTCGTGCGCCAGGGCGATGACGTCGCGGTCTTCAAAATCCCCTAACACCACTTTCTGGGCGATGAAATGATACTCGTTGATCATTTTAGCCTGGTCGCGAATGCGCGCCGCCTCCTCGAAGTTCATCTTTTCCGCCTCCTGCTTCATGCGCGTTTCCAATTCGCTGAGCAGCTCCCGGGTTTTGCCGCGCAGGAACTGCTCCACCTGGCGGATCATGCGGTTGTATTCTACCTGGCTCACCAGCCCCTCGCACGGTCCCTGGCAGCGATGGATGTGGTAATCCAGGCAAAGCTTCACCTTGCGAGCGGCGATTACTTCATCATTTAAAAAAAATTTGCAGGAGCGGATGGGAAAAATCTTGCGCACGGTTTTGACGATGTGGCGGAGGTGCTTCACGTCCGTGTAGGGGCCGAGGTATTTGGAGCCGTCCTGCACGATCCGGCGGGTGACGAACACTTGCGGAAAGGGTTCGTGGGTGATGCGGATGTAGGGGTAAGATTTATCGTCTTTCAGGAACACGTTGTAGCGCGGGCGGTGTTCTTTGATGAGGTTGGCTTCTAAGATCAGCGCCTCCACCTCCGAGTCCACGATGATGGTATCGAGATCGCGAATTTGCTGCACCAGCAACACGGTACGGGGGGCAAGGTTGCGGGAATCCTGGAAATAACTGCGTACCCGGCTGCGCAGGTTTTTCGCCTTGCCGACGTAGATAACCCTGCCCTTCTCGTTGCGGTAGAGGTAAACCCCGGGCTGGTTAGGAAGATTTTGCAGCTTTTCTTCCACGGCGGACGATTTCTTTGGCTCGGCCATAAACGCTCTTTTTAGCGGTAAATTTAGCGGATGAGGGGAAGGATTTGCAAGGAGTTGTTTGATGAGGGCGAGGCGGCAGGGGATAAGACCTCAAGGGATAAGACCTCAAAGGTTTTAGAAACCTTTGAGGTCTTATCCGCTAATCCGCAGCCATGAAAAAAACAGTAGCGCAAACCGCCGTCATGTGTTACCTTTGCGGCCTCCTGTTGAAAATTTCCGGATCAGCCATTGCCTGATCGAACAATAAACGTTCGAAAAATACCCCTGTTTATACATCGCAAATCGTAGCTTGCAATTCAAAATTCATAGATCGTAAATCGTAAATCATTAAGGAGACCCTATGCTTCGCATACATCATTGCCGGGTAGGGCTGTTTTTGTGCCTGATCGCCCTCTCTTCAACTGCTTCTTCCCAATACACTCCCGGGGTCAACAACAACGTGACCCTGCTCAGCCACCTGGACGACTATAACGTGTACTCCAATATCTGGGGCTACGTGGACAGCCAGGGCCGGGAGTACGCCCTGATCGGCCACAACGCCGGCACCTCCATCGTGGACATTACCAGCCCTACCGCCGCGGTGGAAGTAACCATGATACCCGGCCCGGTCTCTACCGGAACCTGCTGGCGGGAGATCAAAACCTACGGCCAGCACGCCTACGTGGTCAGCGAGCATACCGAACCGAATAACCTGGCCGGCATTCAAATTATCGATCTTTCCAACCTGCCCGCCGGCGCTACGCTGGCGAACGTGGCGCTGTGGCCGGAAGTTACCTCTTCCAACGCCCGGGCGCATACCGTCACAGTGGATAGCGAAGGTTATTTGTATATCCAGGGCGGCACCGCTACCCGCAATACCGGCGGCGAACAGGGAGGAATCCGGATTTTCAACCTGAACCCGGATCCGCTCAACCCCGCGCCGGTGGGCATCTTCAACCCCCGCTACGCGCACGATACCTTTGTGCAGGACAGCCTGCTGTTTGCCTTCAACATCTACGAAGGCGGATTTGTGGACATTCTCAATATTTCCGACCGCTCCAATCCCCAACCGGTTCAGTCCCTGGTTTATCCGCAGGGATTCTCCCATACCGGCTGGACCACCCCGGATCGCCAGTACCTGGTAACTACCGACGAGATCGCCGGATTGACCGTGAAGGTATGGGATATTCAGGTGTTGTGGGATAACGATCCCAACAACAACGACCAGATTGATTTGGTGGGAGAATACATCAGCAATCCTACCCAGATCGCTCACGAGCCGCGGGTGCGCGGCAACAACGTTTTTGTCTCCCACTACCTGGAAGGGGTGCGGGTGTTGGACATTTCCAACCCCGCGGATCCGGTGGAAGTGGGTTACTACGACACCTACCTGCCCGCGGGCAGCGGCTTCAGCGGCGACTGGGGGGTGTATCCCTTCTTTCCCTCGGGTAATTTTGTGGTCTCGGACATGCAAAGCGGGTTGTACGTGCTGCGGTTCGACAGCTTAGGCGCGGGGGGAATCGAGGGGGTGGTCAGCAGCGCGCACAACGGCGCCCCGCTGGCAGGAGCGCAGATGGTATTCGTGGAAGCCGGTAAACGCGCCAGCAGCGGCGCTAACGGGGCTTATTCCCTGCGCACCAACGAGGGAACCCATACCATCATCGTTTCCAGGCCGGGCTATTTCACGGATACCCTTACGGTCTCGCTTCCTTCCGGCGCCAACGTCATACAAAACATTGCCCTGCAATCCACCACCGTGGGCATCCCGGACGATCCTGCGGTTCCGCTGTCCTTCCGGTTGGAGCAGAACTATCCCAACCCGTTCAACCCCGGAACAGCTATCAGCTATCAGCTATCAGGCGTCAGCCATGTGGAATTGGAGATTTACAATATTACCGGGCAGTTGGTCCGCACCCTGGTCAGTGAAGTCCAGGCGCCGGGAAGATATACCGTGCGATGGGACGGGATGGATGAATTCGGAGCAGCCCTGAGCAGCGGGGTGTATTTTTATAAATTAAAGGCCGGCAGCTTTGAGCAAAGCCGCAAAATGATGTTGTTACACTGAAAATTTTGATTGCGCCGTTTTCTCACCCTCTCGTCTCTTTTACCGGTGAAAAGTGGTAGCGGCGAATTTAGATTTCAGATTTCGAATGGCGGACTGCGGATTTCGGATTGAAAAGCGCGCCACCAACAGATTCGATCCGAAATCCCAAATCCGAAATTCCAAATCATCCCTCCCTCCGCCTTTCCAACCACTCATACACTACCGGCAAAATGAACAGCGTCAACAACGTAGAAGTGACCAGCCCGCCGATGACCACGGTAGCCAGCGGGCGCTGCACTTCCGCGCCGGTGCCGTGCGAGAGCGCCATAGGTACGAATCCCAGCATGGCTACCAGCGCGGTCATCAGCACCGGGCGCAATCGTTCGGAAGCGCCCCGCAGCGTGGCAAGTGGCACGGGAATTCCCTCCGCCCGCAATTGGTTCATATAAGTCACCAGCACCACTCCGTTGAGCACCGCCACCCCGAAGAGGGCGATAAAGCCGATGCTGGCCGAAACGCTGATGGGCATACCGCGCAGCAGCAAGGCGAAAATTCCCCCGCTGAGAGCAAAAGGCAAATTAACCAGGATCAACAGGGGGTGGCGGAAGTTGCCGAAAGTGGTGTAGAGCAGCGCAAAGATGATGAAGATCGAGAGCGGCACCACTAACATCAGCCGCCGCGTGGCGGATTGCTGGTGCTCGAACTGCCCGCCCCAGGTAAGGTAATAGCCGGGCGGCAGTTGCACTTCCTCGGCAATCCGGCGCTGCGCCTCGCCCACAAAGCTGCCAATGTCGCGCCCGCGCACGTTGCACTCCACGGCGATGCGCCGCTGCCCGAACTCCCGGCTTACCTGCACCGGCCCTTCCTCGGCCAGCACCCGGGCAACCTGGGAAAGGGGAATATTCCCGCCGCCCGGCAGATGCACCAGGGAGCGTTCAATCGCGGAAATGTCGCTGCGCTGGTTTTCCGGGTAGCGCACCACTACTGCAAAACGTCTGCTTCCCTCCAAAATTTCCGAGGCGACCTTGCCGCCGATGGCGATTTCAATCACCTGCTGCACCTCCGCCACGTTCAGCCCGTGGCGGGCAATGGCCTCCCGGTCGATGTACACGTTCAGGTAAGTTTGCCCGGCAATCTGCTCCACTGCCAGGTCTTCCGCGCCGGAAATTTTCTGCACGACCGCGGCAATCTCTTCCGCCTTTTTCTTGAGTATCGCCAGATCCTCGCCGAACAACTTTATGGCCAGGTCGGATTTGACCCCGGAAACCAGCTCATCGACGCGCATGGCAATCGGCTGGGTCATGTTGTAATTGACCCCGGGAATCTGCTGTAACTCATGCACCATTTTATCTACCAGTTCTTCTTTGGTTTCGGCGGTCTTCCATTCCCGGCGGGGCTTGAGGGTCACGTAGATGTCACTGAGGTTCACCCCCATGGGATCGGTGGCAATATCCGGGCGGCCCAGGCGGCCCACCGCAAATTCCACTTCCGGGAATTGCATGATGATTTTCTGCACCTGTTTGTCGATTTCGATGGATTCGCTGAGGCTGATGCTGGGCATCCGGATCGGCTGCACCAGTATCGCGCCTTCGTCTAACTCCGGGATAAACTCTCTGCCCAGGAAGGGAATAAGCGCAAAGGAAATCAGGAGCATCGACAGCGCGCCGGCCAGCATCTTGCCTTTGTGCCGCAAGGCTTTTTCCAACGCCGGTGTGTAATATTTCCGCAGCCAGCGCATGATGAACGCCTCCTGGTGTTTCACTTCTTTGGGCAAAACGAAACGCGCCGCAGCCGGCATAAAGGTGAGCGCCAGGAAGAGCGAGCCGAGCAGCGCAAAACCCACGGTCATGGCCATGGGGGTGAACAGTTTGCCTTCGATGCCCTGCAGGGTGAGGATGGGGAGGTACACCGCGATGATGATGAGCACCCCGAAGAGCACCGGGCGAGCCACTTCCTGCGCCGCACTGGCAATGGTGTGCTCGCGCGTTTCTCCCGCCGGAGCCAGCCCCAGGCGGCGCAGGCAGTTTTCCACCATCACCACCGCGCCGTCCACGATCATGCCGAAATCAATCGCGCCCAGGCTCATCAGGTTGGCGCTCAGGCCGCGCCACTTCATGCCGATGAAGGCAAACAACATCGCCAGGGGAATCACCGAGGCCACCAACAGCGCCGCGCGAATGTTGCCCAGGAAAATGAACAGCACCGCAATGACCAGCAGGCCCCCTTCGACGAGGTTGGTGCGCACGGTGTTGATGGTTCTCTCGACCAGTTCGGTCTGGTCGTAGTAGGGATGAATCTTCACGTGGCGCGGCAGGGTTTTGTTGATCTGCTCGATTTTGGCTTTCACGCGGGCAATCACTTCCCGGCTGTTTTCGCCTTTCAACATCATGACGATGGCGGCGGCCACTTCCCCGCGCGCCTGCATCACCACCGCGCCCTGGCGCACTTCCGGCCCGATGGCGACTTCCGCCACGTTCTTCACGTAAACCGGGGTGCCGTCGATGGATTTCACCACAATGTTTTCCAGGTCGCCGACGCCCTGCGCCCGGCCCACCCCGCGAATGATGTATTGCTCCGAAGCGTGCTCGATAAAATTGCCGCCCACCACGCTGTTGTTGTTTTCCACGGCCTCGAATACTTCCGCCAGCGAAAGACCGTAGCCGAGCAGTTTTTCCGGTATAACCAGAATTTGATATTGCTTCACCAATCCCCCGAAGCTATTGACTTCGGTAACGCCGGGCACGGTGCGAAGCTGTGGTTTGATCACCCAGTCCTGGATGCTGCGCAGCTCCATCAGGTTCAGGCTGTCGCTTTCCAGGAAGTATTGATAGATTTCGCCCATCCCCGTCGTAACGGGACCCATTTGCGCTTCCGGCATTCCCGGCGGCAGGGATTCCCGGGCGCTTTGCAGCCGTTCCAGTACCAGTTGGCGGGCGAAATAAATATCCACCTCGTCTTCGAACACCACGGTGATGACGCCCAGGCCAAATTTGGATATGGAGCGCACTTCGGTGAGGCGCGGCAGGCCGTTCATGGCCACCTCGATCGGGAAGGTGACCAACTGCTCTACTTCCACCGGGGAAAGGCCCGGCGCTTCCGCTAAAATCTGCACCTGCACATTGGTCACGTCCGGGAAGGCGTCGATGGGAATGTGGGTGAGCGACCAGTAGCCGAGACCGGCCAGGTGGATGACCACGAAGAAAATCAGCAAGGGTCGTCTAAGGGAAAATTGGATTACACGGTTGATCATTTTAATGCTCCTCCCCAAACGTTTCCTTCGCCAGTTCCGATTTCAAAAAGAATCCTCCCCGCACGACGATGCGCTCCCCGGTAGCCAGCCCGTCGAGCACTTCCACTACTTCGCGAGTTTCCGCGCCGGTGCGCACCTCGCGCTTCTCAAAGGTGGAATCATTTACCGCCACGAACACGAAATGCCGCTCGGTCTCGCCGAGAATGGCGCCGGCCGGCACTTTGATGGTGTTGCCGCCTAATTCGGCAGTGAGATGCACGCTGGCAAACATTCCCAGCTTGAGTTTACTTTGGTGATTGGACACCTCCAGCCGCGCCTTCACCGTGCGGGTTTTCTCATCAACCGCCGGGAAAATTTCGCCCAGGATGGCGGGAAACATTTCTCCCGGGTAAGGCGTGACCGATACCTGCGCTGCCATCCCTTTGTGGATGCGCGGCAAATCCTGTTCATAAATATCCGCCAGCACCCACAGGGTGGAGAGATCCGCAATTTCAAACAGGCGCGCGCCCGGTTCCACGAACTGGCCCTGTACAACTTCCACGGCCAGCACCGCCCCGGCAAACGGCGCTCGCACCGGCAGAAAGCTCAGCGGCTCCTGGGTTGTTTCCAACTGGCGAAAGTCTGCTTCGTTTAAGCCGGCCACCTCCAGTTTTTTTTGGGCGGAGAGCAGGATGCCAGCGGCAGTTCCCGCTTCTCCAGAGGAGGAATTTTCACTGCCGATTCGCCGGGAGCGTTCCATAGCTTGCAAATACTCCATCTGCACGGCCAGGAATTCCTGGCTGAATACCTGCGCCAGCACCTGTCCGGCGGCCGCCCGTTCACCGGCAAACGCCGAAATTTTTTCTACCCGGCCGGCCAGCCGAGCGGTAATTTCCGCCCGCCGGCGCTCATTGAGCGCTAACTTCCCCGGCAGAATGAGGGGAATCGGCAGCGAGCTTTCTGTCACCTCTGCGGTTTCCAGGCGGATATGGAAGAGCTGGTGGCGGGTCAATGTTACCACGGTGGCGTTTTCAGAATGTTCATGGGCAGGCTCGTGGGGATGCTCTTCGGTCTGGCGGCTGCCGCAGGCAATCAAAACCATCGCGGCCATTAGAAAGAGCGTTTTGCTAAGAGAATTCATAGATCACTCCTTTGCTGGATTCGATCGAAACTTTTTACGCGAAGCTTCCAATTCATGGTTGTTGCAAAGCTGTTTCGCCGGCTGCTTCCAAATCGGCCAGCGCCACGTGGTAGTTGAACAAGGCGCGGTAGTATTCCGCTTTGGTTTCAGTATAAGTGCGGTAGATGTCGATCAGGTTGAGCACATCAATCTGATCGGTTTGATAATGCGCGATGCCGGTGCGCAGTTCGTCTTCCATGTCGCGCAGCAGGCTTTCCTCAAACAGCCGCACTTGCTCTTCCGCCGCTTTAACGCTGCGATAGGCATTTTCAATTGCGGTGATGATATTACGTTCGATGGCGTCATATTGAATCTGCGCCAATCCGAAAGCTGCGTGCGCTTCTTGCGCTGCGCCGCGCGGGCCTTTCCAAAACCATAGCGGAATGGAAACGCCGACTTCGATGCCCCACAAGCCGCTCTCCGTGTTGCCGAACGGATTTTCGGGGGTGAAGGGCGGCTGGCCATCGCGTTTTTGATTGAACAGTCCAACCGCAAAATCCGGCAGATAACTTTTCTGCGCCAGGCGTATTTGGGCGCGGCCCCGTTCCACCAACGCTGCGGCCATACGCTGCGCCGCGCTGGTTTGGCGTATTTCATTTATAACCACGTCGAGAGTTTTATCAAAGGGCTGGTAGCTGAAATCATCCGCCAGCGCCAGCGGCGTGGAGCCGGGCCGGCCAAGCAAACGATTCAGCTCCGCCAGGGCGTTTTGCGCCTCGCGCCGCGCCGCGATCAGCTCATTATTGATTTTCGCCAACTCGGTTTTGGCGCGCAGCACTTCTAAAAACGGCGCCTTCTGCGCCTGGTAGCGCACCGTGGCGGTCTCCCGGAACTGCTGCAACAAATCCGCAATCGCCTCGAAATTCGCGGCTGATTTTTGATTCAACCAGGTTTGGTAGTAGGCGCGTTTCACCTCGGCGCTTATCAGCAATCTGGCGCGCTGCAAGTTTTCTTCGAAGAATTGGGTTTCGATCTTCGCCACCTGCCCGCGCGCTCCCCGTTTGCCGGGAAATTCCAGGGGCTGCACCAGGCCGATGTTGCGTTCCCCGGCTTTGGTGACATCAAAATTGGAAGGTATTTCCTCCCAACTGGCGCCAAATACGAGATCAGGAAACGCTTCAGCTTGCAGAATGCGGGCTTGCGCAACCTCAACTTTTTTTTGTGCGGCCAATACCTGGGGATTATTGACCAGAGCCAATGCAACGGCCTGTTGCAAAGTTATATTCTCCTGCGCGTCGCTGCTGTTAATAAGAAAGAACGACAAAAACAGCACTGCCGCGCAGGAACGCAAGAATAGGGACATATTCCGGTTCCTTTCTAAAATCAGAACTGAATTTTATGAGTTCGAGTCAGGGTAATTGAAAAATATTTCAGGGAATTATGCGGAGGGAGGACGATCGGTGTTACAAACCGGCGTGGAAAGTAAAGGGAGCGACTCAAGCGGGTAATGGGCGCTAGCGCCGAATGTGGCGGCATAAAGAGTTAATTTAGGCAGGTCGATTAACTGGTGGCAGAAACACTGGCAGGAATCGCTCGAACTGCTATTGGCGGCCGAGGCCGGCGCGGTATGTTTGCCCAGCAGGCTGCAAACCAGCGTGACGCAATCGTTCGTCGGGCTGCCCTGGAGGCAGTCCGCATCGCCGCAGAAAATTAGGCCGAATATCTGGCCGAGCAGCGTAATGACTGCCAATAGATGATAAACTTTTCGCCAACCGATAAAATTCATGATTCCATTATCGGATAAAAACCTCTCCAATACAAGCAGATTTTTACCGGCGCGGGGCATTTTTTGCAGACGCTGCTTTTTCACCTGAAAAGCTTCAAAACATGACAAAAATCATGTTTGAATATGATTTTTGTAAGTGATCTTTTCGATTAAAAGTATTAACTTGTACTTCGAGCGGTTAAAAACTGAACTTTGTTAGTGTTGAGGTATAGGATATAAGGTATAGTAAAACAAGCCTTACACCTTATACCCCTGATACTTATATTTCAATCAGGAAGGAATATTTGAATGGAGACTCCCATCCTTACACGTCCCGGCAAGCCGGAAACACCATCTGCTAAAAAAACCCTACAAATTAAAGAGCACGTCGTCGAGATCGTCAGCGATTCCGGCGAGGGCGCCCAGACCGCCGGGCAGGCCTTCGGTTCCATCTGCGCCCGCATGGGCAACGGGGTCTGGACCGTGGAAATCATCCCCGCGGAAATCGAGCCGCCGGCGCGCACGCCCGCGGGAGCCAGCGGGAACCGTATTCGCTTCGGCTCTTTCGACATGAGCAACGCCGGGGATGACGCCGACCTGGTGGTGGCCTTCAACGAGCAGGCGCTGTTAGGCCGGGAGCGGTCAAAAAATTTGAAGGATGATTGCATTATTCTCTTGGAGAATAAGTGGCGGGAGGATCCGGATGAAAAGATCAAACGCCAGTATGCCGAAACCTTCGAGATGCTCAGCCGCAAGAATTACCGGATTTACGAGATTCCCATGGAAGAGGAGTGCCTGAAAGTTATGGATAATCCCCGGCGGGGCAAGAACATGTTTGTGTTAGGGCTGCTGTGCAACGTCTATAGCATGGATTTGCAAATTGCCTATCAGCAGATTTACTACGCTTTTCGCAAAAAAGGACAGAAGGTCATCGATGTAAACCAGAAACTTTTGGACGCCGGCTATCAATGGGCGGAAAATAACCTGAATTTCAAATTCGTGGTGCCCCCGACCGGGGATACCCGGCCGAAGATCGTGGTGAACGGCAACGTGGCCGTGGGCTTAGGCGTGATAGCCTCGGGCATGGAAGTCTGCGCCATGTACCCCATCACCCCGGCTACTTCCGCCTCCCACTACCTCAGCGAGGTATTCGAGAACGCCGGCGGGATGGTGCACCAGGCGGAGGACGAAATCGCCGCCTGCGCCTTTGCCATCGGGGCCTCCTACGCCGGCAAGTGCGCGGTAACCATTACCTCCGGCCCCGGCCTGGCGCTCAAAACCGAATTGATCGGCCTGGCGGTAATGGCGGAAATCCCCCTGGTGTTGGTGGACGTGCAGCGCGGCGGCCCCAGCACCGGGCTGCCCACCAAAGTGGAACAGGGCGATTTGTTAGCGGCCATGTTCGGCTCTCCCGGCGACTCCCCCAAAGTGGTGATGGCCGCCGCCACCATCGAAGACTGCTTCTACAGCATTATTACCGCGCGGAAGATTGCGGAAACCTTCCGCATGCCGGTCATGGTGCTCACCGACGCCAACCTGGCTACCGGGCAGCAGCCTTTTTTGCGGCCGCAATTCCAGAAAGAGTGGCTGACTCCCCCCTTCGATCAAAGCCCCATACCCGAGGGTACCAAACCTTACGACTGGCACCCGATTACCGGCCTTTCCCGGCGCTTTATTCCCGGGCAGCCGGGGGGAATGCACACCCTCACCGGCCTGGCGCACACCCGGGAATCGAAAGTGGCCTACGAGCCGGGAGTGAACCAGGAGGGCTGCGACCACCGCAGCTTAAAGTTAGCGGCGTTCCAGAAGACTCTCAAACCGCCGAAAGTGTTCGGGGATGAAGAGGGCGGCGATCTGCTGATCGTCGGCTGGGGCAGTACCAAAGGGGCAATCGAAGAAGCGGTGCAGCGGGTGCGGGCGGACGGTTTGAAAGTGTCTTCCCTGCACATCAAATTTTTGCAGCCTATGGCCACGGGAATCAAGGAAATCTTGCAGCGTTTCAAAAAGGTGATGACCGTGGAGATCAACTTCTCCGACGACGTGAACCGGGAATTGATCGACGAAGACAGCCGCCGCTACGCCAATTTGCAATGGCTGCTGCGCGCCCGCTACCTCATCGACGTGGATTCCTTCTCCAACGTGCACGGGCAGCCCATCAAGCCGGGGGCGATTGAGAAGAAAATCCGGGAGGTTTTAAAAGCCGTATGAATGTGTTCAAAGTTCAGATATTCGGGTTACAAGACAAGAATACAAGATTACAAGAACACAAGAGCACATGAACACATATAAAAGTGAAAGGCAGAAGACATGTTCGGCGTCAGCATTGACAATCTCATCGATCTGGAAAAGGAAAATTATACCCTGACCGATTACCAGGGCAACGAACCGCGCTGGTGCTCCGGCTGCGGCGACAACGGCATTTTGACCGCGGTGCAGCGGCTCTGCCGCGACGAGCAGCTTCCCCCGGAAAAAACCGTCTTCGTCTCCGGGATCGGCTGCTCCAGCCGCTTTCCGCATTATATGAAAACCTACGGGTTCCACGGCCTGCACGGGCGGGCGCTGCCCATCGCCCAGGGCGTCAAAATCCGCCGCCCGGATTTGCACGTGTTCGTGAACATGGGCGACGGCGACTGCTGCAGCATCGGCACCGCCCACTGGATTCACGCCATCCGCTACAACATGAAGATGGTGGCGATGATGCACGACAACGCCATCTACGGCCTCACCAAAAAGCAGGTCTCGCCCACTTCTCCGCAGGGCTTGAAGAGCAACACCACTCCCTACGGAGCCTACTTGCAGCCCCTCAATCCCACCGTTACCACCCTGGGGGTCAGCAACGTTTCGTTTGTGGCCCAGGCGGTGGAATGGCTCCCGGAAATGCTGTACGATATTATCCGCACGGCCTATCATCACCAGGGATTTGCGTTCATCCGCATTTTGCAGCGCTGCCCGCACTACCTGCCCACTTATTTCGATCCGCTGATGCAGAACCCGGATAATATCCTCATGCTCACTCACCGGAACGGGATTCAGCCGAGCAAGGCGCTTTCCCGCATCTACAAGAACCAGGAGGAGCACGACCCCGCGGATATTCATCGCGCCCGGCAATACGCCTCCCGCACCGACAAGCTGGCAATCGGTATTCTCTATCGCAATGAGGAGGTTCCCTGCTACGATGAGATCCGCAAACCCAAACATTTTTTTACCCCGGAGATGGTGCAGGCCGCCCTGGACAAGGAATTCGACAAATTCGCCGTCAGTATTACCGATACCGAAGAAGGGGACAGCAGTGAAAGCGCAGACTGAGCAACCGGAAATCAAAACTTCTACATCTTTAAAATTGAATGGCCAAACCGGCGAAGGAACCGGCCAGGGCCGGGAAGGCCAGCCCGGCCATTCCGGCGCGGCGGAATTTTCCGCGCCGGCGTTGCCGGAAGAAACCCTGCCGGCGCCCCCGGGCGACCCCGCCGGAACAATACGGGAACAAGCGCCCCCCGAAGCCGGAACTCCCCCGGCGTTTGCGGACTTGCGCACCTTCTACGTCACCGCTGCCCGCCCTGCCGGGGCCGGCGGAGAGGGCGCCGCACCGTTACAGGAGAATTTAATTCCGGCCGTTTTATATTCCTATCGCGACCTTTCCCGGGTGCGCTACGATTACCCGCTCTGCCTACCCGATCCTGCCGGGGAAGAGTGGACCACCCCGCTGCGAACGATCTTCGACCGGCTGATCGAAAAAACCGTTCCCGAAGGAGAGGAAGGGGAATCATTCCGCCAAAACCTGCTGCGCCTGGAAGAGCGCATCAAGCGCTTTCTGGAAAACGAAGGAACCGGGCGGTTATCGGATTTGTGGGAAGCGGCTGCAAACCAGATTTTGGAAGAGACCCGCTCCCAAAAACAGAAAGACGACCTGATCGCCAAACAATTTGCCGCCGCGCGTAACGCTTTGAACAGCGATGGAATCCTGCTGCCCTGCAATTCTTCGACCCCGGAACGGCTGCTGCAAGCGGCGGCCGGCCGGGTATGGCGGAAAAAAATCGAAAAAATCATCCGGGAAGTCGATGACCTGGTCGCCCGCCTGAGAGACACCCTGGATACCGACGAGGCCAGGGCTTCCCGCGCCTACTCCGCGGAGGGTTTGAAAGCTTCCATCGGAAAAGGCGGGGAAGAAGAAGTGGATTTTTCGGCCATGTCCACCATCCTTGCCCGCAGCCAGCCGGCGCAGTCGCTGCCGGAGAAACGCCAGCGGCGTATCGAGGAAAGCCTGCGCACGCTGGAATCGCTAAGACCGTTTTTGGCCGGAGAGAGCGGGGCCGCCAAATCCAAAAGCCGCCCCCGACCAGTCGGGGATACGCTCACCGACTCCGCCAAAACCGCCCTGGAGACCGCCCGGCGCGGGCAAAAGACCTTCGTAGCGTTCTTCAAGGCGCTGCGCATTGCCCGGTTAGAGGTGAAAAACCGCTACCAGGAAGAGAAACACGACGCTTTTTTCGCGACGTTCGATATCAGCCTGCTGACCCCGGAAGAGAGCGGCCTTTTTCCGCCGGTTTTGTTATCCCTGGCCGCCAATCACATCAAGGCGGAAGACAAGAGCCTGCTCCTCGACCTCCTGGGATCGGATTTTCCCATCAAAATTCTGCTCCGGGTGGATGACCTGGCGGAAAGCCCCCTCGCCGACGACCACCAGCCGCCGGTGAATTTCTGGGCCGCCCAACTGGCCCGCGTGGCGCTCAACTTGAATCATTCCTACGTTTTGCAAACCGGCCTTTCCAACCCCGCCGCGCTTGCCGGCGGTTTGCTGGAGGGCTTGCGATACCAGGGACCGGCGCTTTTTGCGGTTTATACCGCGGGCGGCGCTAAAGACCATTCGCCGCTTCCCGCTTATCTGCTCAGCGCCGCAGCCTCGCACGCGCGGGCTTTTCCAGGATTTGCCTACGACCCGGGCAGGGGAGCGGATTGGGCCTCGCGCTTCAGGGTAAGCCTAACAACGCAATCTTCCCGCGCCTGGCCGGAGATGAATCTTTCCTACCAAACTGCGGAGGGCCAGGGGAAAACCGCCGCCGTCGAATTTACCTATGCAGATTTTTTAGCCGCAGACCGCCGCTTTGCCGGGCAGTTCCTCCCGGTACCCCCGGCGGCCGGCAGTGAGAAAATGGTTCCCCTGGGCGAGTACTTCCGGCTACCGAAAGAAGACATGGCCGAGAAAGTGCCTTTTTTGTGGATGGTGGATGAAAAAGGCATGCTCTGGCGCGTGGTGGTGGCCTGGAGGGTGGTTGCCGCCGCCCAAAAGATTGCCGCCCACTGGCAAAACCTGCAAGAACTGGCGGGAATCAATAATTCCTACCTGCTGCGGATGATGGAAGCGGAGCAGAAACGGCTTCAGGATGAAACCCGCCCGGCAACCGAAGCCGCTGCGGCGCAGCCCGCTCCTTCCCAGAATATGGATGAGCTGACCCGGGACATCGCCTTCAGGATTATCAACGGGTTGATTGCCGTGGGCAGGGGCGAAGAGATTCCCTCCGCGCCCCTGGCCGTTCCTTCGCTCCCGCCCTCCCCGGCGCCGGCGGCCCCTGTTGCGGGTGCGCCCGCCGCAGCAGCGGCAAAAGCGGAAGAAGTATTGATCATCGAGGAAGCGTATATCGACAGCCCGCTCTGCACCAGTTGCAACGATTGCATCAACATCAACAACCGCGTGTTCGCTTATAACGAGAACAAGCAGGCTTACATCAAAGACGCCGGCGCGGGAACCTTCAAGCAACTGGTGCAGGCGGCGGAAAAATGCCCGGTGCGCATTATTCATCCCGGCAAACCGAAAAATCCCAATGAGCCGGGATTGGAGGCGCTGATCAAGCGGGCGGCGAAATTTAATATGCTGTAGGCGGGACAGTAGCAGTTGGCAGGGGCAGGAGCAGGGGCAGGAGCAGGGGCAGGAGC
>CAZFVV010000115.1:0-16096 GCA_964522165.1 uncultured Calditrichaceae bacterium
CCATCTTCTGAGCCGGAGGCCAACCGCTTTCCATCGCTGCTGAAGGCCACGCTAATCACCCAACCGCCATGCCCCCGCAGGGTCGCCAGACTATCTCCCCCCGACGCATCCCACAGCCGGATCGTGCCATCTTCTGAGCCGGAGGCCAACCGCTTTCCATCGCTGCTGAAGGCCACGCTAAAAACTATACCGCCATGCCCCCGCAGGGTATCCCGGCAAACCCCGCTAACCGCGTCCCACAGGCGGATGCTCCCGTCCGATTCCCCGGAAGCCAGCCATTTGCCGTCCCCGCTAAAGGCCAGGGCGTTAATAGACCCCATACTGACCTTTGCGGTGGGAGAAACCCAGCGCTGCAAGAGGCTGTGCTCCAATACCGCCTGATCGAGAAGGGATTCCAGGTTTGCGGGCTTCAGAGCGCGGCGGCGGGGAGGCATTTCCTTTTCCAACGCCGCGGCGGCGTATAAAATTGCCTCCTGAAAGCCCCGGGTATCCCCGCTTTGTTTACCCTGCTTCAGGGCGGAGAGGGCTTTTTCTTCGAAGACTTTGGCAAGGTTGTAGTTGGCTGCTAAGGCATGCCGCCTTGCCTCCCGGCTTTGCCAAATGCTATAAACGGATAAGGCGCTCAACAGGAGCATGATCAAAGAAACGGTAAGGCGAAGCCGCCATTTGCGGCGGCGAACCATCTGGCGGCTGGCATCCAAAAACTGTTGCTCCGCGGCAGAGAGATTCAAGGCCGGCAGGTGCGGTTCGATAACATTCAGTTGTTTTTCGGACAAGAGGGTTTCCAGGGTCTCCGATTGCGGGGAACTCAATCTGTACACGGGTATGTCCAGATGGGTGACATGTTCCTCAAACAAGAGGGTCTCCGATGGCAGGGAACCCAGGTGTTCAAAATCTTCCAGGCGTTCTTTAATGAATTTGTGCAGGCGCAGCAGGGTCTGTTTTTCGGCGCTGCGTTTTTCGGCGATGCGCTGGGCCAGGGCGTCGTGGCCCAATTCATGGTGATCTTCCACAAAGCGCAGAATGCGGCTGTTCTCCAGCTCGCCGATGCAGCGGTCGATAACCGCCGGGGAAACCTCCGGCAGCAGGCCATATAGAGCGGCCTTCTCCAGGGGCTTTTTGGTTCCTTCCAGGCTGGCAAACTCTTCCAACAGCAGCTTCACCGTGTCTTTGGGAACCCCGGGGAAGTTCTTATCCGCTTCCAGTTCCCCCTGGATGCGGATGGTTTGCTCCTCTAAAAAATCCGCCAGCACGTCGCCGATCTTCCCGGCCGCGGCTACCAGGGCGTTGCTAAAGATAACCTGATCGTCGGCGGGAGGCTGGCTGTCGCGGCGGAAGCGAGAGGCTCTTTCCGGCGCAGCCGCGGCCATGCGGTATAATTTGTCCAAATAGACTTGCAGATAGGCCAGGGAGGCCCCGGAATGCCTATCTTGAATATTTTTAATAATCGTTTCGGCGGTGGCGTCGTCCTCTAATTTTATTTGATGAGCGGCGGTGGTTTTGGTAATTACCTGCAAGAGGTCGCGGCGCTTCATCGGCTCGATGCGCAGGCGTTTGTTCAGCAAATTGGGCAGGTCTTTTTCAAATTCATAGAGCCGGCCCAGGTATTCCTCGCGCACAATCAGGAGCACCTTGCAGGATACCCCGGAATTCAACAATTCCGCCAGGCCGCGGATGAATTCTTCCTGCTCGTCCGGGGAGCCGAAAATAAGCAGTTCCTCGAACTGGTCGAAAATGAGATAGACCGGCTTTAAAAAATCCAGGTAGAGCGATTGCACTGCTTCGGTTACGGAGGCCTCCCCGGGAATGGGGGTTTGGGCGCGGCGGTCGATCTCCTCCCGCAGGGAAACATTTAGATCCCCTTTGCGGCGGATGTAGAGGTCGAACCAGTCGGTTTCCGGGAAGCGGTTGGCCAGGCCGCAGCGTACCAGGCTGGTTTTGCCCACCCCGGAGACCCCATAGATCAGCAGCAGGTTGGATTGGAACGCCATGTCGTACAACTGTTCGATCTCCTCATCCCGGCCAAAGAAGATCTCTTTATCTTCCTTTTGGTAAGGATCCAAAAATTTAAAGGGAGATCTCATGGGTTCACCGCCCGGCTGAAGGCTTCGATCAGGGCTTTCACCTGGGGATATTTATGGTCGGAGACGCGCAGCTCTTTTTGCGGGTCGTAGATAAGCCGGTAAACGTATTCGCCGCGGGCCGCATCGCGGTAGGCGTAGAGATAGAGCTTGGAAAGCTGGTCCCCGGTAAAGGCGTTTTCATCGATCAGGAAAGGAGAAAGGCTGAGAAATTCGGACACATCGGCCACGGTTTTCAACAGCAGCACCGATTCGCTGTCGGTGAAGGAAGGATAGGTTCCCTCCTGATCCATAAAATCCTTCATTACCTTGTCGAGCAGGACGTGTTTGTGGCGGTATTGCGGGTTTTGATAGCGTATTTTCAGCAATTCGATGCGCTTGATGGCGGCCAGCTTGTATTTGACCAGGAAGATCAATCCCGCCAGAACATCCGCCAGGCTTTTTTCCCCTTGCAGCAGGAGTTCCTCCAATTCCCCGGCGGGGACGGTCCCGGCGGTTAGCTTTTCGCGAATGCTTTCCAGGCATTGATGGGCGGCGCCAAAGGAAGGGGTGCGGCTGATCTCCCGCAATTGGGCGCACTCTTCGATCAGGTGGGCGCAGCGGTGCTCGCACAATACCTGCGCCACGGCATCGATCAGCCCCAGGTAATCGAAGGCCGCCTGACTTTCCCCCTCTAAGAAGAGGAAATCCTTTACCCTGCTTTGCGCTTCCGCATCGAGGGGCAAATCCGGCCGGCGGTAGCGGGCCTCCCAGAGTTGGGAAAGTACGATGAAGCTCAGGAATTGCAGGGCGGCGTCATAGATGAAAAGCAGGCGGCGGAGCCGCTCCGGGCCGGTCTCATCGCCGGTGAGCAGCCGGCGCAGCTCCAGCCCGATGGGAGCGGGGAAGCTGTCGATAACGTGCTGGCGGATTTCCCGGATATCCGGGGGCTGCTCGCGGTTGAATTCCAGCCAGCGCTGCACGTCCTTATTGTGTTCGGCAATTTCTTTGATCAGGGTGTTGATCAGATAACGGTTCTGCGGCGCAGCGGGTTTCCCCGGCGTCTCGCTGCCCTGCACGGTGACGGTGTATTTGCTGGTCTCCGGCAATTTCCAGTTCAGCGCCGCTTCCCCGTTCTCGTTGATGTACAGGCCCCAGGGACAATCCCCGGCATCCGCCGCCTTGCTTCCGTCCGGATACGCCTTGCGAAATATTTCGATCCGGCGCGCGGATCTCTGTTTGGCGGCAAGAAAGGCGCGGGCTTTTTCGAATGCTTCCCCGATGCTGGCGCGGCTGGCCAGGGCCTGGTAGAACTGCTCGGCGAATTCCGTGGCGCTTTGATCCTGCACGGAAACGGAGGTGGCGATTACCGCTTTTACCCCGGCGGCGAATAACCGTTTTACCTGCCCGCGGGTGGCGCAGCCGTTCAGGAATACCAGTTGCAGGTCTTTTTCCAGGCCCATTAAGCGCGCCAGCCCTTCGGCATACGCCTTTTGGGGGTGGCCAGGGAGAGGCTCCAATTTTAAGTGGGTTCCCCCGGCGTGCCCCCCGTAATGGAAAATGGCAATGCGCCCGGCATAGCGGTTAAAGGTCTCAAAGATTTTCTTGATGGAAGTGTATTCTTCTTTATGCACCTGCAAATAACCGCGGTCGTGATGAGTTTGCAGGTATTTGAAAAGCTGATCCCGCTCGCGGACGATCAGCTCCAGGTAGTCATCGCGGTCGTTGGCAAAGGCGAGGAAAATAATCGGTATGGGAGCGGGCATCTCCATCCTGCGTTTTGTTCCTTTTGATGGCGCTGAAATATAGGCTATTTCGCGGTTACAGAGAATAGTAATTTTGAGTTATTAAGCTGATTGTCCGGCTCCGAACTACGGACCTCAAACCGGTTGAATTATACTTCTTCCCCGGGCTTCCGCATAAAACGGTAATATATCACTATCGCCAGCACCCCCAAAAACACGAAAAAGAGAATAACATATGCCATTAGCCGGGAGGAGGTCGAGGGCACGCCGGGATCCCCATACAAAGCAAAGGTCGCCCAGAAAAAAGGATGCTGGTAATACAGCCCGCTGCTGCCGGGGTCTTTCCGGTTGAGTACCGTTCGCTTTGCCAGGGCCAAAGCTTCCGGTTTGCTCTTTTTATCGATCAACAACTGGCGGTAGAAATCCGGCATCAACTCCGCGGCAAACCGGTCGTGCACCTTCCAGAGCGACATCAGCACGGTTTTGGCCCCCGCGCCCAGGAAGAGGCGCTGCAATCCTAACACTCCCTCTCCCGCCACCACCTTGCCGCGCCCGGTTTCGCAGGCGCTGAGGGTGACCAGGTCGCAGTCGAGGTTCAAATCTAAGATTTCGTAGCCCATTAAAAAGCCGTCATCATTCAGGGAATCTTTTTCCAGGGCTAACACCAGCCCGGAGAAGGCCCCGTAGGTGGAATCCACGAACCCGTGGGTGGAGAAGTGCAGGATTTGGGAAGGGGATAGTTCCTTCACGACCGCGGAGCGGGTGGCGGAATCCTGCTTCAGCACCCGGGATTGCGGGTAAATTTGTTGAATATTGGCTGCTTCCAGTTCCGCATAAGGCAGGGGGTCGAAGCGCCAGCCGGTGCGCAAAGCGGCGGTTTGGGCGGGGCGGTTCAACTCGGAAAGATCGTTGAAGGGGTTGGCGACCAGCAGCAGCCCCGGTTCAGGGGCAGCCTTCTCTTTCTTGCGCTCCGGGAGGTAGATCATGGGGCTGTACATGATGGTGTATTTTTTCAGCAGGAAATCCCCGGCGTAGTCCGGCGGGTCGGCGGGGGTGTAAGCTTCGACGCCGCGGTCGCGGGTGAGGAGCATCTCGAAGGGCAGGTCCATCAACTCGGTATCCGCAATGATCAGCAAACGGGGCTCCAGGTCGATTTCTTTGAGAACCGGCTGCAGCAGGGCTTCATAGAGTTCAAACGCCTGGCGGGCATGGAACCTCACGGCCGCGAGGGAATCCTCCTGCACGTGGTGAAAAGGCTTCATCAACGCATCCACTGCTGCGCGGAGGGTTGGAGAGGTTAGCGGCAAATCGATCACTTTAACTTGCTCGCCCGCTGCCGCCAGGGCAAAAGAAACGCTGTCGGTAATGTGATACAGCAAAAAAGAGGTTTTGCTCTCTTGCAGCGCCTCCAGGATGCGCCCTAACTCCGGAATCAGGCGGCCGGCCGCGCCGGGATCGCTTTCAGCGTTCTGGGCGCGAAGGCGGCGGGCCAGCAGGGAGAGCCGGGCGGTCTCCAGCTCCGCGGACAGGGCGGCGATCTCTTCCGCCGGGCGGAATTTGCCCACGTCCAGGCGAAGCTGCCGTTGCAGCCGCTGGACTTTGCCTAACGCCTGCAGATCTTCGGGGCTGTATAAAGCGCCGCCTTCGCGGTAAAGGTCCCGTAACGCGCGGTTATGGCTGCCGGCAAAATAAAAATACAAACTGTCTAAATCAGCGCTATCCCGGGTGCGGTCGTATTTCCGGCGATAGCAGTTCACCAATTGCTCGTAAACCGGGTATCGCTCCACGAAATAATCCACCCGGAAGCGATCTCCCCGCACGTGCCGGCGATTGGCCTCGATCAGCTTTGCGGAGCGGGTATAAGCGGCAATCGCCGAATCGAGCTGACCCGATTTTTGATAAGCGTTTCCGTAACCTAAGTTCAGCTCCCAGAGAAATTCGCGGTAGTTCTGCTCCAGAACGATCTCCCGGGCCAGGCCATAGGTTGACAGCGCCGCCGCGGCGCTGTCCTGGTGCAGTTGCATGTCCGCCGCCCGCATCAAATACCAGGCGGCAAAGTTTTTCTCCCCGGTGGCGGCCGCCCGGCGGTAAGCATCCTGATAAGCGGTTTCGGCGCGATCATACTCTTTCTGGAGAAGGTAGGTTTTCCCTACCCGTTCGATCCACCAGTGCGCTTCCTTTTGGCGCGTGGGGTCGCCTTCTAAATAGCGAATGGTATTTTGGAAAACCTCCCGGGCGCGCTGATACTCCCCTTCCATGATATAGATCTGGCCGAAGTACCCTTGGGCCAATTCCTGGTAATATCGAAACTGCTTCGGGTTGGCCCGGCTTAGCTCCAGCGCCTCCTGATAATTTCTGCGCGCTAAATGGGGCTGCCCTAAGGAGACGTACAACCCTCCCTGGTCTAACTTCGTCTCGATAACGAATCTCAGATTGCCGGATTTCAGCCCGTTTTCCAGGCTCTTTTCAATGGCAATAAAGGCCGAATCATATTTCCCCTGGTAATACAGGGTCATTCCGTAACCTTTGTAGAAATCGGCCAATTCCCGCAGGCTGCGGAGCTTTTCCCCAATCCCAATCGACTCCTGAAACTGCTTCTCCGCCCCGGCCAGATCGCCCACGTCCCGGTTCAGGTATCCCAGGTAACCGCGGCTCATTTGCATCCGGTAATAATCCCCGAACCTTTGGGCAAGGGAATCGGCGGCGGTGAAATAATCCCGGGCTTTATTAAAATCTCTATCGGCGGCGTAAGCGCAAAAACCGATGTTCCATAAGAATTCCGCTTCCCCCTTCGGATCTTTGGATTGCCGGCTCAAAGCGATTCCCCGGTGCCAGGTTGAATCGGCCTTTTCCGGCTTACCCAAGTAATAATAGCAATATCCCCGGGCATTGAGAATGGCGGGATCTTCGCGATAGAGTTGAGGGAGTTTCTCGAACAGGCTCAACGCCGCTTCATTGTTATCATCCACATAATAGACGTAGAAAGCGGAAATGATTTTTTGCAGATCGGGGGGCAGGCGGAGAGTGTTCAGAAAATTTTCCCCGGCCGGGGGGCTGAAATAGCGCCAGTCGAACTGAATGAAATCTCTCAGCAAACGAACCGGGGGAGCGGCGGCCTTCAGCGCCTTTTTATACATCTCATAAGCTTTTTTTTGTCCGCCTTGTAGTTCGGCAATTTTCGCCAGCATCCAAAAGGCGTTGGGGTGAAAAGCCGGGTTGGGGGATTGGGCCAGGGCGGAGTAATACGCCTCAGCGCGGTCGATCCGGCCGTGGTAACCCCACCACTCCAGCAAGGTATGGTATGCTTCTGCAAAGCGGGGATTCTTTTCGATGAAGGCCCGGAGTTGGGAGGTTTGGCGTTCTAAAGAATCTCCCTGCAGGGATTCCAAAACGGCATAGTAGGAAGGCTGAAGGTCCTTGAAATGCTGGGGCTGAGAATACCCGCGGGAAAGGGCGCATAAAGCGCATATCAAATAGACAAAAACCCGGGCGATGGCGGCAAAGGGTTCAGGTGAAGTCATTGCGTTCATGTTCACTCTCCCCGGCAATCTTTAGGGTGGCAATTTTTTTAGCTGTTCAGCTTATGTTCACGCTCAGCATCAACGGTGTCGAATTCCGCGGAATTTGACATGCGCCCATTTTAAATAGCCATTAACGCTATAATGTTTTTTCCTGATAGCTGATAGCTGACCGCTGCTGTGCGAATACCTGCCATGAGTTTATGATACCCTTTGTTTTCCGCCGCCCCCGCTCCCGGTAGAACCTTTTTGAGGGGTATCCTTGCCATCGTCCTGGCTCAGGCTCTCCAATTTCGTTAATATTTCATTCAGTTTTTCATCAAGATCCCTTAGTTTCCCCGGCCCGCTCCCGGACGTCCCTTTATTCGGCACGTCTCGATAAGGGCCCAACAAGGCTTCGCTTAATTCAGCCAATGTCGCCAATACCTCACTGTGCCCCCGAGTTAATAATTGGCTTAATTCATCAAATTTTGCCAGGATGTCCTTGATGCTGCGAGCATTTTCTCCTGATACCTTGCTCAGCCTTCGATTGGAAATCACCTGGAGCGCCAGAATAATGAGCGCGACAATGAGCGTTATCAACGAAATCAAAGTATCCATGTCTCTCCTCCTGCGTCGGTAATTATTTTCCGGCCTGCGCCTGCCTGCGCTGAATTTCCTTCAATAACTTCTGACTGTCTTTATAAAATTTGCTGGTGGTTTCGATGCCCTGGAATTGAAGGGAGGCTTTCTCATCATCGCCTTTGAAATAGTAGGCGACCCCCAAAAAGTAGCGCTCCTTTGGCTCCCCGGCCAGTTGCTTTGACTCTGTTAACCGGGCGGCCTGCCCTAAAAGCGCAATCGCCCGGTCGAGATACTGTTTGCCGGCGTCGAGGCTCAAGGATTTGTCGCGCGAAAATGCCAGGGAGGATAATCCCCAATAAAAATAGTACTCGCGAAGATTTATGAAGGTAAGGCTGTCCGCGGCCGGGGCTTGCAGCGCTAACGCCCGGGGTTCCAGGGACTTCAGCTTTTCAATTGCCGTCGCATAATCCCGGGTCAGGTAGCCTGCCATGGTATTGGTAAAATCTGCAATAAAGCTTTGCAACAGGGCATCCTTCGGCTCCTCTACCGTTTGCGGGCCGCGAAGGGTGTTGGAGTCGAAATCGTAGGGCAATCGGTCATCATAAACGAAATACTGGTATGGATACTGGGTAGGTTTGAAAATGAACTCCCGGGATACATAGACCATGACCAGCAGCGCCAGCGCCGCAGCCGCAGCCACGGCATAGCGGAAATTCATTTGCGCCCAGGCAAGCTTCAGGTCGCGGTAAAATTGCAGGAGGTTGCCGGTCTTTTTCTTCCTGACAACTTTTGGTGTTTCTTGCGCCCGAACCGGAATTCCGGTTTTTTCAACAATATCTGCCAGGGACATCCTCGGTATCGCTTCAATCTCCGGGATCTCCGGCGCGGACAGCATTTGGTCTATCTGGGCCAGTTTGATCCAGACCTTATCATAGAACAGCGGGGAGGCCAACAGTTGCCGGGCAAATGCCTGCGCCGCCTCCGGGGAAATGTCACCGCCGAGTAATTCAGGGAGCATGGCATCGATTTCCGGGAAGGTTGCAATGGCGGGGAGCATTTCTTTCGTTTCAGGGGGCGAGAGGGGGGAAATTTTTTCTTTGAGCTTTTCGATAAGGCGGAGCAGCATTTCGGCGGCGGGGTTCTCCCGGCATATTTCGTTGATCTGCTCATCCGGTCGATCGATCTCGCCGTCCAAATAGGCTTTGACAAATGAATAGGGGATTTTCCGGGGAGTTCTCATTATATTCACTTTTTTAAACTTAGTCTTTATGAAGCGCCTGGTGATAGTCTCGCAACATATCGGAAAAGATAGCGGCGCAGGAAAAACAGTTGTTCAGATGTACAAACAGGTCGGCGCAATTCACCTTAACGCCCGGGATTAGAAACAGGGCAAGGAAGAACGGTTCGTTATCTTTCAGGTAAGGCCGTTCCAGTTCGCAGGGAAACCGCGGGATATTTTCTAACAGAGAAACTTCAGCGCGATTGTTTTTTAGATTCTGAAGTGTTTCGCTTAACTTTTCCAGATAGTCCCTCCCCTCCGGCGAAAGCGCCGGCGTCTCGACAGAGAAGGAATCGTCTCTTTGCAACTTCAAATAGCCGATTGCCCGGCCTAAGGTCAAATTTTCATCCACAAGTTGTTCCTGTAAATTATAGCCGCTATCAGTCTTTTTACCCTGCTCTATATTCAATAGAAGCCGATGAGCGGATTTCTCTCATCTTCCCTCAACAAAACTATGCTTTGCCTTCAGGCTGTTGCGCATCCGGCTTACCACCACCTCGATCAAATGCTCCTTCTCAATATCCTGCAGGCAGGGGTGCAGCAGTACGGCGGGCCCGGGCAAATCCGCCCAGGCATATAAATAAAAGATATTGATATCCCGCTCGATGTTGGGCTTATGGCCCTTCTGAAAGGATCTTAATTCCGAGACCAGTTGTTCATACAACTCGAATTGGGCGTCCATTTCAAATGCGCGAATATAGTGCTGCAAGTCATCCAACTCCCCGTCGATGAACAGCTCCTTTAAAAATTGCTGAATCACACTGCTGGCGGCGCGGTTGCAAATCGTGGCCAGCCAGGCCGGGAAATTTTGCTCATTATCGAAATCGTTATAGTTGCCTAATTTGTTGATCAAAATTTTATACACCTCCGCTACCGCGTCATCGACCACATCCCAAAGCTGCCGCTTCAGCCGCTCCGATTTCCAGTTATAGCAGCGTTTTGCCACAAAACGGTAAATCAGATCGTTGTAGCGCCGGTAAAATTCCCCCCAGCCGCTATCCCAGCAGCCGGAATTTCGCTCCGTGCAGCACTCCATCATTTTGCGGAAAGAAAACTGCCCCATGTTCACCGGCGCTTTTTAGAAGTCCTATACCCAAATTGAATCCATAGAGTGAGAGAAATTTAAGCCAGCGCCCCTAAATAAACAAGAGGGCGGCGAATGTAAAGAAAAAAAATCACAAAATCCTGTTGAATTTCTGATCCGTTTAGGGTAATATCCTGTAAGATCAAAGCATCGGCTATTCTTTACAAAATTTAGGGGGTTGGAAAAATTTAGTGTACCAGCTAAATGCGGATAATTACCCAACAATCAATAAGGGAAATCTGGTACATTATTTCGTTCCAACCCCCTTAAGTCGCAGAAAGTATTGGTTGAGATGTCCCAATTTCTCGATCCCTTTGACCACAGGAGGTTGAATGATAACCGGTAAATTATTCGCACTGTTGGTGGGCATTAATGATTACCAGCCCCCGGTACGGAAATTACAGGGATGTATCCATGACATCGAACTTATGGAGAAGTATCTCGAAACACGCTTTGCCGAGGAAGAGCGCCATATCTTAATACTCAGGAATGAACAGGCGACCTACCGTAACGTCATTGACAGGTTCCGCGATCATCTCTCCCGCGCCGGCAAAGAGGATTATGTCTTGTTCCATTACAGCGGGCACGGCTCCTGCCAAATCTCTGCTAAGGAATTTTGGGAAGAGTATCCCCGCCGGCTGGATGAAACCCTGGTTTGCTATGACAGCCGCCAGGATAACGGGCTGGACCTGGCGGATAAAGAACTGGCGGTTCTCTTAGCCGAGGTTTCCCGAAACTGCCCCCATATTACGGTGGTATTGGACTGCTGCCACTCCGGCTCCGGCACCCGGGAAGCGGATGATTTCGAGATGTTGGGAGCCCGCTTTACTGATAGCCGGGAGGAGGGAACGGCTTTAGAAAGCTACATCGACGGTTACTATGCCAAGCGCCGGCACAATTTCGCCATCCCGGAAAGCTCCCACGTGCTGTTAGCCGCCTGCAAAAAAGACCAGAAAGCCCGGGAGGACAAATTCAGCGGCGTGCGGCATGGGGTGTTTACCTGGCACCTGATTCACACCCTGCAACAGCATAAAAGCCAAATCAGCTATAAAGACCTCTTGATGAAATGCCGGATTGCAATCCAGCAGCGTTCCCAAAATCAGGACCCGGTTTTCGAGGCCTATCAATCCTTCAACTCCCATTGGATGGTTTTTTCCAGGGAATCCGCCCTCGGCGCTGCCGATCCTACCCTGCATTACGATCCCGTGGAACGGGCCTGGGAAATTCATCTGGGATTGCTGCACGGGTTAAAAAACCGCAACCGCATCGAGATTTATGATGCTGAAGCCCAACGCTCGCTTGGCCCCGGCAAAATAACCGCCGTCGAATTTACCAAAAGCAATATTGAAACCGGGCTGGCCCTGGCGCCGGAGCGGAGCTACCGGGCGCACATCCTGGATATGCCGGACCATCCTTTACTGATCCACCTGGCCGGCAAGCCCGGCGACTGCGAGGAATTTCTGAATTACCTGGCCGACAAACCCTACCTCCCTTTCGGATTTTCCCGGGAGAGCGGCCGCTTCACCTACCAATTGAATGTGACCCCGGAAAAGCTGCAATTGAAAAACCTGGAAACCAGCAAGACGCTCAAAGAACTTCCCAACCGGCCGGAGGTGAGGGATAAACTCCTGGAAATTTTGTACTGCGTTGACCGCTGGGAGCGCATGGCCAGCCTGGAAAACCCCCATTCTCCCATTGCCCCTGCGGAAATTGAGCTTGTTTTCTATACCTACGAGGGCAACCAGCTTCAGCCCTGTTACAAATTGGATAAAAACGGCCGGCCCACTTCGGAGCCGGCAGAGAATATCCGCCTGGATTACCGGAGAAGCGAAAGCGGCGATGAATGGGAAGATATTCCCTACAGCATCCGGGTGCGCAATAAATCCGGCGAACAACTGCAAGCGTTTCTCTTCTATATCGACCCGGATTATAAGGTAGAACTTTATGGAGAAACCACCCTGACCCCCGGGGATCAGGAAGTGATGCTGATCCGCCGCGGGTCTATTGAATTAGGGCCGGGAATTGCGGAGGAAACCGATCGTTTCAAACTGATCGTGGCGGGCAGCGAGGTAGATATTGACGCTTCCATGTTCGAGTTAAACTGCTTGGAGGACACCCGGGAGGCCCTGCGAAAAGCCGCTTCCAGGGAGATCGAACCCACCTGGCTCGCAAAAACCCTCACCGTTCACACTGTACGGCAAGAGACTCGCTTGAACCCCTCTGAAACAAAGCTGGCTGAGGGCAACATCGTCATCAAAGGCCACCCGGAGGCGACCGCCAATGTATTCCTGAAATCCGCCAGCCCCCTGCAGCGCAGCAGCACGGTGGAGTCCATTATCCCGCTGCGCTTTAAAAATGTTCCCGGCATGTCCCTGCTAAACCCGGGCGGCCACCGCGCCGCCGGGCAGGAGGTGCTGGAATTCAGCGATATTCAAAACAGTGATAAAATTAACCAGAAAAATCCCCTGGAAATTGTTCTGCAACAGGAACTGGCGGAAGATGAATACATCCTCCCGGTGACTTTTGACGGGGAAGATTTCCTGGACGCCGGCTATTCGGAGACCAGCCCCGGCCTCAACAAAGTTACCATCCGCCTTGATAAACTTCCGGATATCAGCGACGACAACCGCCGCAGCCTTACCAAATCCTTGAAGCTCTGCTTCTATAAGCTGGTGTTGAAGCGGCCTTATGTGAACAAGCTCTGCCGGGTGGAATACCGGGAAGACGGTTCCGTCAGCCGTTCCGAATATGGGGTGGCGGAAAAGGTAAAGGAAGCCCAAAATATCCTCCTGCTGCTGCACGGCCTCCTCGGTGATACCGAAAATATCGCCACCGGGATTATGGAACCGCTGGAAAACGGTTTATCTCCCTTTGGCAAAGCCTACGACCTGGTGCTGGCCTACGACTACGAAAACCTTCACGAAGAGATGGAAAAAACCGCCGCGGAACTGAAGGAAGCCTTAAAAAAATCCGGTATTCATGAAAGCGGAGACAAAAAGATAACCATTTTAGCCCATTCCATGGGCGGGCTGGTGGCGCGTTGTTTAATCGAGCAGTTGAACGGTAACCGCTTTGTGAAACACCTGGTGATGGCCGGCGCGCCCAACGACGGCTCCAAATTCGGGGATTTTCCCTCTTACCGCGACCTGGCCATTACCCTGCTCTCCCTCTCCATGACCTTTAACCTGGTTGCCATTCCCCATGCCGCCATGCTGATTGCCGCCCTGAGCCAGTCCAAAAAACTGACCCGAACCCTGGAGCAGATGCGGCAAGGTTCGGAATTTCTGAACAGACTGAACAGCGGCGCTGACCCCGGCATTCCCTACACCGTAATTGCCGGGGATACCCGGGAATACCGGCTGAAAGACCGGCGTCCCTGGAAAGAGCTGAAAGAAAAATTTGTGTTGGGCATTGGCGACATCGTGTACGGCAATACCGCCCACGACATTGCCGTCAGCACCGGCAGCATTCTGGAGGTTGGCGGGCAGTATAAAACAGCACCCCGCAAGCGGACCATAAGCTGCCACCATTTGAATTATTTTACCGATGCCGGGGCGCGGGAGGTGTTGGCAGGTATTCCAATACTGAAAATTGACTGACGCCGGAGAACCATAATGCCGCAAAGCAAACCGCTTATTCTGTTGACTTTTGCCAACGACCGCCGGATCGTGGGCGCATACCTGCGCAACCTGCCGGAGGAAAATCGTCAAATCCGGGAAGCCCTGGCCCCGGCCAAAAAAGAGGGCTGGTGCGAGGTGGAACACCTGCCCAACGTTACATTTGAGGAGGTGATCAACGCCTTTCAAAACCGGGAGTACCGCGACCGCATCGCCGTTTTCCATTTTGGCGGCCATGCCGGGTCTTACCAACTGATGCTGGAAGACCACCAGGGCCGCCCGGTAGAAGCCGCAGCCCCGGCTCTGGCGGAATTCCTTTCTCAGCAGCAGGGCCTGAAATTGGTATTTTTAAACGGTTGTTCCACGGAACAGCAGGTGCATGACCTGCTCTCTGCCGGCGTTCCAGCAATTATTGCCACTTCCCAAAACATAGATGATGGTGTGGCCATGCACTTTGCGGCCCGGTTTTATCGCAGCCTGGCCGGCGGGAGCGGGCTGGAACGGGCCTATAAAGAAGCCGCGGCGGCCGTTAAGCTGGAAAAAGGCGAACATCCCCGCAAAGCTTATCTCACAGAAGCCGAAGCGGAAGAGCGCTGGCCCTGGCAAATCCATTTTCATCCCGCCGCCCCCGGCATTGCCGAATGGAACCTGCCCGCCGCCGCGCCGGCAGCGAAGGCTCACCCCCCCAAAAAGTGGTGGGAACGCTGGCAGACCCGCCTCGCCTTTGCCGCGGCGTTGCTCACGCTCCTTTCTCTCGCCCTGGATATGCCGGAAAAAGTAACCAAACTCTGGGAGCAATTAATCGGTCGGCCAGCGGTAACCACCCCGCTGAAAGGAATTGTCACCAACACCCGGGGCGGACCGGTAGAGGGGGCGGTGGTGAAAATCAACCTCCTGCCGGGAGATTCCCTGCTGACCACCAGCAGCGGCAGTTTTACTTTTAAAGCTGTGCCCGGCAATCCCGGCGATGCCGTGCGCATTTATGTCTCCGCACCCGGTTACCGCTCCCGCAATGAATTTAAAGTTTTATCGAAACCGGCAGATATTGTATTGGAAGATAAACTACCGGGGCGAAAATGAACCTGTTACAAGCTTTTATATCCTTGATTTTGCTTGTAGGGCCGCTCCTGGCCAATATCACCCTCAAGGGCCAGTTAACCACCGACGACAGCCTGGCCGTTCCCGATACCCGAATTGCCGTCTCTGGTGGCTCCGAAGAAATCACCGACTCCAATGGTAATTTTCAATTTTTCCTTTCCAACGACTTTATCCCGGGAGAACAGGTAATCCTGAAGGTATTTAAGGAAAATTGGGTGATTAACCACCCCTTAGACGGAGAATGGAACCTCCCTAACCTCCGCTATCAGAACGTGCACACCACCCGGGTGATTATTGTACCCCTCGGTTCCAAAACCCTCTGGAGCCATGCCCGGATTGAGAAACACATCGCCCAACTCTCCGATGAAATTACCAAACTGCGCAAACCCGGGCCGGAAGAAGATACTCCGCCGGATTTTAGCGAGTATCTCAACCGCTGGGCGAAACAATACCAATTTACCCCCGCGCAGGTGAAACAAATTTTTGACGAGTGGTATGCTGCCACCGACACCAGCAAAAACGAGCGTACCCGAGGCTTGCGGAATTTTTATAATAAAAATTTTATTGAAGCGGGGAAGAATTTCGATACCGCCGCTTCCCGGGATGAAGCGGAGTTAAAGCAGTTGGAAGAAGCCGCCCGCCAAAAACGCCTCTCCGCTTACACCAACTGGAAAGACGCCGGCAACGCCTATTACAACGCCGACAGTTTCCGGGTGGCCCTGCACCGTTATGCCCGCGCCGACTCCCTGGTAAACCGGGAAAACTTTCCGCAGGAGTGGGCGGAGTTGCTGATATTGTTGGGAAATACCCAGTGGCAATTGGGGATACGGGTGGAGGGAACGGAAAGCGAGCAACTGTTGGGTGAGGCGGTAGAGGCCTACCGCACCGCCTTAGAGGTTTATACCCGCGAGCAACTGCCGCAAGACTGGGCGATGACGCAAAACAATCTGGGGAATGCGCTTCAAGAGCAGGGCATTCGCACCGGGGGGGAAGCGGGGGCGGAATTGTTGGGGCAAGCGGTGGCGGCGTACCAAAATGCCTTGCAGGTTTATACCCGCGAGCAACTGCCGCAGCAGTGGGCTGCCACGCAAAACAATCTGGGGACTGCGCTTAAAGAGCAGGGCATTCGCA
>CAZFVV010000116.1:0-16061 GCA_964522165.1 uncultured Calditrichaceae bacterium
GGTGTCTTGGTGGCAAACTTTCTTCAATGTCATCCCCAACTGGTAATTGGCATTTATAGTGTTATGGTGTTATGGTGCGTGACGATGTCCCACTAAAACACTATAACACCCCGGCGTTCAAAACGCGTACATATACAAATACAACGGCTCCCCGGCCCGGAAATAGGGAATCGCCGGGACAATGCTGCGGAAGGCCGGGGGAATCTGTTTCCAATCCAACAGCGTTTCCAGCGCCCGGCCGCTGGGGAAGCCGGTCTCGAACAGGCGCTCTAAAAAGGTTTTGAGTTTCGGGTAAACGGCGAGGCGCACCGGCTCGTCCTCCGGGATGCCGGACATCCGCTTGGCAATCTTCACCGCGGTATCGAAGTCCCCCAACACGTCCACCAGGCCGTTTTGCAAGCCCTGTTCCCCGGTCCACACCCGCCCCTGGCCGATGGCGTCCACCGCTTCCGCGCTCATGTCCCGCCCCTCCGCTACTTTGCCGATGAAGTCGCGGTAAAATTCTAAGATCGCCTGGTACATCAGCTCCCGCTGTTCGGGAGTGAATTTCCGGGTTTCGCTGAAAATATCCGCGTTTTTGCCGCGCAGGATCATCTCTTTGTTCATGCCGATCTTATCATAGAGCTTCTTCATGGCGAATTTCCCGGCAAACACCCCTATGCTGCCCACGATGCTGTTGGGGTGCGCCACGATGGTATCCGCGGCCATGCTGATGTAATATCCCCCGGAAGCGGCGACGTCGGAGATGGAGACGATCACCGGCTTCTGCTTGCGGGCTTCCACTACCTCCCGCCAGATCACGTCCGAGGCGGTGCCGGAACCGCCGGGGCTGTCGATGCGCAGGATGATCGCTTTCACGGATTTATCTTCCGCGGCCTTGCGGATGCTGTTGGCCATCCCTTCGGAAGTGATCAATCCGTCCTGCCCGAACTGGTTTTCCCCCCCGATGACAATAGTGCCCACACCATACACCACCGCCACGGTATGTTTGGCGGTGAGGCCCAACTGCGAAAAAGAGACGTCTTTATAGCGGTTCCAGGAGACCAGGTAGGATTTTTTCTCTCCCCGTTTCTTCAACCACTCTTTGAATTCGTTGTAATACATTACCGTGTCGATCAAGCCGTTTGCACGGGCTTCATTGAGGGAGAAATATCCCCGGTCGATGTGCCCGCGCACGGCGGCTTCATCGAGGTTGCGGGCGGCCGCCAGGGTGGAAACGAAGCGGGCATAATACTGGTCGAGAACGGAATTGATCACCTCCCGCTGCGCCTCGGACATATCCTCCCGGGTAACCATATCCGGGGCGTTTTTATATTTTCCGATGGCCACGAAATCCGCCTCGATCCCGATTTTATCGAGCGTTTCTTTTAGAAAAACCGGCTCGCTGGCCAGCCCGTTGATGAACAGCATCCCGCTGCCCAGTCCCACGATGGAATCGGCCACGGAGGCGAGGTAGTACTCCTTGTTCCCGGCCACTTCCAGGTAGGCATAGATCGGCTTCCCGGAGGATTTGAAATCCGCCAGCGCATCGCGGAACTCCTCGGCTTTGGCCCAGCCCATGGCCATTCCCAGGGGGCGCAGGATGATTCCGGTGATCTTTTTGTCGACTTTGGCCTTGCGGATCACCTGCAAGAGGGTTTGCATGGATAATTCGGCGGATTCCCCCATCGCTTCAATGACCGGGTCATCCACGGTGCGCTCGGCGATTTCTCCGGACAGGGTCAATTCCAATATGGAATTTTCTACCACTTGAGGGGCCCCTTCGGAGATGCCCCGGGTGAAAAAGCGCAGAAAAAAATATGCCCCAGCCAGGCTTAAAATGATAATTAACGCAATCTTGTGCCACTCTTTGAGTCTCATGGTCAGATCCTTCAAATTTTTAGAACAGGGTATAAATAAACGGCGCCAGCGCGGAGCCCTGGGTCAGCACGATCAGCGCGCCTAACAGGAGCAGAAATACCACGATCGGCAGCAGCCACCATTTTTTCCGTACTTTGATGAATTCCCAGAATTCCGCTAAAATCGAGAGTTTGCCCATGCTTGCTTTCCTTTTCGATTTACCAACGATATGGAGATTAGATAAGTGACTAAAGTGAACTAACGTTAAAAATGAACTAAAGTGGCTACTGTTTACTTCCATCACTTTAGTCACTTTAGCTCACTTCAAAACTGCTTCTCGTAACCGCTCTTGTCTGCCGGTTGCTTCTCCCGGTAATTCCAGTAGCTGTTTTGGGAGCGATCCCATTTCAGTTCTAAAAACCGCTTGCCCACCACCCGGGCGATGAGCGCGACCGGGGTGAGCACCAGGTAGTAGAGCAGGATCAAAATTACCCGGCTCATCAGCCAGCCCATGATCACCGCAAAGGCCATCCAGAGGCGCTGCGAGGGCTTCAGAATCCCCGGAATTAACAAACCCAGCAGGATAAGGGCGATCCCGGGGTAGAGAAGATAGGGGTAGAAAGGCTTCCCCAGCCAGAAAAAAATTCCCCCCGGCACGGCCAGCGCCGCGCCCACGGTCAGGCCAAACTTCCGCAGCTCTGCTTTGCCGCTGTTGATGGATTTTAGTTCTTCGCGTAGCATAAGATTTGTTTTGTCGCCTCGCAGATTTTCTAAGCCACTCCTTAATCCAGCGTAAACTCCTTCTTCCAATTGATGTCCTGCTGCAGCGGTTTCTGCGCCCGTTTGTCGAGCAGGTAGTTTCCCATCACCAGGTAATCCATGTTGGTGCGCATAAAGCAGCGGTAAGCGTCTTCCGGGGTGCAGACAATCGGCTCCCCGCGCACGTTGAAGGAGGTGTTGATGATCACCCCGCAGCCCTGCGCTTTCTCGAACTCCGAGATCAGTTCGTGATACAGCGGGTTGGTCTCGCGGTGCACGGTCTGGATGCGGGCGGAGTAATCCACGTGGGTAATCGCGGGAACGTCGGAGCGCACCACCATCAGCTTTTCCAGCCCGAACAGTTTTCGCTGCTCCTCGCTCATGGGGCGCTGGCGCTCCTTTTTTACGTCCGCCACTAAGAGCATGTACGGGCTGGGGCGGTCGAGATCGAAGTATTGGGACACTTTTTCGCCTAACACCGAAGGCGCGAAGGGGCGAAAGCTCTCCCGGAACTTGATTTTCAGGTTCATCACTTCCTGCATTTTGGGGGAGCGGGCGTCGCCAATGATGGAACGGCTGCCCAGCGCCCGGGGGCCAAACTCCATCCGCCCCTGGAACCAGCCGACCACTTTCTCTTCTGCAAGGAGCTTTGCCACCGCCGGGGCGATCTCCGCATCCTTCAATTCGGCATGGGGAATGGCATTTTTCTGCAAAAAGGCGCTGATTTCCCCGTTGCGGTACTCCGGCCCCAGGTACGCCCCCTGCATGGCGTCCTGCCCCGGCCTGGCGACCCGCGGATTGCCTAAGTATTGATGCCACACCACCAACGCCGCGCCTAACGCGCCCCCGGCGTCGCCGGCCGCGGGCTGAATCCAGATGTCTTCGAAAATTCCCTCCCGCAGCAGCTTGCCGTTGGCCACGCAGTTCAGCGCCACGCCCCCGGCCAGGCAGAGGTATTTCATACCCAATTCCTTGCGGATGTGCCTCCCCATGCGCAGCACCACTTCTTCCACCACCTCCTGTACCGAGCGCGCCAGGTCCATGTCGCGCCGGGTCAGTTTCGATTCCGGTTTGCGGGGCGGGCCGCCGAAAAGTTTATGGAATTTCTTATTGGTCATGGTCAGGCCGGCGCAGTAGTTGAAATACTCCATGTTCATCTTGAAAGAACCGTCTTCCTTCAGGTCGAGCAGTTCCCGGAAGATCGCATCCACGTACTTCGGCTCCCCATAGGGGGCCAGGCCCATCACCTTGTATTCCCCGGAATTCACTTTGAAGCCGGTGTAATAAGTAAAAGCGGAGTAGAGCAGCCCCAGGGAGTGGGGAAAGCGGATATCCGCTGCGATCTCCAATTGATTATCCTTCCCGGTTCCATAACTGGAAGTAATCCATTCCCCCACCCCGTCAATGGTCAGAAAGGCCGCTTCCTGAAACGGGGAAGGATAAAAAGCCGAGGCGGCGTGGGATTCGTGGTGCTCCGGGAAGATTACCTTGCCCTCGTAGCCTATCTCCTGCTTGATCAATTCCTTCATCCAGAGCTTTTGCTTGATCCACAACGGCATGGCCATGATGAAGGATTTGAGTCCCGCCGGAGCGTAGGCGAGATAGGTTTCTAAGAGGCGCTCGAATTTCAGGAACGGTTTATCGTAAAACGCCACGTAATCCAGGTCTTTGCCGCCGATGCCGGCGTGTTGCAGGCAGTACCGGATCGCGTGGGTGGGAAAGGAGTGATCGTGCTTTTTGCGGGTGAAGCGCTCCTCCTGCGCCGCTGCTATGATCTTGCCGTCCCCCACCAAACAGGCGGCGCTGTCATGATAATATGCGGAGATGCCGAGTATTCTCATATAACCGTTGAACTATGGCTGGTTTTCTTATCGCGGGTATGGAATCGCGATATATTTCAAGGGCAAAATAAATTTTGCCACTCCTTATTTCAGCAAAACCATTTTCCGGGTTTGCACGAAACTGCCGGCCTGCCCCGTTGGAGATGCCTGCAGGCGATAGAGATACACCCCGGAGGAAACCCGCTCCCCGGATTCATCCCTGCCGTCCCAGGTAACCCGGTGAGCGCCGGGCTGCTGCATTTCCGATACCAGGTTTTTAATTTTCTCCCCCAGGAGATTGTAAACCGCCAATTCTATTTTGCTGATCGCTGAAAGCTGATAGCTGATGGCTGTCTCCGGGTTGAAAGGATTGGGGTAATTTTGATGCAGCGCAAACTGCCGCACGGTTCCGGCTTCATCTTCCCCAATCACGGTGGTGGATTCCACCCGGAAACGGTAATTCCCCGCCGGGGCGGTCATCGGTTTGGTAATGGTTTTACCGGAATTGGATTGCGCCGAAAGGTAATAAAATACCGTGCTGCCGGCCGGCTGGCCGGGTATGCTGGCAGCGAAACTATCATTCCCGGTCGCAGTCATGGCCAGGGCGTCGAATCCCTGGGTAGTGTCGGTGGTCCAGAACACCTCTGCCTGTGAGATCCCGCTGGCGGTTTTCATTTTCGCCACGACGGGGTAGAAAGGCGCCGTGCTGCTCATGGTTCCCAGGCTGGCGTGGGAAATAAAGAGGGGATCGAACGCGCCCACCTCTTTCACGATGCAATGAATGGTGCCCAACAGGGGAATGATGCTGTTGGAGTTGATCCCGACGATATTGTATCCCGGCATGGCTTGCCGGTATATGCGGAACGCGGTGGTGTCATACTGGTATTCGTAGGTGGGAATGATCACGGTTTTATTGACGATCATGGAATTGGTGTAGGTACGGTAATCGCCGCCGGCGTTGGGATACTGGCCGTTTTGATCCGGGGGCATGGGAATGCGCACCACCTTGTAGGGCCTGCCGTAGCAGCTTTCAAAATTGTTGAGAACGTATTGAAGGTTCGCCTCGATCTGCGGGCCGTCGGACACTCCCGGGGGATATTGTCCCACTAACAGGGTTTCTTCATCCAGCAGCTTCATGTGCATGTCGATGTGGTGGATGACGTCGTAAGGCAGATTCTCCATCTTTATGTAGCGGTCGATGCCTAAGTAGCTGTGCATGATCGCGTCGATCTGCGCCTCGGTTTTGGTGGGATTCTCATTGAGGATCAATTTGGAGGAAAAAGCCGCGCCGTGCCCGTCCACCATCAGGTTGCCGCCGGTCTGGATGAGGTTGTTGGGGAACACCGTTGCTTCGTACACCGGCACGTTGATGTAGTTGGCAAAGGTGACCGGGATGACGTCGTCCAATGGGCGGGGGCGGTTGTAAATCCAGTCGATGATGAACAGGCTGTCCGAGGTTTCGGCGTAGGCGGTCCAGGGACCGTAATCGCGAATCCAGATGGAATTGAAAGAGGTTCTCAGGAACACCAGGTTGAACAGCGGCACACCGGCGTTGGTCAAATAATTTTTGACCGCGTTGGAATCGGTGCAGACGATGTACACCCGTCCTTCCTCCTGGGCGTAGTCCACGATTTGCGCGAGGATCGCCGGGAAAGCGGTCCAGGTAATCATAATCCCTTGCAGTTCCTCCCACTCCGCCATGCCCCGAACCGGTACCGGGGGCGGGTTCGGCTCTTCCGTGGCCCCTGCCGGCGGCTGGTAATGTTTATACAACTCCTTTTCCGCCTCGGTCATGGCGTGAGGAAGAATCCGCTCCTGGGAATACGCCGCCAGGCTCAGCAGAACCAGTCCTGATAACAGTAATTTGAAATAGTTCATAGGCCTACTTTCCCTTTGAATTTGACACCCAATAATACCCTCTTGCAGGAAACAGAATCAATCGAAATCTTACTTTGTCCCCGAACTCCCCCACACTCCCCGGCCTCCATTCCCTCTTCTCTTTTCCTCCGCCAGTTCCCGGAAATATTGCCGGTTCAGCTTGATGCCGGTTTGCCCCGCCGCCTGCGCGGCGTTTTCCGTTGGCCAGGGAAAGAAATAATCGGGAATTTTGAACCGGGCAAGGCGGGTTTCCAGAAACCGGCGCAGCGCCTGCTCATCCAGGGTTTTGCCGGGCTGCATTTTCACGAACGCCGCCGGGCGCATTCCGAATTCCTCATCCTCCAGGGGAACCACCAGCGCCTGCTCGATTCCCTCAACCCGGCAAAGCTGCGTTTCGATCTCCTCCGGGTGGATGTTTTCCCCCCCGGAAATGAACATATTGTCTTTTCGCCCGCGCACGATCAGGTAACCGTCTTCATCCAACGCACCGAGGTCGCCGGTCGGGAACCAGCCCCGCGCGTCCCGGCGCTGTTCCAACGCGGTTCCCCGCACGTAGCCGCGGAACAGCGTCTCTCCTTTGACCAGAATTTCCCCGCCCGGGGCAATTTTCAGCTCCCGGTATTTCAGCACCCTGCCGGAGGTTGACAGCTTTTCCCGCGCGCCCGGCGGGGTAGCGGCCACCTGGGAAGCCATTTCCGTGCAGCCGTAGCTGATATGGATGGGCAGATTCAGCCCCGCCGCCTGCCGGATGAGCGAAGCGGGAATGGCGCTGCCGCCCAGCAGAATTGCCTTCAGATTCGAGAGGATTTTCCCCGGCGGATCTTCCCGGAGCAGGCGGAATAGCTGGGTCGCCACCAGGGAGAGGTGGGTCGCTTGCAATCGCTGAATCGCTTCTATCAGCGACATACCGGGGGCGGGAATTGCGACCGCCCCGCCCCCGGCGAGGGCGCGGAACAGGATTGCCAACCCGCCCACGTGATAGAGCGGCAGGGAGAGCAGCCAACGGTCGCCGGGTCCGAAAGGGATGTTCAGGTTGGAGCCGAGGGCGCTGAAATAATGGTTTGCGAAGGTATGCAGCGCCGCTTTGGGCGCGCCGGAACTGCCGGAGGTGAAGATGAGGGTGGCGTCGCAGTCGAGGGAGATATTGGGGTGGCGCATTCCCCCACTGCCTCGGGTCAGGTCGGATTTGAAATCGGGGAAGATTTCATCCCGGTTTGAGAACAAGGATGTTCGCGATTTTGTCGGGATGGAATTGCAGATGCCCGGGATATTGACGTCGAGTATCGAGTATCGAGGTGCGAGTTGCGGGTTGCGGGCGGCGGGTTCTGAGTTTTGAGTTGGGGATTGGGAAGCCATTCGCAGCCGGATCAATTTTGAGCAGCCGGTTTTTTCGAGCAGGGCGGCAATTTGCCCTTCCGGAAAACGGGGGCTGAGCGGCGCAGCCGCTGCGCCGATTTGCCACAAGGCCATCAGCAGCGCGGGGTACTCCCGGCAATTGGGGGCGAGAATGGCGATCCGCGCGCCGGGGGAAACATGTCGCTCTCGTAAGCCATCCGCGATTGCGGAAATCCAATGAAAATAATTCCGGTAACTGATCCGGTAATCCGGCCCGATAATCGCAGGGTGATCGGCGTATTTTTTCGCAATTTCGGCGAAGGAAAAACTTTCAGGATTCATTCCCGATCCTCCGGCCAAATTTGCCGAGTTGATGGCGCAGGTTTCGCGCGGTGCAGGCGTAGAAGGGGGTAATCGGGCAGCCCGCTTTGCGCAGGGCGGCAGCCGCCCAGTTGTTGCAGGTTTTGGCCATAAAATACTTCCCGGTGGCCTGGTAAAAGCGGCTGTTTTTGCCGTACAGACCCTCGCCCAAAGAGATAATTTCTCCCTGGTTGTCTCTGGCGTAGGCCCCGTTCATGAATGCGCAGAGATTCCGGAAACCCTCATCGGAGAGCCGGATTTCGAAAATATCGTATCCCCGGAAGTATTGCTCTACCGGCCAGTCGAAACCGGCCACGTGCAGCACGCTGCCGGTGGGCCAGAACAATGCCTTCATGCCCATCCAAATGGTAGTGTTTTCCGCCTGGTAAAATTCCGCGTCGCCCCAGCCCACTTCGATGTACTTGAAACCGGAGGTGTCGCTTTTCAACGCCTGCCAGATCGCGGTATCGATATCCGAGCGCTGAAAGACGATCCCGGTATGCCAGCCCTGGTTGACCACGTAAACGGTTTTGGCGGGGGCGCTTTGGGAGGGGGGATAGAGGCCATTTTGGGGGCCGAGGCAGGCAAACAGAAATAGCAGGGATAAAAAGAGAGATAATTCTTTGAGAGGGTAAATCCTCATGGATTATCCATGTTTAGAAAACAATGCGGTTTTCTGATCAACTTTAAGTTTGACCGCTTAAATTCCTTTTGGAAACCAACTCTCTGGCAAAAGCCAACTCCCATTCCTCTCTTTGTTTATTTGCTTCTTCGATGCTCCGGTACTTAAAAATCCCCCGGGGATAAGCAATCGATGAAAGCTTGTTTGCAAATGCCCACAGTTCCGCTACCCTTTTATAATATGCTTCGTCGGGGTGATAATTCCATAAAGCTCTTTCGGCTTGGTTTATCCGCCGCTCAGCGATAGTTCGCTTTCAAAGTGGACCAGGTGCTGTCGCTGCGGTCGGGCAAATCCACCCACTCGTAAATGTACCAGAGCTGGTCGGCCTGGGCGCGCAGGATGCCCAGAATACTTCGCCCTTGATAGCGTTCGGTTTTTGTTCTAAATTCGGCGGTGATTAAATAGCTAAATTCCGTTTTGAAGGTATCCAGGGAGGTCTCGAACCGGGAAATTACCGAATCCCGAAGCGCGACGCTCACTAAATCGCCGGCGTTTACGAAATTGCTGAAATATTTTGTCTCATCCGCCAGGGTCCAATTCAACAGCCGGGGGGCTTCATCCTGTTCCGGGGTAAAGAGAAATCCCATCCCGATGAGCAAGGGATTGACGAAGCAGTCGCCATAAAGCTGGGGGTCTCTCAATTGAAAGGCCAACTTCATCTGCGCCCGCAGGGAATCGGGGTTGTTTTGCAAATTGTTCGGGGGCGGCGGGTCGGAGCCGGGGTCCGGCTCCTCGGGCGTGCGGGTATCGAAGGGGTTGGTGCAACCGCTTCCCAGCGCAAATAACAGAATGAGTGCCAACCTTTGCAATCTTTTCATGGAAACAATTTAAACCCTTTGAAGGGATAATGCCAAGAAAAAGTTAGAGCGAGAAGTAAAAAGTGCGAAGTGAGGTGTGAGCAACCCCCCGACTTTACCTTTTTAATTCTCACTTGCTGCCCCGCATTCCCGGAGCAGGCTTTCTCACTTACCAGATGAGGAGACAGATCGCCGATGAATAAGGCAAAAATTAAGCAGGAAATCGAACAACTGCGCAGGAAAATACAGGAACATGACTACCAGTATTACGTGCTGGCCCAACCTACGGTCCCGGACTACGAATACGACCTGCTGATGAAACGGTTGGAGGAACTGGAGGCGCAGCACCCGGAATTTTCCAGCGAGGACTCCCCCACCCGGCGGGTGAGCGGGGAACCGACTAAAATTTTCCCGGTGATGCGCCACCACAAACCGATGCTCAGCCTCTCCAATACCTACAACGAGGGGGAAATCCGCGATTTCGACCGCCGGGTGCGCTCCCTGCTGCGACCCGGCGAAGCTTACGAGTATATTTGCGAGTTGAAAATTGACGGGGTGGCGATGAGCCTGATCTACGAAAACGGCCTGCTGCTGCGGGCGGTCACCCGCGGCGACGGGGAGCAGGGCGACGAGGTGACCAACAACGTCAAAACCATCCGCAGCCTGCCCCTGCGGATCGATCCCGCTATTGCCGGTTTCAATGCTTTTGAAGTCCGGGGAGAGGTGTACTACCCCCGCGCGGAGTTCGAAAAATTGAACCGGGAACGCATCGCCGCGGGCGAGCCGCCATTCGCAAATCCCCGCAATTCCGCCGCGGGAACTTTGAAACTGCAGGATGCCCGCACCGTGGCCGGCCGCCCGCTGCGCATGTTCTGTTATTACCTGGATCCCCTCGCTCCTCAAAATTCCCTGCAAAGCCATTACGAGGCGCTGCAAACCCTGGAGAAGCTTCGTTTCCCGGTAAACCGCCACTATCGCCGCTGCAAAGACGTGGAAGAGGTCATCGACTACTGGCGGGAGTGGGGGGAGAAGAAGCATTCGCTGCCCTTCGAGGTGGACGGGGTGGTGGTGAAAATCAATCAATTTGAACAACAGCAGCGCTTAGGAACCACCGCCAAAAGCCCCCGCTGGTCCATCGCATTCAAGTTCGCCACGGAGCAGGCGGAAACTACCCTGCTGAACGTTCGCTGGCAGGTGGGGCGCACCGGCATCGTGACCCCGGTGGCGGATTTGGAGCCGGTGCTGCTGTTAGGCACCACGGTCAGCCGGGCGACCCTGCACAACCCGGATGAGATCGAGCGCTTAGACGTGCGCATCGGCGACCGGGTGATCATCGAAAAAGGGGGAGAAATCATTCCCAAAATCGTGCAGGTAGTGGTGGAGAAGCGCAGCCCCGGCAGCGTTCCCTACACTCCCCCGGGGCGCTGCCCGGTGTGTCAAACCCAACTCGTTCGCCCCGCCGGGGAAGTGGCGCTGGTGTGCGAAAACGTGGCCTGCCCGGCCCAGGTGGCGGGGCGGATCATCCATTTTGCGGCCCGCAAAGCCCTGGATATCGAAGGGTTGGGAGAAAAAATGGTGGAGTTGCTGCTGAAGGAGGGGTTCATCAAAGATTACGGGGATCTCTACGTGCTCAAACACCGCAAGGACGATCTGGCCGGCTTAGAGCGCATGGGCGAGAAGAGCGCCCAAAACCTCATCGACGGCATCGAAGCGAGCAAAACCCGCCCCCTGGCGCGGTTGATCTTCGGCTTAGGCATCCGCTACGTGGGGGAGGGTGCGGCGAAGCTGTTGGCGCGGCATTTCCGCTCCCTCGACCGGATGCGCGCGGCGGGCATGGAGGAGATCAACGATATTCACGGGATTGGGGATAAGACCGCGGAAAGCGTGCGGGATTTCTTCGAGCAGGAAGAAAACCTGGGGGTGCTGGAAAAACTCCGCGCAGCGGGGGTGCCGTTCGAGGAGCAAACCCCGCCAGGCGCGGCGGAAGCCGACGACCGCTTCGCCGGGAAATCCTTCGTATTCACCGGGGCGTTGTCGCGATTTACCCGCGACCAGGCCGGGGAGCTGGTGGAAAAGCGCGGGGGGAAAGTGGTCAAATCGGTAAGTAAAAATACTGATTACGTGGTAGCGGGGGAAGACCCCGGCTCGAAATTCGCTAAAGCGAAGGAGATGGGAATCACGATTTTGAGCGAGGAAGACTTTGCGAAGATGCTGGAGAAGTAAGAAACGCCGGAGTGCAAAACTTCAGTTTTGCAAGGGTAATAGACAATTTATCCTATATTGTCCCTGCCCTCCCGACAATACGTTAGGATCGGTTAAAAAATAACTTGTTAAATTTGACAACACTGTCATTCCGGCTGTAGCGGAGCGAAATGCCGGAATCTCCGCGGAGGATTCCGGTATTTTCCCAAAAAACGGGAAAAACCGGAATGACATTCTTCGAAGGATATTGACAACTTATTTTTTTGCTGATCCTTAGCATCCCTGCTCACATGTCGCCCCGGATGGCCGGGGTCCCGGGTTCAACTGCTTCTGCTCCTTACTCCCTGCAAAACTGAAGTTTTGCACTCCTGCCCCTGCCGACTGCCCCTATCATTCCCCCCGTCCTTTCTTCTGTTGCTCCGCCATGTGCTTGCCCATCCAGCCTTTTGCTAAAAACAATCCGATGGGGCTGAGGATGGCGATGCAGGAGTAGATCAGCCAGAGGAATTCGGTATTCAATTGTTCCGGGGGAACGTCTTTGGGGCAATACCGCTCCAAAAACCAGCCGGAATAAGAGGCGGTAATCATCTTGGTGAGGAACCAGGGCATTTGCCCGATGCCCATGTACGCGCCGGTTTTGCCTTCCGGGGCAATCTCCGCAATCCATTGCAGAAAGCGCGGCTGCCACATCGCCTCGCCGATGGTCATCAGCAGAATATAAGCCAACAGGAGATATAAATTCGGCCCCAGTGTGAGCAGGAAGGTGGGCGCGGCCATCACCAGGGTTCCGATGATCATCATTTTGTACACGTTGGCTTTGCTGGTTACCGCCGCCACCGCCGGGGCGAGGAAAAATATCAGAATGGGGTTGAGGTTGGAAAACACTTCGAAATATTTGCTGACGATAGTGCCGGCGAAGGCGCGGTCGAGATAGTACGGCAGGGTCAGCCAGTTATGCGCAAAGAGGGTCTGCACCGGGATCAGCATGAAAATAAAGAAGACGAAGCGCAAATCCCGGAAGGGGTGATCCGGCCTCCGGCGTAAAAATTCCCAAATCGCCAACACGCCGGCAATTGCCAGCAGGGACGCCAGAACCGCGGTAGAAAGGCCGGGATCGTACAGGGGCGTTTCCAGGATTTGTTTTTGGATTAGCAGCGCGCCCAGGGCCAGGGCAACCAGCAAATAGAGAAGGAAGGGAAGATTATTGATTTTTTCTTTCTTCGCCGGCGCCGCCAGTTTTTTTTCCACCGCGACGCCTTTGATAGCAGCGCTTTCCGCCGCGATCCTCTCCACGGCTTCCCGGTCGGCCTTTTTCGTGAGAATCAGTACCGTCACCAGCACGGCGATCAGGGTGAGAACGGTATATACCCAGAAAACCGCGGTCAACCCGTTGGGCGGAAACACCGGCTCGAATACGTGGCGGGTATTGGAGGAAACGAAGCCGGAGAAAAAGGCGCCTAAGTTCATCAATCCGTAGAGCACCGCGTAGCCCATGGCCGCGGTTTGGGGATTGGTGTAGCGTTTGACCCCCGCGTAGGCCGCGGGTTGGTACAGCCCGTAGGCTACTACCATCATAAACAGCCCGGCGATCATGGTAAAAAACATCGGCGACCCCATTCCGCTTCCCAGGGGAACGGTGCCGGAGAACGCCACCAGGGCGCGCCCCGCCATCATCATCCCCAGGGCCAGCGCCAGGGAGCGCCCCACCCCGATCTTATCCGAAACTCCCCCGAAGAGCAGCATCGCGAAGGTGATTCCGCCGGTCACGAAACCGTACACCCAGCCGGCGTGGAGGTCGCTGAGGGCCACGTTTTCGGAACAGTACTTACCCAAAATGGTCAGAATTCCGAAGTAAACCAGCCCCTCGATCACGTAAGGGATGTTGATGCCCCACAAAGCTTTGGGGGCTTTCACAAAGTTCACAAAGGGATCGCTAATCTCTTTCCAGATTTTTTTGGCCGAAACCGGGGTTTGAAGTTGCTTTTCCTGGTTCATATTCAGGCTCCGTTGTCGCTTGATCGTAAATCGTAGCGCATCAAATAACGCTTAAAACCAGTACTGATGAAGGGAGAGTTTACACAATTCCCCGAAAATTACCAATGAAAAATTTCTGCTTCCGGGTTGTGCTCAGGGATTGGGGAGGGTATATCCGGCAAGAATCTCCGCCACGGCGATTTTCCATCCCGCCGGGCCGACTCCTGCGATTTTACGCACCCGCGGCGAATCTGCCGCTGCCCAGCGCCGCCCGGGTTTTTGCACTAAAAAGGGCCGCTCCACGGCATTCAACATGGGAAAATCGTTTTGGCCGTCTCCCACTCCAATCGTGATCACGCGACCGAATTTCCGCCGGAACAGCTCGCCTAAGCGTTGAACCGCCCGGCCTTTATCGGCATTTTTTCCGGTGATGGTGTAGAGCCGGCTCCCGGGAACCCCCATGAGGCCTTTTCCGGCTAGGCGGATTTCCAGGCGGCGGAATTCTGCGGCGGAGAGGGAAGGAACGATGGTTTCGCTGTATTCTCGCTGCCGGGCGCGGCAGGCCGCCTCCGACGCCAGCCCGGTGGTCCGGCAGAGTTCCGGCAAATCCATGTCCCCAAAGCCGGTTAGAGGGAGTTGCAGCTGCCCGCGAATTTCCTGCAAAAGGTTGCGAATGTTTTCTACGGAGATCCCTAACTCGATAACGACATAGTGATCGCGAATATGATGAAAAGGAAAATCAAAACCGAAATAACCGCGCGGGACAAAGATAGCGCTGCCGTTTTCCACGATAAACGGGTCGGCAATATCCAGCGCGGCGCGGTAATATTCCTGCTCCGCCCGGGTTTTGGAAGAACAAAAGACCAGGGGAATGGCGGCGGATTTTACCCTTTCGAGGGCTTCCCGGCTCTCATCGAAAGCGTAGCTCTCCGCGTCTAACAAAGTGCCGTCGAGGTCGGTAAAAATGACCGGCCGGGGAGATGCGGAACCTTCCTTCATGGCCGGGGCGCTTTTACGGCGGTTTTTTTGCGGCTTCTTTTGCCGTCATGTTCCCTGACCAGGGGGTTCTCCGGGGAAACCGGCTCGAAGAACGCCGCGCAGGGGTGGCCGCTTAGCTCTTGCCGGAACGTCTTCAGATTCACTTTCGCGAGGGCAGGGTAAAAAACCATTTTGGGAGGCTCCTGGTCTTTTCTTAAGCTGCCGCGGCTGCGCAGCTCCTCCAAGATTTCTTCTTTCAATACTTTGGGAGTGACCGGAGAATGGTAAATCACTTGCAGCGCTGCGAAAATCATATCTTCCACGTGCTCCCCTCCCTTTTGTTCGTGGAGGTGGGGATTGCGCGATTCGATCTGGAAGATTTCAATGTGCTTTTGAATAATATCCTGTTTCAGGCTGTGGTTGAGTCCCCCGAATGTTTCCATCAGGTAGATCAGGTGGTACGGCTCCACGGCGTAGCCGGAGGCGTATTCCATTAACATGGCCAGGTCCAGGGTGAGAGCGTGCTCCCCGGCGTTGCCGGTGCGGATAACCTCGGTCTCGAAACCGGTGGTATAGCCGACCAGGCTGTTCATAAACCTGTTGGTTATCACCGAAGCGCGGCCGTATTTGGCAAAAAATAGCTCCGAACCGACCACTTTCGGTTTGCTCTGCCAGGAGATGCGCACCAGAACGTAATCGGACGTGCGCAGCGCAAAGCCGGCGGAATAGATGCGAATGTATTCCAGCACCGCGCCGGGGAAATAGTTGTCCGCGTCGATAAAGCCGATGAATTTTTTGCCGGTCAATCGCGCCAGCAGGGTGGCAAGGATCATCCCTTCCCCCTTTCCGCTTTTGACGGTTCCCTTTTCATCTAACAGCTCCGGGTAACCGGCGCTTTCCAACGCCCTTCCCAGCGCGGGGTCCTCCTGGTGGATCACCAGCACCGATTTTCGGGTAAAGGTGCAAAATCTTTCGACGGCGTCTTTTTCGATGGAAAAGCGGTCCACCGGCTGGCGAGGGGTGTTAGATACCACGATGATCAGGCACTGATGGGGAATTCCATATAAAACCCCTTGCAACAGGCGGAGTTTTTCTCCCTTGGTGGGAATGACGATCACCATGTCCTTTTCAATTTCGTAAAGCTGCTCATAGCTCAATTGCTTGACGGTGCAAGGATGATCGGCCGGCTCGTCCGACTTTAAACCGGAATCCATCTCATACACTTTCTGAACCCCGTAAAAGAGATTCGCGCCGAAACGCTCCAACTCTCGAGGGATTTCGATTCTCATAAGAGGCCTCCTTTCTTGCTCGTTACACCGCAAAGGTGCTAAGACGCAAAGATTTTAAAGAGTTCTCGCCTGCGATTCCTGGTAATATTCATAGCGTCTTTGCGCCTTAGCGATGGTTTTGCAACTGCTTTTCATAATAATTGGAGAG